>LJUC01000051.1 GCA_001303695.1 Phycisphaerae bacterium SM23_30
GGTCTCGGCGTTATAGACCTCACCGGTGATAATGGGTCGATCCGGATCCCCTTCCAGAAACTCGACGATCACTTCGTGACCCACGCGGGGAAGGGTTATGCCGCCCCATCTCTTCCCCGCCCAGATCTGGGCCACGCGGACCCAGCAGGAGCTGTTTTCGTCGGCCTTGCCGTAGCGATCCCAATGGAACTGCACCTTGACCCGTCCATATTTGTCGGTGTCTATTTCTTCCCCCGATGAACCCACCACCATGGCCGTTTGGGGGCCCTGAATCGTGGGCTTGGGCGTGATCCGCAAAGGGCGATAGGGCTGAGTGGCGTCGAGCGCCGCGAACGAACAACTAAACTCCTGTTCTTCGGATCCCCCGGACGTGTAATCCGGCGCCGCCGCGGAAACGGAAGCAGTCGTGACCAGATAAGAGCGATTCTGATCCGGGCGGGGGTGGTTCGTGAGGGAGAAGGTGAATCCCGCCGAAATGCCGCGCGCCGTGGTCTCCCCCCGCAGCGTTTCACATTCGGCCTGAATCTCTTCAATCCGGATCCGCGCGTAAGTTTCTCCTTCGCTGACATTGGTGTATTCGCCCGGATAATCGAATATCTCGAAATCCTCCGCCCCGTCCTTTCGGTCAATCTTGCGGGACGCCATTATGTCGCTGCGCGGAGTTTCAAAATTAAAGTCGGTGTGGGTATAAATCCGCGGCTGCACTTGCTGTTCGATGGACCACTCGAATATATAATCCTGCTGGCGCGCCTGCTGCGTGGGCGGATAATATGGAATTTGCTGATATCCCGGATAGGCCGCGTGAGCCGATGAGTCATCCACCAGGACCATCGTGTGTTTGCCGTTTTCGTGCTTCCAGTAGTAGTAGATGCCTTCCTGTTCCATCAGACGGCTGACAAAGTTGAAATCAGTCTCTCGATATTGGACGCAGTATTCCCACGGGCGATGGTTGCCCTGGAGGTCATCTTGCAGGTCGGTAAAACCCGCATCCCGAAAAATCTGTTTGATAATTTCCGGCGCCGTCTGATTTTGAAAGATGCGGCAGTCGGAAGTCTGAGTCAAAAACCACAGCCAGGGCCTCGCCGTCGCGCGGTACCGGGCCTGACCGTTCTCCTGACCCGCCTGGCTGAAGCGACTTATAAAACCGTTGAAATAACGGGTCTTGTCATCCGCCAGGGCCAGCCGTACCGTCACGTTCCAGCCTACGATCTCGGGGAATTTGATGTCGTTTTTCTCGCTGAGCAGCTCCAGCTCCATCTCAAAGAGCGAACCCAAAGCCTCCGAATAGGAGAAATTACGCAATAATAATACATCCTCTCCCAAAGGCGTGTTCACGGCTACCAACCTGTGTTGTTGCGTCTTGGCCATTATCGTTTACCTCAATAAAGTAGAATTTTCTTTTTTTTATTAGAGGCTCTTGGGTATTTTTATTCCTCCCGGTATTATTAACTCGCTTGCGCCAAAGCGCCGCCAGAGGCCTTCACCTCATTCAGAAAAACTTGTTTCAGTTGGGCGACAAGATGTTGGGGCAGTGCTTCGCTCAGGCTTTTGGCTTTGCCTTCCTGAACGTCCGCCGCGGCCAGCGAGATAGCCATGGTCAGATTATTGATGGTATCAACAGTGAAAAGCTTGGTGATCCGCGCGGAGATAAATTTGCCGGCCTCGGTCTTTATTATTTCGCTCTTTTCAAAAACGGTATCGATGCCGCTGCCCAGCGTCTCGGAGATCAGCGTCGTGGTGAACGCCCCCGATGCCCTGCTTATCGCCGGGTAAAGCACATGGTAGGTTAATTTACCCTGATTCAACTGCTCCATCAGTTGCTTTTCCGAGTTGCTGGTGGCATAGCTCGACGCGAACTCCTTGGCAAAGGCCACAGTGGCCTTACCAAGGGCGGCGCCGGCTTTGACAAGCCTTTTCCGAACTTGTTGGCTAAACTTTTTCTCCAGGTACTTGCGGACGGCGTAAACCCTGCCCTTCCGGACCAGGTAGATTTCGACTTGTTTGGCGGTCTTGCGGGCCAGAAATCGCCCTATGGCGCCGCTGCCTCGGCTGACGGTGACCTCGACCACGATTTGCAAAACCGTTTCGGAAAAGGCGGCCATCTGCATAAAGGCCGCATGTTTGCTGAACCACACAAAGTCGTCATTTAGCCAGCGGAGAGGTCTTTCACGCGGCTCTTCCAGGACAATCACTGACTTGCCTACCTGCAGCACCGCCTGCAGGTGGACCATCCCGTCGCCGGGATAACTTTGGGAGGGCTCGATCTTGACGATCACGTAACCAATCTTGTAGGACTGCGAGGGACCGGCCACCAGGTCGCTCGTCAGAAACTGCATCAATTTGCTGTCCCAGAATTGCCTTAGCTGGGGATATAAACGTTCGGCTACCTTTTTATCGCGCTCTCCGAAAAAAAGGGTGTCTTTTACCTGGTAATAGCTACGCTTGGCCTTGGGGGCGCAAGAAAGCTTATCAACCGGTCTGCCGTTCCCGTCATACTCAAAAATGACGGGTTTGCCCCCCCGCCGACCAATCAGCACCCGGTTATAATAAATACCTTGCGCTCGCGCCCTTTGACGGAGGCACGAGGCGGGCGTCATACTAAAGGAGCGGCCGCCGATAGTGCAGGTATGGGCCCGACCGCCGGGATAAGGCTTAAGCAGCTGGTATTGATCCTGCACGTCGCATCTTGGTCCGCGGGCGGGTTTGGTCATGGCCTCATTCTACCTTTAATTGATTACACCCTCACTCATATTCTCATACATTCGTATTCTCAAACTAACTGAACTCATACCTGAAATTACTATCCTTGACGCCTATGTGCACTTTTTCAATCGTTTTGCCTTCCGCCAGCCGCTGCAGGTATTCCTGGCTGATGGCCGGCAGCAGCGTATGAGTGAGAATGGCATCCACCATGCGGGCCCCGCTCTCCACCTCGGTGCAGCGGCTGTTGACCAATTCCACCACCTCTTCGTCGTAGGTGAACGGTATCTTCTGGTTTTCCATCAGCCGGCGTTCGATGCGGCTCAACTGCAGTCGAATGATCGCCTGCAGCACCTCGTCGCCGATCGGATAAAACGGCACCACCACCAGCCGACCCAGCAAAGCCGCCGGAAACACCTTCAGCAGCGGCTCGCGGAGGGCCTTGGCGATACCTTCGGATTCGGGCGTCAGTTCCGGGTCTTTGCACATGTTCATAATCAGGTCGCTGCCGGCATTGCTGGTCAATAATATTATAGTGTTCTTGAAGTCGATCATGCGGCCTTCCCCGTCCTCCATCCAGCCCTTATCGAAGACCTGGAAAAAGATTTCATGCACGTCCGGATGGGCCTTTTCCACCTCGTCCAGCAGAACCACGCTGTACGGCCGACGCCGCACCGCCTCGGTAAGCACTCCGCCTTCGCCGTAACCGACGTATCCCGGAGGCGCGCCTTTGAGCGTGGAAACGGTATGTGCCTCCTGAAACTCGCTCATATTAATAGTAATTAGGTTGTGCTCGCCCCCGTAGAGCGTTTCCGCCAGGGCCAATGCCGTCTCCGTTTTGCCCGTCCCGCTGGGACCCACCAGCATAAACACCCCGATCGGCCGATTCGGATTGTCCAGACCGGCCCGGGAAGTTTTGATCCGCTTACTGATCGCCTCAAGGGCATGCCGCTGGCCGATCACCCGTTTTTCCAGTGTATCCGACAACTGGAGGACCGCCTCTATCTCATTCTTGACCATACGGCCCACCGGAATGCCCGTCCAGTCGCCCACCACCGCCGCTACCGCCTGTCCGTCCACGCTGGGAAGAATCAGCGGCTCTTCGCCCTGAAGCTCATCCAGTTGTACCTGCAATTTCGTTAGCTCTTGCAATAAACCTTCCCGATCATCTTGGGCGGCCTTGCCCGTTTCGGCCGGGGGCGTATCCGCCGTTGAGGACGGCTGCTTTTCCTTCGCCTCCGGCTTGTCCGCCGCTTCGGAACCCTCAGGGGGCCCGGCGGCGGTTTCCCGGGCCTTATCAAGCGGCTCGCCCAGATCACGACGCAGTCTTTGACGCAGCGCCAGTATGGCGTCCACCAGCTTCTGTTCTTCGGACCAGCGCTTTTCCAGATTGCTCAAGCGACCTTTTTCTTCCTGCAACTTTTCCATTATCTCGGCATGGCGCTGTCTATGGTCGATCCCCACAGACTCCTCCCGTTGCAAAATCTCCCGCTCCGTATTCAAAGCCTGTATCTTCCGGCGGCTGTCCTCCACCTCCGGCGGAACGGTGTGTTGACTGATCGCCACCCGGGCGCAGGCGGTATCGAGCAGGCTGACCGCCTTATCCGGCAGTTGACGGGCCGGAATATAACGATGCGACAGCCGCACCGCCTGCTCCAGGGCCTCGTCCAGGATCAGCACCCGGTGATGCTTCTCCAGGGTTGAGGCCAATCTCCGCAGCATCAGCAGCGCCTTTTCCTCCGAAGGCTCTTCCACTTTGACCACCTGGAATCGCCGGGTCAGGGCGGGGTCTTTTTCAATGTACTTTTTATATTCGCTCCAGGTAGTGGCGGCAATGGTCCGCAGCGTACCCCGGGCCAACGCCGGTTTGAGCAGGTTGGCCGCATCCCCCTGGCCGGCCGCGCCCCCGGCGCCGATCAGGGTATGCGCCTCGTCGATAAAGAGAATGATCGGTTTAGGCGAGCTTTCCACCTCGTCGATTACCTGGCGGAGGCGATTCTCGAACTCGCCTTTCATACTGGCGCCGGCCTGCAGCAGCCCCAGATCCAGCGTCCGCACTATTACGTCCTTCAAGGGCGGCGACACGTCGCCGATAGCCACCCGCTGGGCGAATCCCTCCACCACCGCCGTCTTGCCCACGCCCGCTTCCCCGGTTAAGATGGGATTGTTCTGTCGGCGCCGCATCAGAATATCGACAATCTGACGTATCTCCTCATCGCGCCCGACGATCGGGTCCATATCCCCCTGGCGGGCCTTTTCCGTCAGATCGACGGAGAACCTGGCCAACGCCTCCTGTTTGCCCATCGCCGCCGGCGCCATACCCTCGCCGGCCCCTACCGCAGCAGTAGCCGGCGCAGAACCATCCGTGGCCGACATCGTCTCCTCCGGAGACCCCCCCACAATCTTGCCGAACTCGTCGGTAAGCCGCTCTAATTTAACCTTATCGAATTCCCCCGATATATTTCGCAGAACATTTTTAAGATCCGGCGTTTTAAGGATGCCGACGATTAAATGCCCGGTGCGTATCTGTGCCTCGCCGAACATCAGCGTCCCATAGACCCAGGCCCGCTCCACGGCGTATTCCAGATGCGACGAGAGATCCGAAATGGAACTCGCCCCCCGCGGCAGCCGATCCAGCGCCGCCGTCATATCGGAGGCCAGCCGCGACGGATTAACCTCGAAGTGCCGAATGATCCGGTGAAGGTCCGAGTCCTGTAACTGCAGAATCTGGTGCAGCCAGTGCAACAGCTCCACGTAGGGATTGCCCCGCATCTTGCAGAAAATGGTGGCGCTTTCAATCGCCTTGTATCCGATCTGATTGAGCTTGCCAAACAGAGTTACACGATTAATCTCCGCCATTATTAACTCCTGTATTGCATTTTTTCGCTAGGCCGCCGAAGGCCTCAAGATAACGTCTTCCGCGTCCTGTCTAAAAGGTTGACTCTTCAGCCAGGTGGACCAGCCCAAAAGGCCCGTGCGACCTAATTCGATCTGGGGCACTTCCCGGGCCTTTAAGATTAGTTGTACATCCCATACCAACGCCTGCCCCGCATAGTTATTCACCCACCCGACCAGCCGCGGCAAACTCGATTCGCCGGGCAGCAAACGTTGAAAATCTTTCAAGCATAACGGTCCAAATTTAATTCGATATTTCTGCTGACATTCCCATACCTTTGACCCCACAATAACGGTGCGGCCCAGTTGCCCGGTCTGAGGCGCTTCACCCAGCCGACAGTAACTTGCCGGCGGCAGCTTGATCCACTGCCCCACGAACTGTTCAATGGTAACGGGGAAGCCAAAATAATCGTTCAGGATGGCCGCCAAACCTTCGGCATGCTTGGTGGGACAGGTCAGATGTCCGCAGTAATAGAGCTTGGCAATATCATCCACCGCGTCTCGATGACGGAACGAATCCATGCCCATGCCGAAGAGGCTGCCCAGATAGACCCCAAAACGATCGCTTTCCTTGCGGTCAAAGCTGACCGTCAATTGATTGACGGCCCAGGCCCGATAAAACAACGATATCATGCGGTGATTAAAAACGTCCAGGAACCGAACCAGGGTATGGTCATGATGGTGACGCTGGCGTTCGCGGATGTATTCGGTCAGATGCAGGGGCATGGGACCGCTGGGCCCCAGCAGCCCCAGAAAATTGACGTATAACCGCGGGGGGGTCTGCTGATCGCCCCCGTGGTATCCGGAGATGTTCGAGGGGGCGAAGCTCAGCGACGCCGGCTGGCAAAATCGAACCGGATCCTGCTTGGGGTGCAGCGACAGGCCGATCCGAGGCCGATCAGCAAAGGCACACTCCAGGCGTCGGACGGCATGAAAGAAGTCAAAGCTATAGGGACTCTCCTCCAACCGTCGGGTCAGAGCACCTGCCTCTGGCCGATCCTCGTGGGCCATCGCATCACCTCCTCACGCTGCAAGGTCTTAACTACGGTCTCGGTAAAAGAATTAATGGAAACATACTTGGCAAAAAAGTGCTCCAGTACGCTTCCTAATAAAAACACCCCCGTCCCTTCGAAGGCAACCTCATCAAAGGTAACCGTAACTTCCAACCCGTTGGCAAAGGCCACCGGTCCCCGCCCCAAAAGCCTTCGCACCATGGGCCGGCACGAGACCGACTTGATCCCCTCAATCTGTTTGCTGATTTGGGGATCGCCGGCGTCGCCGTAGAGTTTCAACAGGTCCCTCAAGGCGGCGGCGCCTTCGGTCTCATTGCCATCCGTCAGGGATAGGTAATTCAAAGCCAGGTGGCTGACGGCCCGCCAGGCGATCTCTCCTTCGATATGGGAAGGCCGCGGCTTCGATGGAATTCCTATGCAGTTTATGGCCAGGCAGGGGGCGCTCTTTTCCATGGTGAAATCGGTTCGACCCTGTCCCACGGCCATATGCAGTGCAAGGTCGCGGTTGGTGCACCAGACCTCCACGCCTAACTGCCGCAGATCGCTGCGATAGGGGGCCGCCTTCACATCGACCAGCGATACATATACTTCACTGCCGCCGTAGCTGCTGGAACGACGCCCGTATTGTTTTTCGCGGCTGGAAATGGTGCGCGGAACGCGGTGAACCGCATAATACGCCCCCTCATCGTCGTCTTGACCCAGGTCTTTGGCCGAGTAAAAAGGTCTAAACTCCCGCTCCTCCTGGCCTGATTTTCCCCCGTAGCCCACGACCCGACTGACACGGTAAATCTCAAAGTCCTGGGGGCGGGTGCGGTCGGCGATAACGTGATATTCGGAAAAACGCTCCGTAAGATGAATACGGTCGGCATGCCGGGGAAACAGGTTGATCGCCGGGGTGGCGAATAGTTCAAAATTTTCCCTGCTGACGACGCCCTCCAACTCGATCTGGGCGTTGCGAAACAGAAAGGTAATATCAACTTGTGCTTCCTGGCAGCGTTTTAAGGCCTGATTCAGGCCCGCCAGTTGGAAAAACATGAATCGCTGGGGAAAGGCGAAGTATTCATGCAGTAGTCGGTACCCATGAAAAGACCTGCTGTCGTAAGGCAGTAGTTTTTGATCGTCGTCAAACCCCACCTGCCGCAGTTGTTGGGCGTCTATCACCTGCCGCCAGGATATCGGCCGACTGGTCGGCTGAACCACCACGGCCACGGTTTGGGCGAAAAGTTGCTCGTAAAGCTGGATGACAACCGGACCGGCTCCTTTCAGATAAACGGTCAACTCATCCATCTTGAGTTCTTGAAAACTAAGCCCGGCGGTGCTCTGCAGACGCAGACGCAGACCCGCCTGCCCCGAAAG
The DNA here is from genome assembly GCA_001303695.1 of Phycisphaerae bacterium SM23_30. Lineage (GTDB taxonomy): Bacteria > Planctomycetota > Phycisphaerae > Sedimentisphaerales > SM23-30 > SM23-30. The sequence goes on from LJUC01000051.1 coordinate 7,965, forward strand.
CGTCTCGGGCAGTTCCAAAACCCCAAGATCCCGGGTATGATACTGCCCCTCCGCGATTTGCAGCGGCCATAGAGTTACATCATGGGCCGTACGATATTCGCAACGAGTCTGGTCGCCTTTGCCCAGAATGCTTTGAATCGAGGTGTCGCGCGGTATCTCAAATCCTTCCGCCAGGCCCCCTTCGTTTAGATCCGGCTGAAACTGAACCATCGCCATAGATGGAGTGGGAACTAAATAATGCGGGTAAGCCGTCTCCAGTAGCGACTGGGTAAAACGGGGAAATTCGGCCTCCAGCTTAAGCTGAACCCGCGCCGCTAAAAAAGCAAATCCCTCCAGCAGACGTTCGACAAACGGATCCCGGCACGGCTCCGACTCGCTCAATCCCCCCAACCGGCCGGCGATCTTGGGAAACTCCCGGGCAAACTCGCTGGACATCCCCCGCAAATATTGTAGTTCGCGGTTGTAAATATCTAAAAACCGTCTATCCATCGGGTCGATCCTCTAGTTCCCAATGGCCGGTCTCCAGATCGATTTCGGTCCTGACGAAGATCTGATCCGGCATGGGTTCGGCCCAAAGCTCGCCCTTGATCTCAAAATCAACGGCATTACCCACCGCCGCCTGGGAATCGGCCATCACATGCACCGACAGGGATTGAGGCAGAATCCGCGGTTCAAAAAATTGAATGGCCTCCAAAAGGGCTCTTTCCAGTTCCGGAATACTGATGCCGGAAAAGGTCAAGCCGCATAAATCCGGAACTCCGTAATTCAACACCGACTTGACCACTTCGGCAAACTCATCAAGATCTTCCACCAGGGTGTAACTGCCGGAATTCAACAACCATTCCAGGTCTCGCAGCACTCCGTTGCGGTAACGCCGCATCGAAATTACCCGCTGCTCTCGACTTTCCTGCTGCGCTTCGGGTTTGTCATCGGTCAGCCGATCCAACAGGCAGGGTTGAAGCCGTTTGAACATGGATGTATCGTTCATCAGTCACCTTTTTCGGCGGGGGCTGGCCCTTCCTGATTCAGCTTGATCTGACGAGTCTCCAGTATCGGATATTCCCCCGCATCGGTGGCGAGACACCGCTGGCCGAGCCCCAGCCAAAGACCTCCGGGATATTCTTTCCATTCGGTCTTACGGGCCAGCTTGACGGCGTCGTCTTCGCTGGTTTCGCTGCCGGGATAACGTGTCGGGATCAGCCCCATCGATTGACCCTCATTGGTCCAGGTAAACTGCACCGGTATCCATACCAGATCCCGCAGATCCGCGGGAGGCTCAATGTCAACCTGACGAATGCATGTAAAAGGCACCCAGTAATATCGTTGATCGATAAGGGCCTCCAGCACCGGCCCCAAACGCGGGTCCGCGTCGGCAATCCACTCAAAGGACGCCCCGTCAATCTCTCCGGCGATCGCCGGCGCCGCCTCGAAGGCCTGCTCCCGTAATGGTTGGGCCGCCTGGTACTGCTGTTGACCAACCATTTGATTGGCCTGCATCAGTTGGCCTATCCATGCCGCCGGCTCGCCGAAAACCATCGGCAGACGAGACCCTGCGAAAATCTCCGTCCGCAACGCCTCGCAGTTCAACGCCGCCCGACATACTTGGGCCATCAGTAGGTTTTGGGCGTCAAGATCCGCGGCGACCTTCAACTGCGTCAGTGCTCGATTCCACTCGCCGAGCACACTGAGAAGTTGAAACAGAAATACACGATATTTGGCATTAGCCGGCTCCGTCCGAACCTGCTCCTGGAGTTTCTCCAGGGCCTCGCGGAGGCGGCCGGCCTGCAATAATTCTTCCGCTTGCATGGCGCTATCCTCGATGGTTGGACAATCCCCACCCCCGCCGACGCTCCTGCGCAGAAAGAGCCGGTGAATCGTCTTCTGGTAATATGCAGGCGGTATTAAGCGCCTTTGTTGGCAACCAGATCCCAGTTTGCTTTAACATCGCCTTTGGGCTTGCCGGTCTCGTGGTCCGTCTCGGTGTAAATCCACTCGATCTTGCCGTAGTTGAAGCTGACCTCTTCCAGGGGCAACGCCTCCCCGCCTTGAGCGCTGCCGCCCGGACGGCAACTGGAGACTATCACGTCCGACAGCACGTACTCCATGTATTTTTGCTTTTCACCCGTGGCGCGGCACAGTTGCATCTTGATCGTCTTGATGTGCGTCCCGTTACAGCAGAACAAGGACAGTTTGGGCGAGGCCTTGTCCAGCGTCTTGACCACCGAAAAATCCTGGTGATCGCACCTTTCAGCGCTGCGGGCCCCGCCGCTGCTGACAGCGCCGCTCGCGGGCTGGCTGACGCCATGACTGTACGAGAGTAGCTCAATCCAGTCCTTATGTTTGTCGTCGGTGCTCTCGCCCGGGACTCCTTCGATCTTCAAAAAGCAATCAAAAGCCATATAATTAACTCCTTTCCGAATGTTGTTTGTTGGGTGGGGCTTGACCCACGCATTAATCTATAGGGTGGGGCATTACCCCACGCGTTAATCTTGGGCGTATCAGGCCTGGCCTGTCGTTTTGATTAACCGCCCGCCTTGGCCGAGGGTAGTTTGGAAACCAGACGCAGCGAAACCGTCAGACCTTCCAGCTGATAATGCGGACGCAGGTAAAACTTGGCGGAATAGTAGCCGGGGTCGCCCTCCACGTCTTCGACCACCACCTCGGCCGCCGCCAGGGGGTACTGGGCCTTGACTTCATCGGAGGCACTAGGGTCGCTGGTGACGTATTGGGTAATCCACTTATTAAGCCAGTTTTCCATATCAACGCGTTCTTTGAAGGTGCCGATCTTGTCCCTGACAATGCACTTTAAGTAATGGGCGAACCGGCAGGTCGCAAACAGATAAGGCATCCGGGCCGCCAGTTGGGCGTTAGCGGAGGCGTCCGGATCATCGAATTCGGTCGGCTTCTGCAGCGACTGGGCCCCGACGAAGACGGCGTAATCGGTATTCTTCCAGTGCGACAGCGGCATCAGCCCGTTTTTGGCCAACTCCGCCTCCCGCCGGTCGGTAATGGCGATCTCGGTGGGGCACTTCATATCGACGCCGCCGTCGTCGGTGGGGAAGGTATGGCAGGGCAGCCCCTCCACCATCCCGCCGCTCTCCACGCCGCGTATCTGCGAACACCACCCGTACATCTTGAACGAATTGGTGACGTTGGTCGCCATTGTGTAAGCGGAGTTCGACCATAGATACTTCGAGTGCTCCGCCCCGGCGGTGTCCTCTTCAAAATCAAATTCATCCACCGGATTGATATCGGCCCCATAGGGCAGGCGCGCCAGAAAACGGGGCATCGTCAGACCTATGTAACGGGCATCCTCGGAGTCTCTCAAAGACCGCCAGGGGGCGTATTCGGCCGTCTGGAAGATCTTGGTCAAATCCCGCGGATTGCTCAACTCCTGCCAGGTATCCATGTTCATCAGGCTCGGCGCCGCCGCCGAAATAAAAGGCGCATGGGCGGCGGCGGCGATCTGGGCCATGCCGTTGAGGATCTCCACGTCCGGGGCGCTGTGGTCGAAATCATAGTCGCCCACCAGGCAGCCATAGGGCTCCCCGCCGGGGGAACCGTATTCGTTTTCATAAATCTTCTTAAACAGGGGACTCTGATCCCAGGCCACCCCTTTGAACTTCTTGAGGGTCTTGGCCACGTCTTTCTTGGAGATGTTCATCACGCGAATCTTGAGCGTCTCGTCGGTCTCGGTGTTATTTACCAGATAGTTCAGTCCCCGCCAGGAACCCTCCAAAGCCTGGAAATCCGCATGATGCATGATCATATTGATCTGTTCGGACATCTTACGGTCGATCTCGGCCACGATCGATTCTATCGTCTTGACGGCGTCGTCGCTGATGAACCGGGTCTCCGCCAAGGCCTGTTCGGCCAGCGTCTGCACGGCCTGCTGGATCGCCTCCTGGGCCTGCTTGCCTTTGGGTTTGAACTCCTTTTTAAGAAGCCCCTCAAACTCGCTAACTTCCATCGTCTCCGCTGCCGGTTGGGGCGCTTGTTGTTGTTCTTGATTAGGTTCAGCCATGGGATTAGCCCTCCTTTTCTGTAGATTCAGATGCTTGATCCGGGTTAGGCGCCGCACCTAAGGCCTTCATCAGGGTCGGATCGTTGATTAGTTTGGCCACCAGCTCCTCGGCCCCGCTCTTGCCGTCCATGTAGGTCAGCAGATTGGACAGCTCCGTCCGGGCCTGCAGCAGCTTGTTGAGGGCATCCACCTTTCGCGCCACCGCCGCCGGGGAAAAATCGTCCATGCTCTCAAAGGTAATATCCACGCTTAAGTTGCCCTCGCCCGTAAGGGTGTTGGGCACCTGAAACGCCACCCGGGGTTTCATGGACTTCAGGCGGCTGTCAAAATTATCCACGTCGATCTCGAGAAACTCCCGATCGGCCACTCCCGGCGGCGCCTCGGCCGGATTGCCCGACAGATCCGACATCACCCCCATCACAAAGGGGAGATTGACCTTCTTCTCCGCTCCGTACAGCTCCAGATCATATTCGATCTGAACCCTCGGAGCCCGACTGCGGGCGATGAATTTTTGACCGCTTTTCTTCTTCGCCATTGTTGCTCCTTTCTGGTTAAGTGGGGCGGGGCTGGTCCCGCCGAAACAACTCCTTTTGAATTTGTCATTCAAAATTCGTCATTGATTCGTTATTCGTAGCGTTGCTCTCATTCTATTGCTCCGGCCCCTCCCTGTCAATACCGCCTATTAATTCAATTTGCCCCATGGCATCCGGGGTCATATCCTGGATAATTTGCACAAAGTCTTTGGAGACCAGCCGTCGGGCCCGCCGCAGCAGCATGGGTATGGGGCTGGACGGCTCGTGATGTTCGTAATACTGGCAGACCTTGTCCAGCACCCGCCGCACGTCCTCTCGGGAGCGAATCTCTCCCGTTAAAGCCCCTTGATCGGCCCCGGCGGCCCCGGCCGCGGCCTGCTCACCCGGCTCATATCCCAGATGCTCCTGGACGTGAGCGGCCATTTGTTTCAACAGGCCGCGCAACCCCCCCAGATCGATCGCCTGGGCCGCCCCGATGCGTCCGGTGAGGGTTGTTTCAATGGCATCGACGTGTCCCAACGCCCTCTGCAAGGCCTGAAACGTCCCCTGGAGCTGCTCAATGGGGGTCTCGGAAAACGCCCCATTAATAATCCCCATATCCACCGACTCTCCTTCCGACGGGGCCGGGACCTGGCCCTGGGCTATCATGATGTCCCGCATACTGTAACGGCCCAGTTGCCGGGCCTCACAGAGCGGGGCTGATTGAACAGGACGGATAAACGCCAGCGGATCCTGCAGGCTCTCCGGCGGCGGTGACAGGGCCAATAAGATGTTGACCCGTTCGCTCGGATCATTATTATCCTCGGGGTCGAGCTGGGGATATACGTGTTCCCAGTAGCTCTCCAGCACTCCCCGCAGCACCGCCAAACCGTCCGCCAGACCGCCAACCCCATCCAGCTTGATTGCCGCCAGGGTCAGGTAAATAATCACCCGCAGGTGTTTGCTGCGCGACAATAATTCACTGCAACGCTGCGCTACCTCGCGCCAATTGGGTTCCTCGACCTCTTCCTCCGGCCCGACGAGCCCCGCCTGCGAAGGTTGAACCAGACCGGCCAGTTCTAAAAAGGCCTGATCGTATTCGATATCCTCCCCGCACGGCGCCTCCGGAGTTATCTGCTCCAATAACTTTTCAACTTCAATAACACCCATAGCAAATCCTTCTGTTTGAAAATTTTCCGCCTGTTTGCGGGGCTGTCATTTTATCACCCCGGGGCCGGCTTGGGGCAAATTTATTCCACGTCGATCCAGGTCTCTTGAATGGCTTCTTTTAATTGCTCGAAGCTGATGCGGCGTCCGCCATAGACCGCCCGGCTGATTTCCGTCAGTAGGGTTCTTTCGGCGAAATCACGCTCCAGAGGGCTCAGCCCCATAACCTCGATTTGATGGAAAAGCAGGTGCAGCTCGGTCAGGATATTCAGGGCCGGCCTCTGCTCGGCGTCGGCCTCCAGGAAGCCGACATATGCCGCTCCCTCGAATCGTTCGGCGCCGCTCTGGGCGCGGTAAGCATCTAAAGACTTTTGCAGGGCCTCCCTGAGGTGTTCGCCGGTGGTGGGTTTACCCTCTACATAGTATAGTTTTTGGTAGGTTATTATAGTGTCCTCGACCAATCCTCGTAACATCCGCACCACCGCAACCTTATAATCCGACGCCGCCAGCATCTGTTGTTCCACGTGGCCCGGCGGCACGTCGCTTAAATATCGCTCTATCAACAGGGCCAGCGACTCCTTTGCTTCCGGCGTCAGGGCCTCCTGGGGAGTAAATTCCCGGGCATAGATCCCCATGCGGGAGAGCATCTCCCGCTGCGAGATGGTCAGGATGTCAACATCCGGGATAAACTCAATGGCGACGATCTTTTCGGGACCGCCCCTGCCTTTGCTCCGGCCCTCCCGGCGAATCAATGTCACGGTATTTATTATGGAATCGGTTACGGATTCGGAGGGCCTTACGGGGGGACAAATTAACGCAATATTGTCCCGGCGGGCAAAATCCCCTATATCAAAAGTAATGGTACAGGGCGGCCTGGGGAATATTTGCCGGCGCAGACCAGTAGGAACATCGATCGGCCCGTCTTCGGAGACCAATCTCAAACCGGTCGATGCCGCTCCCCCCAGACTAAAGCTGCCCACCTCGCTCAATTGCAGGGCGCCTTCGGCGTAAAGGGCCACGCCCGTATCATAGGGCAGATTATTTCCCAGCCGCTGCAGGAAGGTCAACGACCCGCCGTCCAGATCGACCGCGATGCTATTTGCCGTCAAATCGCCGATGCTCGCATTGCCGCCGCCGGTGTTGATCGACAGGTTGCCGTTCTCCAGACCCAGCCAGTTGTTCTGCCCCATCGAAAAATCACCCCCATTGGTATCGAACGTCAGATCCCCCTGGCCCCGGAAAATCGTCGCCTGCGTAGGCATGACAGCACCGGGGTTCTGCCCCAGCGAAACATGATCTCCATTACTGGAAACAACCGTATCGGTATCGAACTCAATAATTCCTTCCTGTGACGCCAACGTCACCGTAGGTGTGACCTCAGGTACGCTGATGCCATGAAATTCCAAGTTGACAACAGAGGCTATATAAGTCTGTGATCCAACCGTAATTACATCATTCACCGTGATCTCGCCGACCGTACCTGCATCCATCACCAGATTGGTCGAACCGCCGGAATCAGACACCTCGCCTGTAACAGACACATCAGCTCCGTCTGCTGCGGTCCCCCCGGCGGTGCTGTCCAGCGTTACGGTGCTCGGGGTTCCTAGAGACACGCTGTCGTTGATAGTGATATTTTGACCGGTGGTTATTATATCGGCATTTAATGTCGTTGAATCACCCGAGCCTTCAATAGTAATCGAGGCATCATCGCCCCCAACGATGGTTCCGTTTACATCTATCGTATCTCCCCGGATGGCCGCCGGATCAATGAAAGTGGCCCCGGCGGCAGCGACTTCAATAGCACCGTCAAGGTCCGCTCTGCCGATGTAAATATCTGTAAAACCGTCCTCCAGACCGCCCAGATTGTCATTATCGGAAACGCTCAAAGTGCCCCCGGAAAGTGGCTGCAGGGTTATGGTGCCGCCCACACTTTCCGCCCCTGCCAGTTGAATCGTATTGGCAGTGATGGTAATGTCCCCGGCCTGGGTCGATTCCAACTGACCCAAATCGGCCCCGCCCGTCGTTGCCGAATATGATTGTGCCCCATGAGTCAGCACGTCGGCAGCGGTGATGTCTGCCGCTCCCACCGTCAGTTGTGTCAGGGCCTGATTTCCTCCCACATCTCCGCCAAACAGGGCGTCGCCGCCGGTAGCGGCGGTCAGGCCGAAAAATAATTCGCTGACACTATCTACCGTGCTGTTGAAGGTTATATTTCCGTTGTTCAGGCCAGTCAAAATCACATCGTTTTGCAGGATAACCGGATCGTTGAAGGTCATGCCCCCGCCGCTGGTATTAATGTCGGCGGCAATATATGTCTCCCCGGCGGCATCGGTCGTAAGAGAACCCAAAGCCGTAGCGCCGCCCACCGCGTCCCCAAAACGAGTGCTGCCGCCGGTATTGACCGTCAGGCCCCAACTGGAGCCGATTGCGCTGTCGAGGGTGCTGTTGAAAAAGATATTGCCCCCGCCCTGGTCGGTCAGCACCGCATCACTGGTCAAGACTACCGGATTGTTGAAGAGCATGGTGTTGCCGCTGGCGGTGATGTCGGCGGCAATTTGCGTCTGGCCGGTGTCGCCGGTGATTAACCGGCCCAGCGCCGAAACGCCTCCCACTGCCCCTCCCCAGAGAGTCGTTCCGCCGGTATTGACCGTTAAATCCCAGTTGTCTATACCGTCGCTGTCAACCGTGTCGTTAAATATCACATCGCCGCCGCCCTGGTCCGTCAGCACCACGTTATCCCTTAGAATCAACGGCTCATTGAAGATCATGGTGTTGCCGTTTGTTATAATGTTGGAAAAAACGTTGGTGGCGCCTTCGGCATCGGTGATGAAACTACCCACATTCGTCCACTCCGCCACGTCAACGGTGGTGGCGCCTTTAATATTCAACGTCAGTCCGAAATGATCGCCGCCGGTATTCTCGCCGTTTATCGAACTCCAGGCCAGCGTCAGGTCCGCCGTCTCCGCATCGTCATGGAACGAAATATTATCGGTCAGCGTCCAGGCGCCGCTCAGGGTTACATTATCGTCGATGTCAAAATCGTACGCCACGTCCGCAAGAGTTTCATCATAGGTCCCGCCTGACAGGCCGATCTCGTGGGTGCCGGTGTCATACGCCTGGGCCTGGGCGACCAGGAGGGCGTTGGCGATGGTGTCGGTAAGGACTACGTCCACGTTACCCGTCTGCCGGCGGACGGTCACGGGCCCCGCCCCCGCCGCACAGGCCAATTCTTCATTGGTGTAAAAGGGCTCAAAAATTACATCCCCCTCGATAGCAGCCCCCGCGACAACCCCATCGTGGCTGGGCCCGGTGGCATCGCCCCACCAGCTATAGCGGGCATCCACGGTTATATTCGTTGAATTATTATTCACCGCTGTCATGGTCGGGTCGTTGTACCGGTTGCCCCAAAGTGAAGCGGGATTGCTGGCCGTCACCGTTCCGGTGGCGTCCGCATCGACCGAAATGCCGGTCGTGCCGCTGGTGAACAGATTACAGTTCATCAGACCGATATTAACATCTCCCAGAGCGGAAATGCCGGTGGTGTTATCGGTGAACGTATTGCCGGTGATCTGGCTGACCGTGCTGGCGTCCACCACAATACCGGTGGCGTTGGAGGAAAACGTATTGGTGCTGATCTCGCCAAGGGTGCTGTCTTGAACCAAAAGACCTACTCCCCCGGCGAAGGAATCAAAGGTGTTGCCGTTGACCAAACCGCTGCTGACGGAACTCAAAAAGAGCGAGGCGCCGTTTAGAAATTGATTGTTGTTATTAACCGTTACGCTGCCGATAGTCAGCAGATCGACGCCCCCCCCGCCGTCAAAGGTGCTGTCGCCGATCGCGGCACTAGTGGCGTTGCGGAAGGTGACCGCGCCGGTACTGGTATCCACCGTATTGCCGGTAAAGGTCACGGTGGAAAGCGTGCCCGAAGTAGGATTAATGTCAATGACCTCGCCGTCAATACCCGTGAACTGGGAATTGGTAATCGTAAAATCCCCGGCAAATCCGTCGCCCACTATGCCGCCGACTCCGGGAGTGTCCTGACCGTCAACGATGGAATCATTCATCACAAAATCGTTGATCGTGTCTATGGTCATGTCGGTGGTGTCGAAGATGGTGTTTTTGCCGGCCGGAACCCCGGTAAACCGCATATATTCGAATGTGGGCCCGATGATGTCTCCGGTGTTGACAAATTTCACCCCTTCGGTAATGGAGGTATTGGCCGGATTAACCGTGTCGCCGCCGCGTAAGGTTACATCGGAGTCATAATCGTCAAACGTCAAGGTTACATCATAAGTTACTTGACCAGCCAGATCGCCCGCCGCCACGTTGACCAGCCCTCCTGCCGTGGTAGTTCCGTCACCGGCTATATCCAGTCCGTTCTGGAGAATAGCGCCGTTGACCGCGTTCACATTCACCGTAGGTACGGTACCGGTAATGAGACCGCCGTCCGATTCCATTACCGCCTCTAAATTCGCCGTGCCGGTATGATTAACCTCAATAGCGCCGCCCGGCGGCACCTCGGTGCCGGTGTCAATCGTGCCGCTGTGGTTAAAATCGGTGCCGCTGCTGGTAAAACTGCCGCCGGTGGTCCAGATCGAACCGGCGTTAGTGAAAAAACTGGTAGTGCTGGTGCTGCTAAAGCCGCTGCCGAAGGTCCATATCGAACCATCGACGGTATTGGTAAAGGAACCGACGCTGGTGCTGGTGAATCCCGACGAATCTATCGTCCCGGAATTGGTGAAATCACCCCCGCTCACTGCCAGGAACGTCTGAGTGTTTATGGTGCCGGAGTTGGTGAAATTGCCGCTGATATTGCTCGTAAACGACCCCGCCCCCGTATTGATATTGGCGGCATTGGTAAAATCAACGCCCGTACCGCCGAAATCTCCCCCGTTGGTGGTTATGGTGTTATTTACATTTATATTACCGTCGGCCTGAAGATCCACATTTAGAATACCGTCGGTTGAGGTGATTGACCCATTAATGATTATATCATTG
>LJUC01000052.1 GCA_001303695.1 Phycisphaerae bacterium SM23_30
TACTTTTACCGGTGGTTTTTATAAAAACCCGACCGGGGCCCGGCCCGCGGACTTTCCCGATAACGGCCGCTTCCGGGACGCCTTTTTCATGCAGGGCGGCCAGCAGTTTCTCTGATTTTTCCGGGGCAATAGAGATTAAAAGCCCCCCGGAGGTTTGGGCGTCAAAGCAAATATCGACCATCGTCTGGTGAACCTCAGGATCCGGCACCACCCGTTCGAGGCAGGCATCCTTATTTCGTTCAATAGCGCCGGGAAGAATACCTTCGGCCGCCGCCTGCAGCACGCCCGGAAACAGGGGGATATCGTCGAAGGTGAACTCCACATCAACCTTGCTCGACAGGGCCATCTCGGCCAGGTGTCCCAGCAGGCTGAAGCCCGTAACGTCGGTGGCGGCATGAGCCGCGAATTGGACCATCAACTCGGAGGCGGTCTTATTAAGCGTGGTCATGGCGCGGGCCGCCGCCTGTAATCCATCAGGGTTTCCCCGGCCGATCTGTTCGGCAAAGGTGATTATGCCGGTGCCCAGCGGCTTGGTCAGTATCAGGCAATCTCCGGCCATCGCGGCGGCGTTGGTGATGATGTCCTTGGGTGCTATCGTCCCGATGACGGCAAAACCGGCCTTGATCTGGGCATCGTTTATGCTGTGACCGCCGATCACCGCCACCTGCGCCTCGTTCATCTTATCCAGCCCCCCCCGCAAGATGTCGTGCATGACCTGATCGCTGATCGTCCGCGCCGGAAAGCCGAGCACCGAAAGGGCCGTCAGGGCCACCCCCCCCATGGCGTAGATGTCGCTGAGCGAATTGGCCGCCGCTATCTGTCCGAAAACATAAGGAATATCCACCACCGGGGTAAACACATCCACCGTCTCCACCAACGCCAGATCGTCGCTGAGCTTATAAATACCCGCATCATCTCCCGCCGGCACCCCCACCATCACCCGGGGATCGTCATAAACCGGCAAATCCCGCAGCACCTTTTTCAAAAAGGCCTGATCAATTTTTGATTCACAACCGGTCTTCTCAACCAGCCGTGTCAGCTTCACCGGCCCGGCGGGCTCTTCCAGGCGTTCGCCGGCGCATTGGCAGATGTTCTTTTGCTTAAACAGATCGCAAGGACAAGATTGTTTGGGGTCGCACACACACCTGCCGAGGCGCATGGAGCGCTGCATGACTCGTTTTCTTTTTTCCAGGTTTTTCATATAATAACCTCTGATAAAGGTTAATTTTATCTTTTCATAGGCCTTTGAGGCAAGAAATAAATGATGCGATCCGCATTATCCATTCAGCAGCTCGGCATTGCAGTCAAAAGTTAACCACCGGCAGGCCCTGAGGGGCTTGAGGCTGTCACCCGGTAATTCCTACCCTATTTAATTTGAGGATCATTCCCAAGCTGCGCTTGAGGCTGTCACCCGATCGGAATGACGGTTCATGACAGAGCGCCTTTCTGGCTGCGCCAGAAAGGCGCCACCCGATGCTTTATAACGACGGATGACGAAATTCGAATGATGCATCAATAACGAAATCCGGATGATGAGTAAAGAGGATGGAAGGCACAAGTTGTTCAGAGGTTAATCCCTCCCTTACATTCGGGGCCGGTTTGGAGTTTATGTTGTCTATAGGGCAAAGGGGGGTGAATTTTAATCAGGGGGCGATTTTTTCGGCTCTATTAAATCCCAGGCTAAACAGTTGCACGATTATGGTCAAGAGCAGGGCGAGAGCGGCACACAAAACGAGAGGGCAGATAAGGACTTCGAGGATAAGGCCCAGCACTTTCTTGATAATCCCGGATATTAAAGACATTACGGCCTCCACCCTTTACGGGGCCAGGTTTTTTCTCTTGAATGTCTTGGTTTTTATATCTATGAAGCCATCGGCGACAGGGGATATTATACCATTTTGGATTTTTAATTTCCAGCGTATAAAGCAGGGAATTTCGAGAAAATTTTCCGGAATCAACATAAATATTGCATTGAGCGGCACTTATCGGTTTATTCGAGGCGGGTTGTCCGGACAGCCCTCAAAATGAAGCGATCCGGATTTTTCGGATACAGGGTTGCCAAGATTTTGCACTTTGATAGTATGAGCGGCGTAGAGGGCATTTACTGCTAACGAAAGGCGTGGTATTATATTATTATGTCAGCAGAGAAGGGAGCGACAAGGTGAGAAGAAGGCCTACTCGTATGAAAGAACTATTCACCATAGGGCATTCAAATCACTCGCTGGACCATTTTCTCGAGTTACTTTTGGCACATCAGGTTTTGGCGATAGCCGACGTCCGATCCAGTCCCTACAGTAAATACGCGTCCCAGTTCAATAAGGAGGTATTAGAGAAGGCTCTGAGAGGCGCCAACATTGAGTACTTGTTCTTGAGCAGGGAATTAGGCGCGCGCCGATCTGAAGATAGTTGCTACATTGACGGTCAAGCGAGGTTCGACCGAATTGCCCAGCTTGCAGCTTTTCGGCGCGGACTAGAGAGAGTACTTGAGGTAATAGAGCATTACCGAGTTGCCCTCATGTGCTCGGAATCCGATCCTATTACGTGCCACAGAACCATACTGGTATGTCGTGAATTGAAGAGGATCCGCCCAGAATTGGAGATAACTCACATCCTGGGGGACGGCACAGCCGAACGGCAGGAGCTATCAGAGGAAAGGCTCGTGAAGCTTTACAAACTCAAACCAGAACTTTTTGGCGACCTGACCTCAAGATCCGGCCTGATTGAAAAGGCTTACGATTTACAAGCGGAAAAGATCGCATGCAAGAAGGCGCCAGCAGAAGCATGAAACTGTTCACTATCGGTTTTACCCAGAAGTCTGCCGAAGAATTCTTTACGTGCTTGCAAAAAGCGGGTGTGCGGCGTGTAGTTGACATAAGGCTCCATAACACCTCCCAGCTGGCCGGGTTTGCAAAGGCGCAAGACTTAAAATACTTTCTTTGCGCTATAGGGGGGATTGAGTACGTTCATATCCCTGATTTTGCCCCAACACAGGACATTCTTGACGACTTCCAGAAAAGCAAAGGCACCTGGGCTGAATATGAGCGCAGGTTTGGCGAGTTGATGGCAAAGCGCGGGATCGCCGACACCGCCGCCAACACACTGCGCGAAAACGACTGTTTTCTTTGCAGCGAACCCACCCCGGAGCGTTGCCATCGTCGTCTGGTAGCTGAACACCTCCAGGCGCAACTAGGCGACATAGAGGTGATTCACCTATGAGCACGGCGCGCCTGGTGGTTCTGGCCAATTCATGGAAGCACCACGATTGGTGTCTGGCAGGGATTGATCTGGGCACCGGAAAGCGGGTACGCCCCGTAACCGGTCTGGATGACGGGCGCGTTCCCGAGGGGTCTATGAAACTGGGCGGACATTTCCCGGCACTACTTGATGTGTTAGAAATCCCGCTGGATTCAACCGGGCCTGATTTCGGTTTTGAGAGCGAGAACAGGATCATCCTGCCGGGGCGATGGTATCAACGAGGCAAGATGACGCCCAAGGATATTGAGAGGTATGCAAAACGAACATACTACGTGCTTCACAACCGGAGGAAATACGTAACACCCGGAGAGCTCCGGCAAAAGCCGTTTGATAAGCGGGCGACGTTACAATTGATCCGCGTTGACAGCTTCAAAGTCCGCGACGCACAGCGGGAATCCACGGATAAGCACAGTTGGAAAGGATTAATTTGGTCAGGTGGCCGGGAAATCGAGGTTGGAATTACAGATCCCGTTTTTTTTGAAAGGCTAAACAGGGGCCATAAGCCTGCGCTGTCTTGCTTTCTAACCATGAGTCTAGGCATGCCTTACAAACCACCTGACTGGGATGCGGATGAGGAGCCGGCATGCTGGAAACTGATTTCCGGAGTGATTGAGCTTTAGAAACTAAAGTTATGCAAAATTGAGGTCAGGCATACCTGGAAAAGAGAAAATTTAAATTTCAATTTTTTCCTTTCAGAAGGCCGCGGGTGCTGAGACACACTATGGGGCTGTTAAGAGAGAAAGATTTATATGATTTTCTGATTTTACATCGGGGGGGGAGGGCAGATGTTTTATTCGATTTTGAGCACGCCGAGGTTTTCGTTTGGGAGGTACTCGATTTTTATGCCATAGGGCCGGGACAGGTCGGCCACTTTATCGATGAGGTATTTTCCCAGTACCGGATCGGCCCACAGCGGTCTGCCGCGGACGCCAAAGGGCAGCTGGACGCCGGCGGCGCCCGGGGGTCCCGCTCCCAGATTGGTGGGGATCAAGCGTATCATATCGACCTTATCCCCTTTGAAATGGACGGTCGCCGCCAGGCCTTCCCAGTTGACGCGGTTGCGGTTCCAGTCATCGCGGGTGGCTTTTTGAAAATCTTCGGCGGTGGTGGTGTCGTCGAATCCCCGGCTCCGGACGTATTCGGCGGGTAATTTTTTCACCGTCTCACTCTGGAAGGCGAAGTTGCCCAGGCTGTAAAAAATGGGTCTGCCTTTATAAATTTCGATGGATTTTATGTAATGGGGTCCGCTGGTCAAGAAGACATCGACCCCGGCGTCGATGGCCTGGTGGGCGAAATGGGTAAGCCAATCGCCCTGGGAATGGGCATGCATGGAAAACACCACCAGGGAGGCGACACTTTTGGCTCTGCGAATCGACTCCAGGACGGCGGCCAGGTCATTTTGATCCACGGCGTTGGTTCTGGTCGAGCCGTTCTCAGCGCCGATGCGGTATCTTTGTCCCAGGAAAGAGAGGTTTTCACCCTGCAGGGAGACCTGGGGTATGCCTTCTTGTTGGGCGAGTTTCAAGAGTTTTTGGGCGGCGGTGCGGGTGAGGGTGTTAACGGTTTGAGTGGTGACGGTTAAGGGGTTGCATCCGGCGCGGCCGTGCGGGTCGGGGCGGGAGGGGCTGGCTTTTTGAAAATCGGCGAAGGTTGACGTGGCCGACAGCAAAGCGACGGCGGCGTTTTCACAGTAATAATAAACCGGTCGGCGGGCCCTTTGCAGGTCCCCGCCGCCGGCGATTTCCATACCGGCGGCCTCCACGAATTGGATGGTTTCGAGCACGCCCAAAGAGCCGTAATTAAAGGTGTGATTGTTGGCAAAACCCACCATATCAAAACCGGCCCAGGCCAATTCGTCGGCGATATAAGGCTCCGAGGCCATGTAAGTGCCGCCGCTGTCGGTTTGGGGGAAGCCTTCGTAGGTGTGAATCAAGGTCTCCAGGTTACACAGGGCCACATCGGCAGTTTGAATCTCGTCAATGAGCCTGAGAAACTCCGGTTCGGTGAACCCGGACCAGGGACGGTTAAAGATGGCGTCGCCGGCCAGGAAGACGGATACTTCATCGTCCGGTTCGGCGGCCCGGGATGGCGAGAGAAAAAGGCTGCCGGTCAGCAGCAGGGTGAAAATGAGAGAGGTTTGCAACATTGTGGAGGTGTTTTTGGCATTAAATGTCCTCATGGCAATACTCCTTTAGTTCAAATTATTTTTAGGATGCATGGGGCCGAGCCCTATACTACAAATGCATGTTAAGGGGAAATAATGGAGGCCTCTATTAGTTCCTTAAATTTTGCCCGGGGGGTACGCGCGCCTCGGCACTGGGTAAAGACCAGACCGATGATTTTTCGGTTGGGATCGACCCAGGCAT
Source organism: Phycisphaerae bacterium SM23_30 (assembly GCA_001303695.1). GTDB lineage: Bacteria > Planctomycetota > Phycisphaerae > Sedimentisphaerales > SM23-30 > SM23-30. The sequence goes on from LJUC01000052.1 coordinate 5,622, forward strand.
AGGTCCCATCGGAACCGCCGTGGGAAAACACGCCGTCTTTAGAGACGTTCCAGCCGTAGCCGTAGAAATTACTCTGTCGTTCGAGTTCCCGGGGAGTGTATATATGGGCTGTTTGCGGGGAAGTCATGGTCTCGACCGTCTCCGGCTGCAAAATTTGATTGCCGTTATATATGCCGCCGTTCAGGAACATCTGGCAAAAGATGGCATAATCCCAGGCGGTCGAGATCATGCCGCCGGAGGCTCTGACAAAGGGATAATCGGGCGGATCGCCCGGTTTCCAGGCCGGTCGCCAGGGCCCGCCCCGGCTGCGGGCATAAACCACTCCCATACGATTTAGTTTACCCTCCAGCTTTTCGGCCACCTCGTGGTGGTAACTGTCGGCCATTCCCAGAGGCTGATAGAGCTGCTCTTTCAAAAACACCTCCAACGGTTTTTCAGATACCACTTCGATTAAAGCCCCCAGGTTTATCGGCAGAAAAGGCCTTTTTGTTGGATGTTTTCAACCATCAGAAATTCCCAAATCGGTCAGTTTGAGTAATATTAATACCATTATGGAGGGCAGAAAGGCAATGTCAAGCTATCACTTCAAACCAGCGTGCTTTTGTATAGCTTCTACTCGCCTCTGTTCGTAACTATGTTTTTGACAAGCACTTATGCCTGACACGCTTTTTTACATTTACGCCTCAGAAGTGGCGCGCAACAAATGTGCAACAGAAATTGACTTTAGAGATTCAGTGCTCGCCTTGCTGGCCCGGTTAATAATATCCTTACGAACAACCAAATAGAACTTACGCGTGGTCTCAAACGAGGAATGCCCTGCCAAGACCATAACCTCGAACTCGGAAAGTCCATGGGCAAACCAATTGGTGATACAGGTACGCCGTAAGTCGTGGAAGGTGCCCTGTTCGATACCTGCATGTGCTAATATCCGCAGGAGCTGGCTGCGAAAATTACCCAGGGGGCATTGGCCTTGTCGGATAGTTCATTTACCTAATCGTCGGGCCTTCTGGATTTTGTCGTAGCGTCGGGGTGGGATAAAAACATAAGGATATCCTTCCGGCTGGGCCGCCTGGTATTCTGCCAGCAACTGGATCACTTCGTCTGTCAACGGCACTCTGCGCCGGTCTGAGTCCTTTATGCGCCAAGTCCAGGTGTTTTCGTTATCATCCTTGGGTGAAATCTGAATCTTTTAACCGGCAAAATCAATGACGCGCCAGGTGGTGTTAAGCAGTTCACCGCGACGCATTCCGGTGCAGAGCGCCGTGAGTATCAAAATATCCCAGCGATAAGATTTACCAATCTTGGCTTCTTGGGCCACTTTCACCATCCGCTGACACTCTTCATCGCTGTAAACATGAATTTCACCTTCAGCAATCTTTGGCTTACTCACGTGTCGCAAAGGATTTACCTCAAGTTGGCCTCGCTGCACCGCTAGATTGAAGAGCCGTTTGAGGGTCACGAGCTTCTTTTTCGCAGTACCCGGATAATTTCCGCCATCCATGCACATTTGGATGAATCGCTCTCCGTGTTCGTGACGGATGTTTCGGTAATCAACATCACCAACAATGCTAATGAAATGCCTCATCGTTGAATCATATTCCTTTAACGTAGCCTCGGTTACATGTAATTATCTAAGTTTGAGTACCATGGAATTAAATCGAGCGTAACCATCGTACGGGTAACCGGAGTCGTTTTTGCTGGAGAAATCGGAGAAGCTTGAGATGCCAAGACCATGGGCGTCGGCCCAGGCTGCTAGTCTCAGGCCGGCGTAATAGGTTTTTCCGGAGTTGACAGGATAATCCGTAATTTTTTTAGAAGTTGATTGGTTGGGGATGTCGAAATTACTTTTGCCACCCATTGTTTTTTTGTAAACTTCGACTTTGGTGCCCTTAACATCATGGGGCATATCATCGGCTCCTGAGGATGGTATGCTTTGGTCGGTAATGAACACTTTTATATCGACCGCGGCATTGGCAGCATCATGGTCGCCGGCGGCCCCTCCAAGATTCAGGTAGCCAGTGTATTTGAGATCATAATCTATATCGACATATCCGGATGATTTCTTTTTAGTGCTGTTAAAGACTTTGAAGCTATGAAATACGGCCGAGAGAGCATATGATCCTGAGGAAACTGCCAGCACCGATTGAGCTTTAGCTCGGGCATGGGCTTTACCGGATGATTTGTCAGAACCGGTATTTTCCGAATGCCAAGGTCCCCAACCATACGTATCGGTATATTTTTCATCGGCGTCATAGAAAGTACGTTGATAGCCGAGAAAAACGTGATTTTCGTGGTTGCCGGACTGGGGGCAGGTAACAAAGAGATTTTCTTTCCTGGAATTGTTATTTTCATAGGCTTCGTTGATAGTATCAGTAGAATCGGCAGTAACTTCGATATTATGGTCGCCATAAAGAAGCTTGCCCGTGGAGGTGGCAACGGTTACGGATGAATCATCATTACCCGACCCGCCAATAATCCCTCCCATGCTTATCGAAGTTACCAGCATCATACCCGGCCGGGCGACGGGATTAGCCGTATTTAGAGAGACGGTGGTGGTTCTGTTGCCATCGAGACCGTTAACCGTAGAAGAGCCAAGATAGGAATTGGTGGAGAGATCATTATAATCGACATAAAAAGTGTTCCGGGCGCTCATCAATCCACGATTTTTTACCGTTGCGCTGATGGTTACAGTGTCTTGATCGTGGATGGGATTTGAGGGGCTAAAGCTGATATCTGTTATAACTAAATCGGGCCTGACAGGGGGAGTCCAGTCGGGGCGTTCCAAATCAAATACGGCACCGCCGAAATCCATTCCGGCGCCGGGTCCGGCATAAGCCAGATTATCAAGTGATGGTTGTTGTAAATTATAAATAAACTCATTTACTTGGGGAGAGAAGGCCAAGGAGTTCAGATCCATATTCATGAAGGGTAATTCCACCACGGCGACCTCGCCGGCGTTGAAGCCCATAGGATCGGTGCTATGGCTGGGATTGTTCGAGGTGTAGATATATGATCCGAAAACCTCATCAGAAATGAAGCGGCCGATCGTTGGATCGTAGTAGCGAGATCGATAAAAGTACAGATTGGCGTCGGAATCATAAAAACGACCGGTAAATTTATAAGGGTTATCCACGCCGACCAATTCATTTTTAATACTGCCGAAGGCCGTATAATCATAAATATTGATTACGTTTTCAAATTCATCAGTCAGGCAGCGAACATTGCCCTGGCGATCCAGATGATAGTAATAGGGCATGCCGTATCGGATCATGCTGACAAGGTTATCAATACCGGGGCCATGCGTATATGTGGCTTTGACAGCACCGAATTCATCAAGTTCCATTACCATATCTTCGTGGTCATAGACATAGTAGGTGATATCCCCGTCGAAATCACGATAGATACGCTTGCCCTGGGGATTATAGGCATAGTTGATCTGCCGCGCATCAGGCAGGGTGATATTGACCAATCGATTTTCATAATCATATTCATAGTAGGTTATATACGAACCTGCAGCTTTCTGCACTAGGTTGCCGTTGTTGTCATAGTAGTATTCGGTGGCGTCTTTTTGGGTTAATCTATCGTCCGGATCATAAGTATAAAAGACAGGTGATCCGCTAATCCCTTCCTGAATACGATTACCAGCCGCATCATAGTCAAATTCTGTATTGCTCGAAAGATAGGTTTCGGATTTTAATTTATGTGTTGGATCATAGATAAACATTTTATCTTCAATCAAACTGGACTCATCGTATTCCACCGAATGCATAAGATTACCGTGTGCATCATAATCGTACAAATAAGCGAATCGAACTTGCTCTGCTTGTCTTAAATGAGTAATTTGGCGTATTTGATTGTCGTCATCGTAGTGGTAGAGTTCGTATTCGCCATTGGGAAAATTCTTGCGGGTGAATTTTCCCGTGGGATCATATTCGAAAGAAGCTAATCGCCCCATGGGATCGGTTATAATCAGGATTCGATTCAGGGCATCATAGGAGTATGTGGTTGAACCGGGAACATTGGGATCATTTACCTCAATACGATTACCTACGGGATCGTAAGTACAATTAAGGGTTTTGGAGAAAGGCCCATAGTCCACCGTTTCAGAGATGAGACGATTCAGAGCATCATAGGTTCTGGTGGTAGTTTCTCCGATCCCGGCAGTGTTGGCAATCAGAAGGGGCTGCCCCGTGGGATTATAAGTGATGGTGACATTAGTACCATCGGGATAACTCGTAGTTATTAGACGATTCAGCGAATCATAGGCAAACGATAGGGGGTGCCCGTTGGCATCAGTTTTTGAGATGATATTTCCGTTATTATCATAAGTGTATAATCTTTCATGACCGGTGGGTGAAGTTATATTTGTGAGACGATTTAGGACGTCATAGGAATAAGTGATGACATTGCCCTTTTGGTCTGTTACTTTAATCTTATTACCCGTCGCATCATAACCATACGACTCAATATTACCTAAGGCATCTGTTACAACAACCAGACGATTGAGAACATCATATTCATATGTGGAGATGTTGCCGTTGACGTCAGTTTCGCTGATGCGGTTACCCGCCGGATCATAAGAATAGGTATAAATATTACCCAGTGGATCGATTATTGAGACGAGTCGGTTGAGTGAGTCATATTCATATGTGGAGGTGTTGCCGTTGGCGTCTGTTTTACTGATGCGGTTACCCGCTGAATCATAGGAATAAGTGGAGATGTTGCCAAAAGAATCGGTTTCGTAAATTAAGCGATTAAGTTCATCATAAGCATAGTTGGTAATGTTACCATTTTTATCAGTAGCGTTGATGCGATTGCCGACCGGGTCATAGGCGCAGCTCAGTGTGTTTCCCAGGGGATCGGTTTTACTTATCATGCGGTTCAAGCCGTCGTAGGTATAACTGGTGGTATGGTCGTTTTTATCGGTTTCGCTAATGCGGTTGCCCATCGGATCATAGGAATACGATTCGGTATAACCGAGTGGATCGGTTTTTGTGCTTAACCGGTTGAGGGAGTCGTAGGAATAGTTTATGGAGTTGCCGTTTTTATCGGTCTCGCTGATACGGTTGCCGACCGAATCGTAGGAATAAGTAATGAAATTCATTAAAGGATCGGTAATGGCGATAAGCCGATTCAAGGCATCATAAGAGTATGAAGTGGAATTATGATTTTTATCGGTGAAACTAGTGCGGTTGCCCACCGCGTCATAAGTGATAGTTGAGATCAGGCCGTTGGGATCGGTTTCAGTTACTAACCGGTTAAGGGGATCAAAAGAATAAGCGGTCGTGTAACCTCTTTTATTCGTGTAACTGATGCGATTGCCCACCGGATCGTAGGAATAAAATTCGGTATAGCCGAGAGGATCAACTCTCGAAATCAGGCGGCCGAGAGAATCATAGGAGTAGGTGGACGTATTGCCCATTTTATCGGTTGAACTGTTGCGGTCGCCCACCGGATCGTAGGAATAGCTCGAGACATTGCCCAGGGCATCGTTTTCGGAAATGAGACGGTTTAGAGGATCATAAGAATAAGTGGTAATATTGCTGTTTTGGTCCGTTACTTTTATCCTGTTTCCAGCCGAATCATAATTATATACCTTGGTATTACCTAATGTATCCGTGGCGACGATCAGGCGATTGAGAGAATCATATTCATATGTGGAGACGTTGCCGTTGGCATCGGTCTCGCTGATGCGGTTGCCCACCGGATCATAGGAATAAGTGGAGACGTTGCCCAGGGGATCGGTTTTTGAGATGATCCGGTTCAGAGGGTTATAGGAATAGGTCGTAATATTACCGCTGGCGTCAGTCTCACTGATACGGTTACCCACCGAATCATAGGAGTAAGTGGAGACATTGCCCAGAGGATCGGTTGCCGAGATGATTCGGTTCAGGGGATCATAAGAATAGGTCGTAATGTTACCGTTGGCGTTCGTTTCACTGATACGGTTACCTACCGGATCGTAGGAATAGGTGGACGTATTACCCAAGGCGTCGGTTTCGGTGATAAGACGATTTAACGGATCATAGGAATAGGTCGAGATATTGCCATTGGCGTCGGTTCCGCTAATTCGGTTGCTCATCGGATCATAAGAGTAAGTGGAGACATTGCCCAGAGGATCGGTTTCCGCGACGAGCCGGTTTAGTGAATCATATTCATAATTAAAAATATTGCCGATGGAGTCGGTTTCACTAATACGGTTGCCCACAGGATCGTAAGAGTAGGTGGTGATATTACCGAGAGCATCGGTTTGCGCGACGAGTCGGTTTAGTGAATCATATTCATAAGTGAAAATGTTGCCGTTGGCGTCCGTTTCACTGATGCGGTTGCTCAACGGATCATAGGAGTAAGTGGAAACATTGCCCAGGGGATCGGTTGCCGCGATGAGCCGGTTCAAGGAATCATATTCATAAGTGAAAATATTGCCGATGGAGTCGGTCTCACTAATACGGTTGCCCACAGGATCGTAAGAGTAGGTGGTGATATTACCGAGAGCATCGGTTTGCGATATGAGGCGATCGTGTGTGTCATAAGAATAAGTGGTGACATGACCCAGAGGATTGGTAAGGGTGGTCCGGTTTCCGGTAGCATCATAGCTGTAGGTAGTCATGTAACCTAGTTCATTGGTTGAAGAAATAGGTCGATTGTAACCATCATAAATATTCTCGAATTCCAAGTGACCATTACCGTCGTAGAGTGTATGAATGTTTCCATTTTGATCATAGCTATAGGTTTGGGTTGAAGCGGAAGGAGTGCCATCGGCAACGGTTACCATATAGACTAAATCCCTTTCGTCATATTGGGTAATAGTGGAGTAATTACGAGGATCGGTTATCTCGCTTAGATTGCCATTATCATCGTAACCGTATAAGGTAGTTGCTTCACTGGAACCGCCGGCATCGCGGATCATGGAAGTTCTTCGGTTCAAGATATCGAAGGTGTATTGGGTAGAGGTGGATCCACCGCTGGCAGGGAGATCAACCTGGATAAGATTGTCATTCTCGTCATAGTAATACAGCTTTTCATAAAGGAATGGTGCAGGTGAGATTTCTGTCATAATTTGATCAAGGGAGTTGTACACATAGGTCGTTGTGTTACCAAGAGGATCAGTTTGGGTGATGAGGTTACCCACCGAATCATAGGTATATGAGGCAGTAATCGCCAGGTCATTAACATCGCATATTTTTTCTTTAAGGTATCCATTATTGGGGTCATCCGGTCCATAGTAGTTATAGACGTCCTTGCGTCGATAGCCGTTATGATTTCTGGGCAAGATGTGTTGGGTTATTTGTCCATAGGCATTGTATTGCCATTCTTCGGTAGCATTGGGTTCAGGCGGGGGAGTTATCCCGTGGATCAATCTAAGTCGATTTCCATGATCATCATATTCATAATTGGTTTCATGGCCTTTGCCGTCGATATAACGGGTGACAAAGTTGGTTCCAAGATGATCTGGGTCATCCCCATCGTATTCGTAGTATTCAATAATTTCCGTTTGATCACTTATTGGTTCCAGGACTCCTGGAAAATAGTGTACTTCGCGGAGATTTCCCCGGCTTCGCCTGGATGAGCTGAAATCAAAATCGTATGCATAAACATTCAAACGGGCATTACCGTTGGGATAATCAGTTCGAGTGAGCAGAGAATCATTATTATAAAGATAGGTAGTCTCAAAATACGACGGATCTTCCAGGGGTCTGATCGGATTTGTCGGCGGGTTGGAAACGGGATCGAAGCTCGTGGGTAAATTTGGATCGGCCCGACCGGTATGTTCACGTCTAATGACCAGACGATTAAGGTTATCAAACCATAATTCACTGACATTTCCCATTCGGTCATTGATCGTTGTTAATGTAACGGCATGATGGTTGGCAGGCTCAGGTATCTGCGGCTGATAGACCAGATCGATTATATCATCAGATTCACCCCAAACCTGGCGGATTACACGATCGAACTCGAAATCTTCCGAAGACTCTATAGCTGAATAGATGTTAGTCAAAGGTACATTCCCTCTGGGATCAGTGATGGTGAGCAGGTTGTGGTTTAATCGGTCGTCGGCAAAACCGGTGGAATAGGTGTAAATCGTGGTCTTGCCTATGGGGAAATCATTTCCATGGGGAGTACCGGTTACGGCGGGTGTAGTGATCGATTTCAGGTCGCCCAAGCAGCCGCCGGGAGCAACACCGTCATAATATTGATATGTTACTGTACGCCCGGTGAAGTCAACGACAGATTGGATGTATCCCTCTAGAGTATATAATACGGATATCGGGCGCTCCAGCGTATCATGAACCGTTGTTAGACGTCCGGTTACATCATAATCGAAAGTAATGGTATTGCCGTTTCGGTCTGAGATAGTTATGATCTTTCCTGGCGCATAAATGTCATCGAGGGGTAAAAAATTCCAGGTGCTGGTATCCTTAAATGTCAGGGTGAAAGTTCCTTCCTGATTTAGAGAGAGAACATTAAAGAAGCCATCATGGGCCCACGTACCATCGGATTGTCGAGTGTAGAGGTCCCGTCGGCCGTTACCGCTGTGGAGAACGATATGGGCGCCGCTGCGTTCGATTTTGATGTTATAACTATAATCCCAGTTGTTGCCGATAGTGGTACTCGTGCCGGTCCTCGACCGATAGACTCTCCCCCAGATGAAGTCGAGTCCGCGGCCGCGGATTCTTAGATCATACTGCCGCAAAACAAACTCACCGGAAAAATAATGCAGACCGTAAGCAGCGTTATCAGTAAAGGTGGCGCCCCCGCCCACTTGCTGAATACCATTTTGGTCTGTTACGGGATAGGCATAAGCTGAGGAAAGAGGCGGGGGTTCTTTCAGCGTTAAAGCCTTATGTAGGCAGGTTGGATTGGTCGGGTCAATGCACAGTAACCATTGTTGGGATAAAAGGTTAAAATCAAACATATTGACTTGGTAATCCCCAAAAAATGGATATATATCCGAATTGCACCAGGGGTATAAATCACAATCATTCGCTAGCCATTCCTGGCAAAATAATGCCAGGTCGAGAATACCTACATAGCCATCACCGTTTAGATCAGAACGTAAATCTAAATCCCCAATTTGATTATAATCAATAGCAAAGCTGATCCCCCCACAAAAATTTAGTACCGATAGAGCAATTAAGAAGTGAAACAAGCGTCTCATGATTTATCCTCCTTTAATGGTTAATAAGAATTTCGTTATGGTATTTGTTTTTCGTTTGAAAATCCTTCCTCCAATAGCATGGATGAGTCAACATGATATCTTGGCAAATAGAACACATTTGCCTTTCTCTCATAACGGAACTAATCAAAATATTGTCAATAAAATGCTTATACCATTTGCTTAGTTTATTATAACCGATGGGAGGGACTTGGTCAATTTAGACGTGGAATTCCTTCAATCCATCATAAGACATCCAAAATCCAGGTCAATCCGAGCCGAAGTTGATCGCGATAGGGATACCGATTACTCGACGCCCTCCGCACAGATCCCAGCGTGCAGGATTACCGCACTGGGCTCCTACCTCGGATAAAGACGGCCACCCCGTCATGATCGGCGATCAAGCACTGGACGTGGCCGCACAGGTCAAGCAATTGGTAGACCTACCGGTGGGACATATGTCAATATCTTCAACCCGGCGCGCTTTTAAAAGCATGTAAGGTCAAATTTATATGTCCTTGTAAAACAAGCAGTTATGATTTTGGCCAAAATGTCTCAGAGGCCGAAAAAAGGCCAAAAAACAGACCAATATTGCAGCTACAATAGAAAATTCGGCTCGGATTGACCTGAATTAGACTTGGGAAATCGGGGATTCATATTAGGACTATTCGATTCCGCAATGATAATGCTTGAAATAGTGGTCGGTTCTGGTATTTTTCTTACAACCGGAATCATGGCAAAGACGCTCCCTTGGGGTGGCTTTATCTTGCTGGCATGGGCCGTGGCCGGCTGTACAGTTTAACAGTTGAACATTGGAAGCCTAGGAGAATAGAATAATGGTATCTGATCCTGTAGCAGTCTTTTTTATTTTGGCAGCGATCGTTTATATTTCCATCCGGCTGGAAGCACGTTTTAATTTTGTGCGGTCACTTGGAGCGGCATTGGTGGGGATTCTTTTGGGAATGTTGCTTTCTAATGTCGGAATTCTACCAGGTGATTCTATTACTTATGATTTTTTAATCGGTCCCGGTATCAGTGCCGCGATTGTTCTTATTTTGCTTAGTGTTGACATTCGTTCTGTTAAAAAAGCCGGACCGACAATGGTGAAAGCTTTTGGCATAGGTGCGTTTGGCACAGCGATTGGTTCCATGATCATGGGTTTTATATTGTTTCCATCTATCGGTACTGAAACCTGGAAGTTATGCGGTCAATTTACTGGCACTTATACCGGAGGCGGCTTGAATTATGCCGCAGTGGGACAAGCGCTTGAAACGAGTAGCGATTTATTTACCGCAGGCATCGCGGCTGACGTCATTGTCACAGCCATATGGATGGTAGCCTGTTTATCAGCGCCGGTCATTTTAGGTTACAGGGTGAATATCAATTCCAGGAGGGATCAAAACATACCAGTATCGACAAATAAACAAGAGCACACACTGGAACACTCACTCTATAACAGCGGTCAACCCGTTCAATTGATTCATCTGGCAAGTCTAGCCGCTATTACTATTGGTTCTATATGGTTTGCCGGGTTTTTAGCCGTTCGGTTTTCTTTTTTCCCCGAGGTCTTATGGTTAACCACTATTGTGCTGATTATAGCGCAAATCCCTGCCATAAAGAAACTTTCCGGGAGCGCCATATTAGGTAATTATCTTCTTCTCCTTTTTTTGGCGAGTAATGGAGCCCAATCTGTCATTGCTAATATAATCAAGGTTGGACCTGCCGTTTTCTACTTTGCCCTGGGAACCGTTACGATACATGGAGTCGTTATTTTTGGTGTCGGTCGAATGATGCGAATTGATCCAGGGACCCTCGCAATTGCATCCCAAGCAAATGTGGGCGGCTCGGCATCAGCCATGGCGATGGCAAGCGCCAGGAGGTATGCGGATCGTATATTACCCGGTGTTGCTGTAGGCTTATTGGGATATGCAGGGGGAAATTATCTTGGCCTTGCAATAGCCAAACTAATGAAAGGATTGTTGTGATGTTGTGAATAACGATCATAAAAAGATTTTAAAATATTTGTTTCAAGGATATATTTTTTCAATTTATCTGCCTGAGATAATTTGAAAAAAATGTATATGAAGTGATAATTATATTCTTCAGGAGTTTCATTAGTTTTATATTTCGGCCACTAGATTTTAGAAAAACGGAGAAAATAAGCATGACCAAACAATTAAAAGATATGACATGGCAGGAAGCCAAAAAAGCATTTGAAATTATAAAGTTAGGCATAATTCCTACAGGAAGTATTGAACAGCATGGTCCACATCTACCTTTAGGCACAGATTTTATGATCGCCGAGTATCTGGCAAATAAGGTCTCGGAAAAAGTCGACTCGATCATTACACCTACCATACCGATTGGATTTGCCGCCTATCATCAAGATTTCGAAGGAACGTTGTCTGTTCCACCTGACGTCTTAACTTCCTATTACCAGAGCGTTGCTGACAGCCTTGTTCTGTACGGAGTGACTCATATTCTCTTTATAAACGGTCATGGCGGAAATGCCAATTCATTGTCGGCGGTCTGCCGGAATCTGAGGGACAGAGGTGTTACATCCGCATTTATTCAATGGTGGCAAATAGCAGGCGAACTCAACGACAAATGGAGCATGATCGGCCATGGAGATATCTCCGAGACATCTATGATGCTGGCTATTTCTGGAAACAATGTTCGGCTGGAGAAGGCTGCCGTTCCTACTAATAAATGGTTAACCGATAAAGTACAGATGACAGATCGTACTACCTGTAAATTTGGGCCCGGATTAATTAATACATTTTTCAGGACCGGAGACATTTCAGAAACGGGAGATTTTATAGAATATGGACATTCATCAAAAGCTGATTATTCAAAATCACCCGCAGAAGCCACGGCAGAGAATGGTCAAGAAATTCTGGATGTTATGATAAACTACATTGTAGATTTTATTCATGAATTCAAAAAAATTCATTTCAAACCAGCGGAAAAGAATTAAATTTTTATCTCAATGAATTCATTAGGCCCGTACAGTGTAAATAATAATCTGGCGTTAAAGCTTTGTCCTTTTACATGTTAATATTCAGAATTACGTCATAGATAAAGTTGAATTTCTTACAATTCTGTTTGTTGGTATCGCCTTATTCGTTCCGCGTAGATGCTGGCGACAACACCACCGTCCCGGCGGATGTAAAAGCAACCTGTGACTTCAAACCGGCGCGTTTTTGCATGCCAACCATATTTAGGATAGCAGTCGGAATATTACTGCTATATGTATGTTTTATTGTTGGTTAAAAATTCTATCAAGTGATAAACATTTATGTTGATCTTCCGCATGGCCCTAAGTAACGGAAAATACGGCTCGAATTGCCAGTTTACAATCCCCTTATTAGAATCGCGATTGGATGGATCCGTGCTCAAATCCAGGGGATTGTTGTCTCGGTACTTGAACCAATGCCATCCAACGCAACTTTTTGACTCTAATAAACCCAGGGTAAAGTTTTGATAAAAGTATCCCCTATCCTGCTGGGTTTTCACCGTCCAGCCCGCACCGCTGTTGTTTGGTAATCCTGAATCCATTCCCTTGGCATACCACTCGGTGATGATAAAAGGCCTTTCTGACTCACGCGCCCACATGGTCATTAATTCTTGATCGGGTGTCCAGGCACTGTAATAATTGATTGCGATTATGTCCAAATACCTTCCGGCTGCGCGCAGCACCTCGGGTTTCCGTATGGCACTGCCATATAGACTCGGCCCCAGACACAAGTGATTCGGATCATATTTACGTATCGCCTAAGCTCGACTTTTGCCATTTTTATATGGTCATGCTGCCCGGCTTAGGTAATCCAGCAGCATATGCCTTAATTTTGGGGGTAGTTTTTTAAAACCCTTATGA
>LJUC01000273.1 GCA_001303695.1 Phycisphaerae bacterium SM23_30
AATCTGCTGGACCGATTCGCGTTGCAAATCCACATTCTTGGCAGCCATCTCATATTGCATCTTCATCTTCTTAAACTCCGGTCCCCACCCCGCTAAATCGGAGATTAAATCTTTGGCCGCATCTGCGCCAAACAATGCTACCGCTAAATAACCAAGTGCTGGCCATGCCATAATTTATCTCCTTAAAATCCCGGTCCGAAAAACGGGTATTGGTTTTTTTCTGTCTGCAACTTTCCGCTAAAAGAAGGCGGTATAAACGATCCCGACGCCGGTGTTTCCACCGCCTCCGGTGCTTTCGGGGCGGGTTTTTGGGGCAGGGGCATTCCCCACATTATAGTATCCATATCAACCTCGTCCCACCATGTATTCATCCTTCTTATATTTTCTTGGTGTTCTTTTAGGGCGTCTATATAGGCCTGCTGGATCTCCTTTTTTTGCATCAATCTATCGTTTTTCTCCAATTCTATCGCCGAGGGCAGTCCGTTTTCAATAGCGCTTTGTAAAAACATCCCCTTAAATACCTCGCCGATCTTTTTAATATCGCCATTATACATCTCGTCCGCCTTGGCCAAAAGCTCAGGGAAATAAACGCCGGCGGCCATGTGCCGGGCCATGGTGATGCGATTTTGAGTATCTCGATCGGGCGATAGGTTTTTTACGTCCGCCATTTGCATGGCCACGTGCGCCTGTAACAAATCATCCCTTTTATCAATGGCCGGCTTCATCCACGTAGCCTCCCGTACCAGTCTTTTGGTCAAATTAATTAATTCCTCACCTTTAATATCTTTTCCTAAATCACCCATATATTGCTTAACTAAAGCAATAGCCTCACTGTTTACATCTTCAATTTCAACTTTTGCACCACGCGTTTTTGGTGCTCCCGCAATATCCCTGCTAACCAAGGCGGCATAATCCACCTTTCCCGGTTCTTCTTCGACTGTATATTTATTCAGATTACTCGCTATTATCTGGACCAGACCGGACTCGGTTATTTTGCCCTCTTTAGTGCGGGCCGGCCCCAAATATTCATTCAACTTGTTTAGTACATGACCTGAAACAGTAAAGGCCATCAAGATTTGCTGGGGGTTCATGTTGGGCAATTCTTTGACCAACTGTTCTACATTCTGGGGGACTTTGGCCATAATCTTATCAATGGCCCCTGATACTACCGAGCCCTTGGAATTGTTAAACAGTCCAGGATGTTCTGGATCATAATTCAAAAGGGCATCAATCTGGGCTTTTATGGCATCTATATTATCGTAATAACTTTTTCGCATCCTTTCTTCTTCGCGTACGCCGGCTAAAAGTTTTCCTGAAGGGTCGGTCATCGGAGAAGTATCGACTATCGGCTGACCGTTCTCATCTAATTGCTGACCTTCGAGACCGAATCCCTGGCGTTCCATTTCTTCTTTTTTTATAGCGGCCTGTAATTCAGCTATATTCACAAAATTATTATTAACCTCGGTCATTTTCCAATTTTCCGCCACAAGTCGCATTGCCTTTTTCTGCATTTCGTATGATTCTGCGTCCCGCAACCTTTGTTCTCTAAGCGCCCCTATCTCCTCGTCCATAACCTTTATGCCCGCCGCCGCCTGCTTGGCGCGGGTATCGGCGTCGAGCCAATAAGGTCCGATCTGTATCTGGGCTATCTGGCGACTAGTCTGGGCCTCTCGGTCGGCAATGTCGCGCCTCAACCTTCCTTCCAGCTGGGCGATCTCCACCTGTCTATCGACGGCGTATTTCTGGGCCTCGGCAAATTCCTGCGCCTGCGCCACCGAGGCAACTATCCCGCCCCGGTTGGCCGCCGTTCGCGTTAAATCGCCCAGCCCCCGCGTAACATCGGGCGTTACCAAGGGCGGCGAAACGGGCTGTATGGGCGGGTTGGGAGTAACCATTTCATATCTCCTACATCATCATAGTCATATTTAAGGTCTTTTGTCTAATCTCCTGATCGGCAAGAAACTGCAATAAGGCGGCAAAATAAGGGGCGATGGGCACGTAGCTGGCCGTCTGACTGTAGATCATATCGGCCATCTCGCCGTAACCGGCCATCTGCAACTGATCGTAGGCTATCTGGGTCTGCTGCACCTGGGCATCGTTCATCACCGAAAAATTCATCATGTCGTTCCACAATTGCGTGGTCATATTGCCGATTTCCGTGGCCAGCTTGGCGCCGTTCTGTTCCGACCACGATATGGCGTTCAGGGCGTCGCTGCCCAGCCTGCCTTCCATTTGCAGACCGGCGATAGTCAAAGCGTTTACCTGTTCGGCCAGACTGACTTCGGCGCCCAGTTTTCCCTTGAATTGTTCGATGGTCGCCTTTAATCCCTCGCCAAAGACGCCCAGTTTGGCCTGGGTCGCCAGGGTCGAGGCCATCCGGTTGGCCGCCTCGCGGGCCGATACGCTCAGGCCGGACATGGTCTGCCGGTTCTGTAATAAGGCGCTATCGTACTGCTGTTGCAGGGTCGTCCTCATATCGTTGTAATGCGTGGTAATTTTATTGCCCAGATCGCCCAGAGCCGCCGATTTTGCCATTTTCACTTGGGCCAGGGCGGCCCTCTTGCCCTGTTCGTTGTGAGCAAAATGCGGATCGGAATTAATACTGTTTTCGATCTCTTTGTACTGGGCATCTATAGCTCCTCGATTGGCGCTGATGGCCTGGGCCGTCATATTGCGATAACCCTCCAGGTTGGAGAGTTTCATTATCTGGGCCTCTTTCATGGAGGTATCAAAAAGACGATTAGCATCGGTAATGGCCGTTGACGCCCTCTCGGTGACATCGGCCACTACGCTGCCGGTTACTTCTCTGCCTTTTCTGGCGGTGGACCGGGCAATCTCTCCGGTCCTGCCCATAACTCCCGCCTGGCGACCGGCGGCGGCGCCCAGGGCCATCCCTGTCTTCTGGGCCAACATCTGCTGCTGACCGCCCGCCGCCTGACCTACCCTGCCGGGCATCCCCGCCACGGTAGCGCCCGCCTCACCGATGGCCCTTTGACCGGGGATATTGCCGCCCTGTATCTGCCCGGACCTTTGGGCCTGAACGCCGGCGGTAAACTCCCGACCGGCCTGCGTACCCGTCACCCCCGTCTCCATCCGCCCTATACCTTGGGCCTCCTTCTCTTTTCTCTCTCTTAATGCCTCGCGGGCCGCCTCAATATCTTTGGCCATCAATTCACCCAAAGTAATCCCGGCACGGTTCTCCAGGGGTTTTTCCAGACCGGTCACCCCCCCGGCAGTCGGCATCTCGTCGGCAAAACCGGAGCTTATTATGGTCGGTTCTCTCTTTTGACCTATCATACCGGTAAAAAGAGAGCCAAGGTCGGGCTTGGTTGTTTTAGTTTTTGTCGGGGGAACGGCACTGGTCGTCTTTGGTTTTTCGGTGACGGCGGCGGCTGTCCGCGAAGGAGTTGCCGCCGGCGCGAAAGCAGGACGACCGGCGGCCCTGGGCAGGCCGGTAATAGGATCGACCGCAACGGCCGGCTTTGGTCTTACGTTGGGCCCTACGGTCAGTTTTTTCTTTTTCTTCATCATAATCTCTGTCCTTTAGGCCGCGGCCTCCTTACTGATGGTAACAACGGCCGAAATCTTAAATCCGGTTATCTCAATATCCACGCAGCCGGAGACGTTTTCAAAAAAGGGCTCTACGGTAATACCGTCCTGGTTTATACTCTTGGTCATGTCCGGCGGGTTGGTAGTACCGGTAACGGCGACGGTTTTTTTTGCCGAATCAGATGCAAGGCCCGCTGCGTTTTTATATACTCCCAGAGTACATTCTGTATGACCGGAACTTCCCGAACCCGATCTTTCGGTAAAACGGGTGCACTTTACCCCGATGGATTTTATATTCTTGCGGCCAAAAAGGGGCAGATTCGTCGATTCCCTGACCGGCGGCAGTCGCAGCATCATCTTTATTGGATCGAGGGCGAAATGGGAACCCACACCCAGGCTCTCGGCGGTAAGGGTGGAAGCGCCGTCACAGTAATACCAGGTGCCCGCATAAGCTCCATCGTACATGTAAATCATCCGTCCGGCATCGTATGCCGACATGTCCAGGCCGCCGACGCCCACCTCGCCGTTATCATCTACGCTTTTTCTGCCCGTCATGGTCCCCACATAGCCATCATCATCGCCGGCATTGTAGGTCCGGTCGTAGTTGGGGGTCACAATCCTTTGTAATTCATCCACAAAATAGGCCCGACAGGCATCCGTGGCCTGAGTAACATCCGGTCCGCAGGCGGCGGCAATAAAAGGCACCCCCTCCAGCATGGTTATTCTTTGCGTGGCCTCCCAGATACAGGCCATCTGGGCCACGCCGTAACTGCTGTAGCTGTGGGCGTTGCAGGGACACAAAACGTAAATACAGCCCATCATGGCGTCGTAGGCCATGGTGATATCATCAAAATTACCCTGCCATTCCTCTAAAAATATTCTGTCAAAGGTAATTATCTGCCTCATCGAACCGGTGTTGTCCATCAAAACCAAACCCTGCTGCGTCACCATCAAAACGTCTTCGTCTATGGCGATAACCGCATGGTCGGTCACAATGGATTTTCCCTTCCGCAGCCGCCCCACCACCACATCGCCGCCGGACTTTAATATCTTGTAGATAACCAAATCGGTAAAGGCATAGGCGGCGGAATTGGTAACGATAATCTTTTTGACAATGCCGTCGATGGTATCGCCGTCGTATTTACACTCGGTGGCAAACTCCTCCATCCCCCTGCGGTTGGGATTGGTCCAGACCAGACCTATGCCGCCGTTATCATCGGAATCCCTGCCGGCGATTAAAATATCCTCATAAACAGCGCAGGCCCCGCTGTCGGGCGGCTCCTCCATGGGGTCGGCCCAGGGGTCGTATCTTTTCTGCTGCACCAAGGCTACATCGGGCAATTTGCCCACCTGGGCGGTGGTGTCGCCCTGACCGGCGGAATCTATGGTCTGCTCCAGGTATAACACCCCGCCCTGATAGGGATCGAGGGGGTCGTTCATATTGAGAGAACGGTATATCTCAATCTTGGTAAAGGTATCGGGCAGATGATCCGCAGCCGCCCCCGTGATATAATCGTGGACGGTCAGGCCGTAGAGTATCGCGTTGCCGGTGGTGTAGCTCTGATCGGATACATCCGCCTCTAATACGACGCTCATGCCGGTATAGACCTCGCGGGTGGGATTGTAATACTTGACCGCCACCCGGTAGCGGCCCCGGAAATTCAAATAGCCGCCGCTGTTGGCCTTGCCCGCCGACCGGTAGGCCGGCACCGCCAGCTGTCCGGTATAGGCCATCACCCCGGCATCGGTGCGGGCGCCCAGTTTCTCGTGGTGCCAGGTGCCGTCATTGTAACTGACCAAGGGATAACCGGTATCGCCGGCCACAAAGGTATAGAGAAAACCGCCGTTGACCGC
>LJUC01000274.1 GCA_001303695.1 Phycisphaerae bacterium SM23_30
GCCATTGAAATTTAAAGTGCTTTCAATCAGATGTCAGGGATAAGTCAATTTCTATGGAAAAGTGTCAACAAAAAGTTTCTATATCCAGAAAGTTATCAAGCTGGTTTTCTTGAAAAATATTTTAAAAATATTTCTATATCAGAGACTTTCATTTTTCGCTCAAATATATAAAATATTCCCTGCAAAGTCAAGTATAAAGTCATTGAGATGATAAAGTTATACCTTCACCACTTCATTTAAATTAGCAAAAAAAATCTTGACTCCGCTCAGGCTGAAGAGGTCGCTTCAGGCTGAGCCGAGTTGAAGTATGAATTAACTGGATTTAAGAATGATGCTGGCCGGTTATTCAATTAGCTCAGCAGCTTTTCGATAGGGTCATTCCCGAAAGCCGTAATCGGGAATCCATTGCAACTGAGTGGCGTGGATTCCCGCCCAACGGCATGCGGGAATGACAATAGGAGGAGTGTTTTGATTTGCGGAGTAAACTGGATAACCAGAGTGATGCTGAACTATTACCATTTTTTATGACCTCACGCATAATGTGATAATAAAAAGTAATAGTATGCAAATTGAAGTATACAAGAGTGATAAAATTTGCACCCTTTGAGAGAGTTTTTTTCGATCTTTTTGAAACATATTCAAATAGCTTTCTTCTCAAGGACAGTATTTACAATATAATACAATATTACTTTTAACCACTCCCTTTGAATCAAACATCATGGCATAAATTTTGTAATTTTGGTCACGTATTTAACATTTTTTTAAAATTTCAATTGGTTGAAACTGTAAATGAGAGCATCTGCAACCTGCAAATGAACAGGAATGAACCTACGGGTTGATAGGAGTTTCGATTACGATGAAATGAAAAGCGTCTTATTTTTTCATTGTGATAATTACGTTGGAAGGTGTTCTTTATTTTTTTCTACGAAGGAGGTGAGGAAAAAAAAGTACAACAGCCGTCGTGAATCTATTTTTAATTCCCTTTAAAACAATTAAGAATCGGGAGGAACAGTATGTACAAGAAACTCTTATGTTGTTTAATGTTGGTGCTTTTCTCTGTAGCGGTTTTTGCCGGGACCACCGGTAAAATTAGAGGTACCGTAACGGACAGGGAGACCAATGAGCCGCTACCGGCCGCCAACGTGGTGATTGAAGGAACGACCATGGGCGCGGCTGCCGATTTGAACGGCGAGTATATCATTCTCAACGTCCCGGTCGGTACGTTTACAGTGAAAGCAACCTTCGTTGGTTATCGTGACGTTTCGATAGCTAATATCAAGGTAAATGCGGATTTAACCTCTGAAGTGAATTTCGAGATGCCCAGTGAGGCCATCGAAGGGGAGGCCGTGACTATTGTGGCGGAGCGGCCTTTGATCAACAAAAACGCGACCAACTTCATCCGCACCGTCCATACCGAAGACCTCGACAACCTGCCGGTCCGTGGTGTCACCGCGGTGGTGAGCCAGGAAGCCGGTGTCATTAACAAAGCGGGTCTTCACATCCGTGGCGGTCGCAGGCACGAAAATGCCCGCTATGTCGATGGCGTTTATACCACCTCAATCAGAGATGGCAATGATGGCCTTGACATTGTCGATCGCGCCATCGAGGAAATCACCTACCAGGCCGGTGGTATGACCGCAGAATATGGTTTCGCCAGTTCAGGCGTCCTCGGCACGGTGACCAAGACGGGTGGACGCGACTTTAGCTTTTCGGCTGAGATTGTCTCCGATGACTTCTGGGCATTCAAAGACGATGATAAAGGCTACCGCATTCTGGGTATCGACAAACTCTACTCCTACGGATACGATGACTACTTCCTCACCCTTGGCGGGCCCATTCCAGGGATGAACGAAGACATTCGTTTCTACGTGGCAGCCCAACACTCCTGGCGAGGGAGCTCTGCCACCTGGTTTGAAGGCTGGCAGCAAGATTCCCTGGAGCTTGCCCGGACGTGGAGCCTGGATTCGGGTACACCGTGGGCATCGACCGTAGCCGATACCCTTAATCTCTTGGCCAATATTCCCCCGGGACGCATCCCCGGTGGCGGCGATATCTGGAATACCGTGAACGCCAATCTTGTCTGGGATCACAAGCCTTTCCGGGTGAAGATCGGCGGCTCATTCCACGACCGCACCTATCAACAACGCACGAATGGCGATCCGTTAGCGCTTTATTCAGTGCCCACAAGAGGTTATAAAGATAATTATGATAATCGTAGTGCCTATGTAAGGCTGACTCACCTGGTCGACCCGACATTGTACTACACATTGAACCTGAATTATTTCTACAAGGCCCGTGAGTATGGCGATCCTATCTGGTGGGATGATCTGAGGAGCCCGGATGATCCGCTTCTCAATACGGCTGTCGTTGACACCGGATTATATAAAAGATTCCTCCATCCGCTCGGAATCGCTTTCGACGCGCCTGATAGAGTCTATAGGACTTATGAGAAGAACAACGAGAGCTACATGGGCGCCAAATTAGACCTTACCAAACAATTTGGCAAACGTCACGAATTCAGGGCAGGTGGTGAGTTCAACTACTACACTCTCAGGCGCTATTATATCGCAACCGGCGGAATGCTCAATGCATTGACCAATCAAGCGAAGGCGAACGCCGACCCGAACGTTCCTGATGTCCCTGATTATTTCGCCTATCGATCATTTCTGCGGAACTATGGTTACGATATTTACGGCGACAAGATCAATTCGAGCCAGACCTACGCAGCTAATGTTGCCGGTGAAATGGTGGAATTCGATGGTAAAGACGCGCCGCCACATCCGATTTTCGCTGGCGGTTACATCCAGGACAAAATCGAGCTCAAGGACATGGTGCTCAACGCAGGTGTTCGTTTCGATTACTACAAAACGGGAAGCGACCGCCTGGTGGATCTAAGGGACATCGGTGTGGATCGCAGCGGCTTCATCAGCGAGGATAGTTTTGAAGAAGGCGAGGCTTTCACCTATTTCAGTCCACGGTTAGGTTTCTCCTTCCCGGTGACCGACCGCACGGTGTTCCATGCCCAGTACGGAAAGTTCGTCCAGTTAACTCGATTAACCGACATCTTTGAGAGCTGGGGTTACTTCTCCCATAGCCTGTTGTCAGCCGGTTATGCGCGCCAGTATCCCAATCCAAACCTGAAGCCGGAACGGCAGACCCAGTATGAATTCGGGTTCGCCCAACAGTTTGGCAATAACGCATCGCTGGATATCACCGCGTTTTACAAGGACACTCGGGATTACGTTGCGATGCGCACACTCATTCCGGTTGAAGGAGCCCCGTATGAAGCGCCATGGATCAACATGAACATGGACTTTGCCACGGTAAAAGGGCTCTCAGCCACTTTCAGACTGAGAAGAACCATGCGGGTAACTGCCAATGCCAATTACACCCTGTCGTTTGCCGAGGGCACGGGTTCGCAGTCCGGCAGTCACTTCAACATCGCCTGGGCCGAGGATGATCCTCACTTCCCGCAGGTCATTATGCCGTTGGACTTCGACCGTCGGCATAAGGGAACCGTCGATGTTGATGTTCGGCTCTTACCTGAGGACGGACCGACCTGGCTCGGTGGACATCCTTTGGGCAGAATTGGGCTGAACATGATGTTTCAATTCTATAGCGGATCTCCTTACACCAGGATTGAAGGCGGAAGCGGTTTCAGCGAGGTGTTCGGTTACACTATGGGTTCACCACTTGAAGCATCGAACGCTTCCAGAATGCCCTGGTTCTACCAACTGGACGCTAAATTGGACAAGACGATCTCGGTTGCGGGCCTCGATGTCAACCTCTATTTATGGGCGCTCAACCTGCTGAACACCAAGTCGGTGACCGATGTCTTCCAACAGACCGGAACGCCTGATTCGGATGGTCACCTGGAGAGCGATGACGGCAAGAAGCGCGCTGCTACATATCCTTTTCCTGAAGATGGAACCCAGGCACAACGCGAAGCCGAGTACCAGCGATGGTATCAAGCGATTCTCACCAATTGTGGTACCTGGGGCTGGCAGGCGCCGCGCCAGGTTCGATTTGGCTTGAAGATCATGCTATAGAAATAAATCAGAAAGGGATCTTTGGATCCGTTATGACGGCATTCAGAAGAACCTGTATTCTGAGTGATCATAAATTAAGGAGAAATTTACTATGATAAAAAAGAGTTTCATAGTCTTGCTAAGCCTCATTTTTGTCCTCGGGCTCGCGGTCAGTAGTACGCTGCTGGCCGGGACCAATTACGACTATAAGGACAAGCAGGTGCTGCGCAAGTCGACTGATTTACACGCCGCTAAGAAGTTTGACGTTAACCGCATCGATTGCTGGATCATTAACGACGGTCTGTTCGCCAATGATCCGCCGACCGGTTATTCGGGATTAGAATACCCCAGGGGCTCCGGGAATATGGCCATTTATACCGCCGGTATGTGGGTGCTCGGCCTCACCTCGGATACCCATGAATTGCGGGCGGCTGCTGCCAGTTATTCCACGGATTGGCGGCCGGGCCTGGTTGGGCCCGATGGCACGCCAGATGATCCGACCAAGCCTGAGTATGTGGTTTACAAATACAACAAAGGCGATGCCGTTGATCAGGCAGCCATCGACCAGGGATGTCCCGCTGAAGTGATCGGCGATCAGATGCTTTTCTGCGTGTATAATGATGCGGACCCAACGCCGCATACGGCTGTGTGGCAGACGCCTCCCATCGGGCTGGAAGTACGTCAGACCGTGTGGGGTTATGCTCAAGCTGGTCCGTTGGGAGACTGCATGTTCATGCGATTTGAATTCATCAATAAAGGTCCGGTTGACCTGGATAGCGCTTACGTGGCCATCTTTTTCGATCCCGATCTGGGAGAAGCCACCGATGACTTCGTGGGCTGCGACACAGACCTGAGCCTGGGCTTCGTATATAACGGCGATGCCCATGATCCTTACTATGGATATTCACCGCCGGCCGTTGGCTGCGACTTCTTCCAGGGACCGATGGTGGAGTCTCCTGGCGATACAGCCAAACTTCCTTCGGGAGCCCTCGCTGATATGAAGGTGCTCCCAATGACCTCATTCTTCAAATACATCAACTCCAGTACGCTCTACCGTGACCCCCGACTCCAGTCATCCGAAGGTGGATATTGGGCTTATAACTACGTCCAGGGATTCGTGTGGGACGGTTCGCCATTCATTGATCCCACCACGGGTCTGCCCTCGAAGTTCGTCAATCCGGGGGATCCGGTGACCGGTGCCGGCTGGCTGTGCAGCAATGAATCACCTCCTGGTGATATGCGCATGGGCCAGGCCTCGGGTCCTTTCAAGTTGAAGAAAGGCGAACCGATGGAGGTTGTGGTTGGCATCGTTTGCGGTCTCGGGACGAACTACCTGAACTCGATCTCGGTCA
>LJUC01000053.1 GCA_001303695.1 Phycisphaerae bacterium SM23_30
CGGCCGTGCCGGCGGGGGTGCATCCCGAATTAATTTCAGACTGACCGTTTCCCCGGAAGACGAACGGGCGGCCCTGGCGGAAGGAGTGCCGGCGACGGCTCTAAGGGCGCGTAATGTTACGGTGAACCTGCAGCCCGGATGGACCCCTGCCCGGGTCGGCCAGGCCGTGAGCGATGCCCTGCCCGACGGTTTCACGGCGGAGGTCTTTGAGAATCCCCGGGCCTTTACCGCCGCCAATGGTTCATGTGATATATTGATTAAGCGTACGGACAACAGGAGGATCGTGATTCGCACTACCCCGCCGATGACGAATGACACCAGTATGACCGCGGAGGTGGTGCGGGTCAATATTCAAAACGTACAGAGCAATTTACCTAATTCATACATTCCCCTCACCCCGGAAGCGCGTCGAGTGGTTCGCGAATCGCCCGGTGTTGATGATCGTCTTGATTTTTACATTTGTGAAAACTTCACCGGTTTTTGGGGGCTGGGCCTGAATCCCCATACTGATCTGGCGGCCCATTTTCAACCCCGCGTGCCGCTGCGCTGGGGCTGCTTTGTGGCGGCCCAGCCTATGAATAATAACGATGAATATCCTTGGGTTTATCCCCACGAAGCGGGACATGTGATGTACGATGCGATACACGTCGATGCGGGCGATCCCCATAATCCCACCGCCCTCATGTACCATAACGTACTGACCCAACAGCATCCCGTAAACGCCACCAAGCGGATCACCGATGCCCCGGTAAACGTAAGCGTCGAGGTCTGGGCCCCGACCGTTGCGGTCCCCTGGAATCAGGGGACACCATCAATCAACGCCGCCGACCGGTTCCGCAACCGAAGCGGTACTGTAACGGAGGGATGGTAGCTTATGACGGAAATAAAAATTACCACAGTTCGATTGGATGAAAATCAGGGTCGGGTACGTTTGCGCAGATACATTTTTGGAGGGTTTCGGGCGGTGCCGCGGCCGCCCCGGGGAGTGGAGCCGGAATTGGTTTCCCGGTTTATCAAAGAGGAACTCTTGGCCGAATCACCGGCCGATGCTTATGCCAAAACCGCCGAGGTCTTGCGGTACTATGAGAGAAATGACGTAATCAGGCATATACAAAAGGCACTGAGAGGCCAGGAGCGAACCGCAGAAGATTTTTGCCGGTCGGCATACGCGCTGCAGGCGATCAGTGAAGTGGGCTCGCCCCAGGCGGCGGAGCAGGCCGCTCAATACTATGATCAAAAGCTTGTCCCGCATCCTGAAGCGCTGAACTTTTTGCCTTTATTAATAGAAACGCTGGTGGTTCTGGCCCCCTCGGGATCGAAGGATAAACTTGCCCTTCGGATAAACCGGGAGGTTAACAGGAGGGCCCCCATCGAAAACGAGAGCGAAGAAAGCATGATGGCCTATGATGCCATTATGGAGATGCAGCAAGACAAATTGCCCCGAGCCGTTAACATGATTGAAACTAAGAAGAAGTTAATGGAGCTGAAACCGGCTGAAAGCCGCCCGGAGTTGATTAATTTATATCTGGGAATAACTCCTTCCAACAATTGGATGCAGGTTTGGGCCGGCAGGATGTTGCGGCGGCAGGCAATGGAAGGCGATCCGGCCCCGATTCATGCGGTTCTGGCCGCCGAGATCGACAAGGCCGATCCGGAAAAAGTCGGTAAAGATAGTATAACAGATACTATAGTAAATCGGTCCGCTCAGGCGATACTATATTTACAAGGCAAACTTACCAAGACTCAGCGTGAGCGGTACGAAGACACCAAACTCCAGGCTATGAATTTTCTCTGGGATGATCTGGAATAATAAAAAGGAGGACAATTAAAGTGCCGCCGGCAGCAAGAGTTACTGATATGCACACGTGTCCGATGGTTACCGGCGTGGTGCCGCACGTGGGGGGTCCCATTTTGCCGCCCGGTTGCCCGACGGTGATGATAGGGATGCTGCCCGCCGCCCGGGTTTCAGATATGGCTACCTGTGTCGGTCCGCCGGACACCATTGTTAAGGGTTCCGCCACGGTAATGATCGGCAACATGCCCGCCGCCCGTATGGGCGATAACACGGCCCATGGAGGGGTTATTGTTTTGGGACACCCCACCACTATGATCGGTGGATGACATAAAGTGTTTGAGGAACTTGAATATGACGTCGGATCTGAATCAAAATCAGATTACCAAATTACCGAAAGGCTATGCCGCCGTAGCTGTGAATGCCGGGCAGACAGACGCACCGCTGAAAATCTGCGTTTTGGTGAAAGTTAAACCCGACCCGGTAGCCGGACATTTGGTGGTGCTGCGGGTCACGCTGGACGCTCAGGTGTTGTTGGGCTGCATCACCGATGCCGAGGGGAGGGTTTATCAATGGCTGGAGGTATGGGTGCAGAACCTTGACGCCCTGCAACAGACCGCACCCGCCTGCCGGGAAGTCTTAAATAATGAGATTCTGGATAAACGTTGGCAGGGATGCCTGCAGGCGTTTGAGCAGTTTGACGAGCCTAAGGTAATTAAAACCGGCTGGGAAACCGCCCACCCCCTGCCCACCTTTTTGAACATCAAGCAATTGCAGCCCGTCCATCCGGTTGATTCCGACGGCGGTGATCACTGGCAATTGTGTCAAGACGATGCCCTGCTCGAAAAAAAACAACTGCCGCGTTACTCCGTTTCTCTGCACAGATATTTATACGTACCCAAATTAAAGGACGAATCGCCTTTTGTTCCGGTTACGCCTGATGCCCCCGCTAATGAAGCCGCCAAATCATTAGGCGAGGTTGTCGCCGACCTGAAGAAACTGGTGCCGCTTAATCCCGCGGCCGGATTAATGTTAATACGCAACTTTAGTGCTATAGATTTTGAAGCCTTTGTTGACTTATTGAGCGGCGGCGCATGGGAGGGAATACTGCAGGGGCGCTCCGTGCTCGATCTGGGGGGATTGGCGGAGGTCCTGAAGGGCGATGATGCGGCATTGTACGGCCAGGGCAGGCTTTTTTTAGGGCCCCATGGCCGCTGGGGACGCCTGATTGAGACCTTCCATTTAAAGCTGCTTTTGTTAATGGATGCGGTTTCAACCGTTCGCACAGTAGTTGAACATCAGCAGAGGCCTTTGCTGGACCTTTGCCCTGAAAGTTTTCAGGTTCAAATCGGACCTTCCGGTTGTGCCCTGCCTTTTTTGTGGACGGCCCGGGCCCGTCTCGCCGACGCCGGCGACGCCATTGAACTGCCCATTGAATCGACCGAGACGCAGTATTATCTACCGGCCCGGGCGACAGGGTCCTCCATTTATCGCCCCGCCTCGATGGGTAACGCGACGGGCGGACAGGGTGGGCTGCGGATTCGAAAGATATTTGACGATGCCCGTGAGGGTATTTTCCTGGAAGGCACCTTCACCACCAAAGAACGTCTCGAGATTGCCGGCCATGATCTTATCTGGCTGCAGCTTCCTCTGGCCAATAGCCGTATCGACCTTTACGCCCGTCTGCAAGCCGACGCGGCCCTGGCGGCCGGCGAATGGCGCTTTCGTACCATGGGCCAAAAATTCAGCACCCCACAGGTTAAAGCCCTGCGTGAGGCCGAGGGAGTGCCGTTTCCCAAAACGCCTTTTGAAGTTATCCCGCTGTTGAGCAGTCCCGTAGATTTATATTCTTTAGGGGTTCTGGCCGTCCAGACGCTGCTGGTTGATGGGCAGACCACCCTGCCGGTGGCCCTGGACGAGGTGTTGAGCCTGGCCCGTCAGGCGGCCCAGGAATATGATGAATCGGCCCCTATCGATGAGCGGATTCAGACCATCTTCAAGAGCGATCAACGCTGGCTCGAATCGCTGGGTGCCCATCGCCTCGTCCGGGAGGAAATCGCCCCCCAGGAGGCCTTTGACCTGGTGCCGCCGGATTTGTGGTGGCAGACGCTGGCGCTTTTGATTCGGATGTTTGCCGGTATGGGTCCGGATAGCTGGTGTCGCGATTACGGCGATGCCCCGCCCGGCGGGATCCACCTGGTATTCGAGCCCGCCCTGAAGGAACTGGAAAAACTTATACTCCGCACCCGCAGTCTGGTGGTGATAGATTGGAAATTCAACCGGGAGGTCCACGCCGTCATTCGACGTTTCGCCACGGGGATGGCCGGCAAGGCGGCCCCCGACGCGACGCCGGATTCATAAAGACGGCGTTGAATATTCGTAATATGCATTAAAATCAGTTAGCGTATTGATAAGGAGTCAATGATGCCTGGCATTTGGCGCAAGTTAAGGGGGCCGGCGTGGGTCTTATTCATAATGATGATCCTGGGCGGGTGCCACGGGATGAAAAGGTTTAACGTGGTGGTGACCGCTGATCAATCAATCAGCGATAGAACCGTGGAAATCGACCTGGTGGGAGTAAACCGCTATGATCTGCAGCGGTGGAATAGCATGGAGCTTTCCAAATACTGGACGCGGGGCAATCCCGAAAGGGAAAACGCCTCAAAATATACCATAAAATTCGGCGTGTCCGAGCAGGGAGAACCCTTACCCAGCGAACAGATTCTCAAGAAGAATCATGATATCTGGAAAGAGTGGCGCGACAACCGGGTTACGCATCTATTCGTATTGGCTCACCTGCCCGGCCTTCATGAGGATCGCCCCGGCAGCGCCGACAATCGGCGGGTCAGTGTCCCATTGGAGAAGGAATGCTGGGGTTGGTTCGCCGGCAAGATCGAGATCAAGGTCAATTACAGCAACGTGAATTGCATCACCCTTCCACCGAAGTGTCCGATCGAATAGACTTTTTAGCGAAGGGCGGTAGGAAGGCAGAACCTGGTGTCGAGCTTCGGCAGTTACGAGTCGGTCCGCGAATTTTATCGCGAAGGTTTTAAATCAGCATCGACGGCGCGGGCCGGCGGGCGAACGGCCGAGGAATTTGTCGTCAAGCAGTGGCAATCGGTAGCGGCCCTTTTCGACCCGCAGCAAATCCAATCCGCGCAGGAGGCCTTTCTCGACAGTGCCCGGGTGCAAAAACAGGCAGCCGGCGGACGATTCTGGGCCCCCATTCACCAGGCCGACAAGACTGACGACGGTGCTTATTACGTCACCGATTACTATCCCCGCTCATTAGAGCAGCCTATCCAGGGCCGGGTTAAATTAGATGCCCGCACCCTGCATGCCATCCTTAGTGCCGTAGTACAGGGGCTTATCGAATTGCAAACCACTTGTGATCGGCCCCACGGCAATCTCAAGCCCACCAATGTCCTGCTGGGCGAGGAAAGCATCCCTGCTCACCTGCGCGTGGTTTTAACCGACCCTTTGCCGACTGCTCGCCTGGACGTTCAGCAGGGCAAGATCGACGACTTCCACGCCCTGGGTGAACTTATTCATCAGTTAATTCTGCATCGCTCGTTCCAGGTGCTGGGAGGTTGGCCCATAGCGGAGGGGCCCGAATGGCGGCACTTGGGCAAACAAAGTCAACTCTGGCTTGACCTCTGCAACCGCCTGCTAAATCCTAATCTCGATCCCGGCGCCCTTACCCTCGAAGATGTCGCCCGGCAACTGGCCGATCTGCAGCCGCCGGAGAGAAACCTCGCCCGTTGGGGTGTTATAGCGGGGATGGTTTTGCTGATAGCTGTCGGTGCCGTACTTATATGGCGGCTGTTCAAACCCCCGCCGCCGGCGCCGCTGAAAAACATAGAGATAGAACAGTGGCAAACATTGTGCCGGGATTTTGAAAACTGGCTTACCTTTTTTTATTATCAGGAAAGCCTTGATACCTTGCTGAGTTCGGAGGACATTCAAATCCTTCGACGGGACACTTATTTAGCGGAGCATTTGTTCGAGATTTCAGAAAAGGCGGCCGCGAAAAATATTGAACTGGATCCCCTCCAGATAACCCGGCGGTCCGGCTATACTTACCATTGGCTGGCGCAGCAGGAGCTGGCCGTTATTCTCGATGAAAAACAATCAGGCCAGGCCTATAACGCCTTTGGTTTCGTCAAGGAAATCAAAGACGGCCTCCGCCTGCGCCGAATCGAAGTAGGCCCCTACGCCTCCGCCTGGGATACCCTCGATAGTATATGCCGGGCGGAAATAGACTTTCGAGAACGCAACTGGAACGCCCAAAAAGATGTGTTGCAGGTCCTGGAGCGGATAAGCCCCATCCTTCAGAAAATAGACGCCCAGGAGTCTCAACGACCGGGCGAACTGCTCGGGACGCTGGTTTACGTCGTCAAAGAGGCCCGTAAGGTAAACGACGTTCAGCAGCGTTGGGAACGGATCCTCCAGCCGCCGACGGAACTTCTAACAGAAGAACAGTCTCAAACGATGCAAAACCTGCGCCAGGATATTCGTCAGGCCGAGATAATCGTTCTCTCGGATAAAATCGCCGCCCTGCAGCGCTACCTGATCGGCATCACCGAACAACCCGCGGAATGGTTTAGGGCCGTTACCGGTTATACCCTGGGTTCAATAATGCTCAACGAAGAATGGTTAAACCGGCGAAATACCCTCTTGCAAAATGTAACGGCCGCACAACTGGAAGATCAAAACAATTATGAACTATATTTGGGCCTTAGAAAAAAAGTGAACGGCGTCCGGGAGTTTTTAGAGCAGCTTAACGACGATAGCCGGCTGCCGGGCGGGGCGGCGGATTATTTTGCCTCGTTCAGCGCCAAAACGTGGTTTGACAGAGATTTCTGGAAAGACAGGCTTGACGCCCAGAGAGAACAAACCATAAAACAACTTTTGACGCTGGTTGCCTGGGAAGATAACATCCCTCAGATCGATTTGGAACAATTCAAACAGCAGGATGACTTCGCTAAAATCAGCGGCACATACCAGCGGTACTATGATCAGGTAAGAGAGCTGACCCTGGCTTTCGGCCGCATGGAAGAGGGGCTCGATTTGGCCTATACGCTTGATGAGACGCCCCTCCAGGCTGATCAACCAATCCGAGAACTTTTTCGCACTCACACCGAACAATCATTTCAACCGATCTATACAGCATTTCGAGATAGATTAACCTCGGTTACTCGGCGTATTGAGCAGATGCTCAAAGTGGAAAGCGGCCTCGATAAGGCAATTTTGATCGAACAAATCCTGCAAGCCGAAACGGTGGAACTGGCCCGGGCAGCCTGGGGCAAGCTCCGAGAGGACCCGCAGTGGCCCTTGGCCGCCGAACGCCCCCGGCAACAAGAGATAATCGCCTCGCTCGATGAAAGATACCAGGTGTTTGAAAAGGAACATACCGATCGCTGGCAGCAACTTCAAGCGGAACTGGCTCAGGCAGCGGTGAGCGATTCCGGTAAAATTGTCGCTCAGCATCGGCAGCAGGTCGAACAGCACCTGATAAATGCGCGTCAGCAGATCGATCCGCAAATCGACACCTTGGGAAATGCCTTTCTGGCCGCCTTTGATGCCCGGGCGAATCGACTTGAAGAAATTGACCGCTGGAATGATCCGCAGTTGAATCAAATCGAACAATCGGCCCGCCGACTGGAGGAGTTACTCGCCGGAAGATGGCAGAATTTAACCAAAAATATCGCCGACACCGCCCAGGCCTATAACGCCCTCCGCAATCCCTTGGGTTATCAGAAATTAAATATCGCCGATAAATTACATCAGGCCGAAGAGCAGCTCGCCCGGCTCGACCAGGATCAATTATTCAGGCTAATCGATCAAGACCTGCAGGAACAACCTGACAATCCATATGAGCTTCTGGGAAAGGAACTGCAAAACGAATTCCAAATTCTCACCGCCGTTATCGAGCTGGAAGACTCCATTGCCGCCCAGGCCCGGACCATCGCCGAATCGCAAGATCCCGTGTTGGTCCGCTTTAATGAATTGGCTGATGCGGAAACGCAAGACCTCCCAAAACTCCCCCAGCGACAGGTGAAATTGGAAACGATCGAAACGCTGTCCCGGAGATTGGCGGCCTTTGTTGCAGATGACTGGCTCAATAAAGTGGACCGCGATACCTTTGCCCAACGTGAAAACCCCGTCTTGCTGGCCGCCGGGGAGCCGCCCTCAATCGAAATATACGAGAGTTGGCTTGATGAGGTTCAGCCCTACTATCTGCTCCAGCCGGATCCACGCCTGGAATGGCCCGGTATGATAGCTACCATTGAAGATGCCAAAGATGATATAACGCCCGTGCAGGAGCGCGACCTTTTTGCCCAAAAATGGCAGGCCGATCTGATAGTAATCTCCGCAGCGCAAGATATTGCCGGTATTGTCAAAAACCAGACTCAGATCGAACAGGCCGACGCCTTGTTGCGCGAAGATCATAACAAAATAAGACCCAGCCCGGAGGTGATACAGGCCTTTGCCGAGGCCCTGGATACCGCCGAGGGCATCCCTGACATGTTCCGGCAGAGCGTTTGGCCCGCCGTCAAAGAATCCATCAAGGATATCCCCGAAGATTCCACTTTCTGGGCCTTGCGAGATAAAGTGGAGAAATTCCAAAACCAACTACAGTCATTGGCCGGACAACTCCAACCTTTGCCACTTCCCCCTGCCGACGGAAGACCCTGGGTGGATGAATTGATCAACACGCAAAAAAATGCCCATGCTGAAGCAGCCCAAACAATAATAAAACTAATCAACCAATCAGGCAATATTTCAAGGGGCGATTACCCCGATCTCGAAGGGGAAGGCTTCCATAGTGAAAAGAATATTATTCTTTCCAAGTATCAGCAATGGAAAGCGCTGCCCCGGGTTGTGGAGGACCTGACAGAGCTGGAGGGCTTTTTGGACCGCGGCTATACCTTAAAAGGCGAGCTATCCGGCGCTCAGAAAATCGAAAATCTCCTCAACCAATTGAACGACGTCCCTCTTTTTGCCCAGGTCCCCCAAAAGACCAATCCCGTTTTACTGCGGGTGGACCGACTTGAAACGCTGCCCAATGCCTCACAGCGCGATCAACTGACGGCGCGGGTAAAAGCGATTGCAGAAGATGAAAATCCGGAAATAATCGTTACTCTCTGGAGCCGCCTGGGCGATTTGGACGATTGGCCGGGCAGCCTGCAGGAGCTGGACCAGGAACATGGTTTGCACCGGGAGCTCACCCGCATTGCCGAGGGGATACGACCTCTTGACGCGGATCAAGCTGATGTAATTTCGAATAGGTTAACCGGGCAGGGGCCGCGCCGCTGGCGGATCGGTCTTCAGCAGCTTACCGCACCCCAGGACCGGGAACATGCCTTTGATCTACGCACCGACTTCCAGGTGGACGTCACCCAACTGGATCAGCCCTTACAGGAGCAATTATATCGCCACGAACTGCGCCGCTGGCTCAGCCAAAAAGAGGATTTCGCCGACGACAACGACGCTGCCCGCCGTCAGGTCGATACCTATCTGGATCAGAACGTCGCGAATGATCGGATCGCCGCCGAGTTCCGACGCCTGCTGGTTCAGGCCTGGGAGGAGGCGGGCGGTTCCGTTAAGCCGACCGACGTCAACGTGGGCCCGCTCGCCGCCCCCTTAAAAGACAAAGGCCTCCACTGGCAGCAGACGGACGCCGGCCCGGATGAAGAATGGTTTACCTACGCCTGGACCTGGCAAAGGGGACCGCAAAATCATGAGCTGACCTTTGTCCGGGTGGAACCGGAAGGCGCCGATCCCGCCTATTTGTGCACCACGGAGGTCTCCTTGGGGTTGTTCATCGACGTGATCGAAGCGGCGTTGCAGGCCAAGCTTAATATCCCGGTCGGTAACGAGATGCTCACTCAGGAATCCGCCCAGGATTGGCCCGGACCCCGCACCTGGAGACTGACCAACAATCGTGTAATCCCCTTAACTCCAAATCCCACCTGGGTTCGCCAGGGTCGGGAGTTATTCGAAGGGGGCCAGGGGGATAGGAACTATTATCCTCAGGATATCGTACCTCCCCAGATTACCCGTGAACATCCCATCCAGCATATACCGGCCGAAACCGCCCTGTTTGTCGCCCGTTTGATCGGCTGCCGGCTGCCCACTTCCGCCGAATGGATAGCCGCCTACGCCAATAACGAGCTGCAGGTCCCCATCGAAAACTGGAACCTCCGCGACCAGACCTGGCAAAAACAGAACCAGAGGATTATTGACGCTTTGGGGCGAGGATTCGCCTACGAAGTCTGGCCCGACGAGGCCGTCTTCTGGCCTCTGGGAACCGAGCAAAAGGACCGCCTGGAAAAAGCAGACGCCCAGTACCTGCCCCATGATGACCATACCCTCTGGTTTGACGAGGTGGACCCCCAGATCGAGGGCCGGGGCCGGGAATTTAAGCATCTGGTGGGTAATGTCGCCGAATTTATTTACGACGAGCCCCAGCGCTTTGAAGAAGGCCTCCCCGCCGAGACAATGCCGGCCTTTGAGGATATTAAAAATTTCCTCTACGACCATCCCGACAGCCTTTATGTGATCGGCGGGTCAGCATTGTCGCCCCCCAAGGCCCTGCAAAATATCACAGAGAAACAAAGCGCTGATTATAGTCTGGGCTACTCCGACGTTGGATTCCGCTTGGCCTTCACCACCCCCCGCCAATCGATCCCCCAAATCCTCCTCCGCCTCCTCCAACCCCAATCCTGATACCAAATTTAATTTGTCCGGTGCCGTTCGTCATTGAAATTTTAGGGTAGTTGACCTGTTGTGCGCGCGGCCCTTTAAAATCATAATAAAATAATTTGCATTTATAGGACGTATCGTGTAATAATTGTTATTTAAGGAAAACGGGCGGGTAACACGTTACCCACGCTGTTTTCTAAGTGGACTTTTAGAAAATTTAAGTTATTAATTAAAATCGAGAGGAGCAAGTCATGCCATTCTGTCCGGAATGCGGCAAGTCCATTATCCCCTACACCTCCAGGTGTCCGGATTGTGGAATGTTGTTGCGCAGACCGCGGGGGTACGCAGTTGATTACGGCGCCCCGCTGGTGCCCGGCCCGCGCCCCATGGATTCGGTGCCGGTACCCATGAGGGACGGTTATATCTGGGAACCCCAGGGGATCTCGGACGCCGAGTTCCGCCGGCGGGAGTTCATGGCCCGCAAACCCCCCAAGATTCCCCCGCCCCCTCGCCCCGCTCGACGCGGCGGCCAGGTCAAATTCAAGCCCAACGTCAAAGTCCATACGATCGAGGGCAAAGGCACCGCCGCCCAGGCCGCCCGCCAGAGTCCCTGGAGAGGCTATAAGGTTATCAGATTAAAAGACGGACGCAAGATGGCCGAGTGCCCCGAATGCGGCACCTTTAGCGATAAACACGACAACGGTCTCTTCCTCTGCCTGTTCTGCAAGGATTGGTTCTAAACGAACTTCGGCAAAACTTTGGTTCTAAGCCGCCATTAAAGACAGGGGCGTCATTTTACCAAACGGAGAAAGCCGGACCGCATAAGTTTACGAATCACCTTTAAGAAAGCCGGGATCATCGTTTCGGGATCGGTCCCGGCCCGCTGCGCCCCTTCCGCTATCAATTCCCGCAGGCTGCGGCGGCCGTCACAGCCGGCCAGAAGCTGCGCGATGTACATGTCCACCTTCCCGGCAAAGGGAATCCCCTCGCTGGCGTGCAAATGCTCCTCGCAAACCACCCAGCGACCGTCCTCGACCGTCAACCGATGCTCCAGGCGGTGGTGCTCGTCAAAATGAAAACGAAAATCCAGCAGTTCCCTCTCCTCGGCGAGAGTTTCCAATAGATCCTCTATGGCAAAGATACGTTCAATCTGATCGCTGCTGCTGCCGATGCCCCGCGCCGTTTCTATCGCGTCGAAACGGCTCCAGTTTCTCTGCCCCTTTCGCCGACGCATGATTATCGCCCCGGCGCTGATCCTCTCGATCCTCATATCCTGGTAGTACGACATCCATTCGTCCAGATGCCTACCGTAGTCTGGTGAATCCTTCCCTTCGTAATCGCCCAGCCACTCCGCCGCGTAGGCCAACGGCTCTTCACAACTGAAGCGCAGCAGCCAGCTGTCGCAGCTGCTCTCTCCCACCCAGCTCAGCGGCCGCGTCGCCCAGTCATCTTCGCTGCGATGGTGCCAGTTGAACAAGATACAGGCAAAACCCCCCTCGTTTAAATATCGGCCCGTGCCCCGTATCACCTGTTCGGAAATTTGATCCCCCGGCAGATGGGCGTCGCGAAAAACAAACCGCGATTCCGGGGAAATCACGTACGGAGGATTGGAAACGATTAAATCGAATCTTTGCTTATCCGCCGGCTCATAAAGGCTTCCCTGGCGCCATTCCAGACCTTCAATATCATTTAACCTGGCGTTGAACCGGGCAAAGTTCAGGGCCCGTTCATTGGTATCGGTGCCCAGAACGCGCTGGCTGTGGCGGGCGGCCAGAAAGGCCTGGATGCCGGCGCCGGCGCCTAAATCAAGCGCCGTTTCTACCGGCCGGCGCACGGTCAGGCCCGCCAGCGTCACCGACGCCGCCCCCACGCCCAGGACATGGTCAGCCGGCATCTCCCTTCGCGCCGGCGGCTCAAAATCGCTGGCCAGCAGCAGGTCATAAAAGGGAGTCAATTTGACCGTTGACCGGATTTGTCCGTCTCCATGCTGCAGCAGCCCGACCGCCGTCAATGTCTCCAGGTCAAGACCCGGCAATATCTTTTGCAGCTCTGATTGGGGGACGGCCCTTCCCAGGCGGAACAACCGCACCAGGATGTTATAGGGGTTATTGATCCTGACCCGCCGAAAGACCACTTCAATATCCTGCTGTTCGTGGGGGCATGTTATGGCCAGGGTTTTTGCCAGGGCCTTATCCGTGTATCCCGCCTCGGCCGCCACCGCTTTGAGCTTGGCCCCGTCCCAGGCCCGCTCCAGGTCAAATACCGTCGCTTTACAACCTTGCATCATTAATTTTCCCTTCATTCATCCGTTCGCAGGTGTTTGATGATGATTTGCCAGACCGCCGGGTCCCGAACGCCTTCGCCCCGCAAAATGCGCCTGAGTTCTTCCGCCTCGATGCCGATAGCCTCGGATATAATCTCCTCGTCCAGACCCTTGGCCCGGGCCCCCTCCATCGCCGATGCCACTATCTGCTTTTGCTCGGCCGGCGTGGGAAACCCCCCGCCGCCCTCTTTGCACTCCAGACAAAGATGAAGTTCGTAACACTCGATCCCATCGCAACTGGTTACAATACAGCAGGCCTTACGAATACCGCATTTCTGGCATAACATCCTTATTTACTCCACATATCGCCATTATACTTTCTAAAGACCTGCTTTCAAAACGATTTTTACGCCCCCCGTTGAATAAAGTTACAACCTTAACGCAGATCTTTATCAACCATGGAGGGTGTGCTTCAGCACAGATGGCATTTTATTCCGGTGAATCCTATCAATTTTAATAGAAAAATTATAATTGAGAATCATTGTCTGTAGTAAAAATTCTGTCGCCCTGCGATACTAAACTTCTTTGAACTTCTTCTTCATCTCCGTGGTTTTTTAAATATATGTATATAAAATCTGTATTCTCCGTGTAAATCCGCGTCCAAATCTGTTTTTCTTGACTATTTTGCCTTAATACATTATATAATGATATATGAACAAGATTGATCTTTCATACGTGGACCGGGCGGTGGAAAAAATCGGCGCGGAATCCGCTTTTGTCATATCCATCTTACAGGCTCTGCAGGAACATTATGGTTATTTACCCTCTGCGGCCCTGCACCGCGTCTGCGAAATCACCGAGATCACCCCCGCCGCGATCGCCGGCGTCTCCAGTTTCTACAGCCAGTTTCGCCATCGACCCGTCGGCAAACATATTATCAACGTATGTGTCGGCACCGCCTGTCACGTCAAAGGGGCCGACCTGGTCTTTGACGCCGTCCGCCGTTGCCTGAACCTCACCGGCGACCAGGATACCGACGCCGACGAACTCTTCACCATCCAGAAAATCGCCTGCCTGGGGTGCTGCACCCTCGCCCCCGCCGTCAAGATCGACGATATTACCTACGGCCATCTCACCGCCAACACCGCCCCTCAAATCCTTGCTGATTTTCTTGAGCTTCAAAAACGCCGCGCCAAGCCCCCTAAAGAACCCCCTTCGCCCGTTAAAGACGGCCAGGGTGAAATTCGCATCGGCCTGGGCTCCTGCTGCGTCTCCCGCGGCAGCGGCAAATTGCATGCCGCCTTGAAAGAGGCCCTGGCCCAAACCCGCATTCCCGTACCCGTTAAAAGGGTCGGCTGCGTGGGTATGTGTCATCAGACCCCGCTGCTGGAAATTGTGCTGCCCGACCAACGCTCCTTTTTGTACGCCCGCGTCCAGCCCCAGGATGCCCGCCCCATCGTCCTGCGCCACTTCAGACCCAAGAGCATCGCGAAAAAAATCAACAATAAGCTTTCCGTTTGGTTCGATAATCTGCTCACCGACCACTCCTGGCCCCCCGTCACCCGCTACTCGATTGATGTCCGCGATGAACCTGTGGCTGCCTTCCTCAACAAGCAAAAACACCTCGCCACCGAGTGTGGCGGCCGGATCGACCCCACCGACCTCGATGAATATCGCGCCCATGGCGGATTTGAGGCCCTCAATCACTGCCTGACAAATCTTACTCCGGAGAAAATAATCGACGAAATAAAACGCAGCAACCTCCGCGGCCGGGGCGGGGCCGGTTACCCCACAGGCCTCAAATGGTCCCACGTCCGAAACCAAAAGTCCGAGCAAAAATTCGTCATCTGTAACGGCGACGAAGGCGATCCCGGCGCCTTTATGGACCGCATGCTTCTGGAATCCTATCCCTACCGCATCATCGAAGGGATCACCATCGCCGCTTATGCCGTGGGGGCCTCCCGGGGCTATTTCTACATCCGCGCCGAGTATCCCCTCGCCGTCCGACGCGTCAGAGAAGCCCTGGAGATTTGTCGAGAAAATAACCTGATCGGCCGGAGCATCCTGGGCGGGAATTTTAATTTGGACCTCCGCATCATGGAAGGCGCCGGCGCCTTCGTCTGCGGCGAAGAATCGGCCTTGATGGCCTCCATCGAAGGACGCCGCGGCATGCCCCGTTTAAGACCACCCTACCCCGCCCAAAAAGGACTGTGGCAAAAACCTACCCTGGTCAATAATGTGGAAACTTACGCCCTAATCCCCTGGATCATCCGCAACGGATCCAAAATGTTCGCCCAATTGGGCAGCGACCACAGCAGCGGCACCAAGGTCTTTGCCCTGGCTGGTAAAATCGCCCGCGGCGGCTTGATCGAGGTGCCCATGGGCATCACCATCCGCGAAATCGTCGAAGACATCGGCGGCGGCATCGCCCACGATAAAAAATTCAAAGCCGTCCAGATCGGCGGCCCCTCCGGCGGCTGCGTGCCGGCTGGTGACGCCGACACTACCGTCGATTTCGAGGCGCTCACGGCGGCCGGGGCGATTATGGGTTCCGGCGGCCTGGTGGTGCTGGACGAAACCGACTGCATGGTGGACATCGCCCGGTACTTTCTGGAATTTACTCAAAACCAGTCCTGCGGTCGATGCACCTTTTGCCGCATCGGCACCCGGCGTATGCTCGATATTCTCGAAAGACTCTGCGCAGGCCGGGGTAAAAAGGGCGACCTGGAAGAGCTGCACGACCTGGCGGTGAAGGTGAAAAATACCAGTCTCTGCGCCTTGGGGGGCACGGCGCCCAACCCGGTGCTTTCTACGCTACAGTATTTTCGCGACGAGTACGAGGCCCACCTGCAAGGGCGCTGCCCGGCCGGTAAGTGCCGGGCCCTGATCACCTACTCGGTCACCGACGACTGTATCGGCTGCACTATTTGTGCCCAGAATTGTCCTGCCGAGGCTATTGCCGTGACACCCTACGAAAGGCACGAAATTGATCCGGAAAAATGCATCCGCTGCGGCACCTGCCGGGAAATATGCCCCGTTGATGCGGTTGAAGTAACGTAACAAGAGTCTTGCCAAAGTCCGGTAGTAACATGAAACAGTTAAAGGAAACCTATTTTTAGAATGCCCCGGTTAACTATCGACAAACGCCAGGTGGAAATACCCGAAGGAGCGACCATTCTCGATGCGGCACATAAGCTGGGTATTAATATACCGACGCTATGTTATATCAAGGGATGGGAACCTAATACTTCCTGTATGGCCTGCGTGGTGAAGGTAGAAGGTCGCAAGCGGCTGCTGCCGGCCTGTGCCGCCGTCGTCGAGGAGGGGATGCAGGTTGAGAGCGAAACGGAAGAGGTTCATCAGGCCCGCCGCACGGCATTGGAATTGTTGTTGAGCGATCATCTGGGCGACTGCACGGCGCCGTGTCAGAGCGCCTGCCCGGCGCATATGAACATTCCGCGGATGATACGCCGCATCGCCGAGGGCAAACTCGACGAGGCGATCATCACCATTAAAAAGGACATCGCCCTGCCGGCGGTTTTGGGGCGAATATGCCCGGCCCCCTGCGAAAAGCCCTGCCGCCGCGCCGCCCACGATGAGGCGGTTGCGATTTGTTTATTAAAACGTTATGTGGCCGATGTCGATCTGGCCTCCCCAAAGCCATACCTGCCCGCCTGCAAACCCGCCCAAAACAAAGGCGTGGCCATTGTCGGCGCCGGTCCGGCGGGATTGTCCGCCGCCTATTATCTTTTGCAAGAGGGTTTTGGCTGCACCATATATGATGACCATGACAAACCCGGCGGGATGCTGCGCTACGCCGTATCGCCGGAGGCGCTGCCGCATGAGGTGCTCAATGCTGAGATTGCCCTGATTGAAAAGCTGGGGGCAAAGTTTGAGTTTCAAACGACGATCGGTGAAAAAATATCTATTAAAGATTTACATAAGGATTTTGACGCGGTTTTGATAGCGACCGGACCGCTTCCCGACTCCACCGCAGAGAAACCGGACCACCGCGCGGCTAACAAGCTGCCCACGCTAGCCGATTTAGGATTGCCGGCAGGCCCGCATGGAATCAAGGTTGATAGTAAAACCTTGCAGACCGAGATACCGGGGGTTTTTGCCGCCGGTGATTGCCTCCGGCCGCGCAGGCTGGCTGTTCGCGCCTGCGCCGAGGGTAAGGCCGCCGCCGCCGCCATCGCTCAAAAGCTAAGAGGCTCACCCGTCGTCGGGGAGCCGCGTTTGTTTACCACGCATATCGGCAAGTTGCTGGACGGGGAGATGGAAAAGTTTCTAACCGAGGCCGAGCCGACCGCCCGGATTGAGCCGGGCCGGGGGGCCGCGGGTGGTTTTGCCGCCGATGAGGCGCCGCGGGAAGCACGGCGTTGTGTGCACTGCGATTGTCGCAAGCCGGACAGTTGCAGGTTAAGGCAATTGGCGCAAAAATATGACGTCAGGGCCAACCGTTATAAAGGCCAACGACGTACTTTCGAACAGCAGCGCCAGCATCAGGATATTATCTATGAACCCGGCAAGTGTATCTCCTGCGGGATCTGCCTGCAGATTACCGCCCGGCAAAAGGAAAAGTTGGGTTTAACCTTTATCGGCCGCGGCTTCAACGTCCGCGTCAAGGTGCCGCTGGATCATTCTCTGGCCGAAGGCCTCACCAAAACCGCCGCCCAATGCGTGGCCGCCTGCCCCACCGGGGCGCTGGCCTTTAAAAAAGAAGGCGTAACGCCAAAGGCATAAACTTTGTTGTGTCGCAACGCGACGGAATTTTCTATTTTCGATACTGATTGATTGATTTTCACTGATAATTTTTTATTGACAGATTAAATCCTTAATTCGCTTACCATAAGGTTGGCGCTGACGAAGGTTTGACCCAGCATGTCGATACTTGGACATTTATCTTTGGATGAGGATGGCGCCCAACATGTTTCTCTGGAGATTAAGCGCCTCTTGCCCGCACGCCGCCTCGATAAATACCTCCAGCATCGTTTTTCGGACTTCTCTCGCACCCTGATTCAGCGTTTGATCGCCGAGGAGGCCGTTTCCGTCGATGGCCGTCCCGTCAAGCAGAGCTATCAGCTTAAGATAGGTGACCGGGTGGATGTAATACTGCCGCCCCCGCCCACCAACCAGATCGCACCGGAACCGATACCCCTGGACGTGCTTTACGAAGACGATCACCTCTTGGCGCTCAACAAGCAGGCCGATTTGATTGTCCACCCCGCCCGCGGTAATCCCAGCGGCACCCTCGTCAACGGCCTGGTGCATTACAGTAATTCCCTCTCTAAGGTCAACAGTCAATTTCGACCGGGGATTGTCCATCGCCTGGACCGCCATACCACCGGCGTTATGGTGGTCGCTAAAACCGACACCGCCCATTGGCGCCTGGCCCATCAATTCGAGCACCGCCTCGTCCAAAAAGAATATATCGCCGTGGTCCAGGGTACCATGGAACTGGATGCCGATGTCATTGATATGCCCCTCGGTCGTCATCCCCGCATCCGCGAAAAATACGCCGCCCGCCCCGAGACCGGTAAATCCGCTGTGACCCAATATGAGCTTCAGCA
The DNA here is from genome assembly GCA_001303695.1 of Phycisphaerae bacterium SM23_30. Lineage (GTDB taxonomy): Bacteria > Planctomycetota > Phycisphaerae > Sedimentisphaerales > SM23-30 > SM23-30. Next base: position 18,338 of record LJUC01000053.1, read on the forward strand.
GCAGTTTCGGGGATATGCCGTTCTAAGACTAAAACCTAAAACCGGCCGCACCCATCAGATACGCGTCCACCTTAGCCTTATCAAACACCCCATCGTCGCCGACACCATCTACGGCGGCAAAACCATGACCCTCAGCCAGTTAGCCAACGACCAGCAACTCCCGCCGCCGGAACATATCGGCTGCGGTTTAGCCCCCAACGAACCCGTTATAACCCGCCAGGCTCTCCACGCCGCCAA
>LJUC01000054.1 GCA_001303695.1 Phycisphaerae bacterium SM23_30
AGTAGTGGCGGCGGTGAAAGCGGATCAGGAAATGAAGACGGTTTGAGCAGATTATGAGTATTTTGATTGATAATGAGACCAAAGTAGTCGTACAAGGTATAACCGGCAATGAAGGGACATTCCATACCCGGCAGATGTTGGATTATGGGACGAAGATAGTGGCGGGGGTGACGCCGGGCAAGGGGGGGCAGACTCATGAAGGAGTGCCGGTATATAATACTGTAGTGGAAGCTGTTGAGCAAACCGGGGTGAACGCCTCGGTGATTTTTGTGCCGCCGGCATTTGCCGCGGATGCGATGATGGAAGCGGCAGATGCGGGAATAAAGTTGATTGTGTGCATTAGCGAAGGGATCCCAACGCTGGATATGGTGAGAGTAGTCACGTTCCTTGAGGGACGGAATGTGGTGCTGATCGGGCCGAACTGTCCGGGGATTATTTCGCCGGGCAAGTCAAAGGTGGGGATCATGCCCGGTTATATCCACCGCGAAGGGAAAATCGGCGTGTTGTCCCGCAGCGGCACGTTGACCTACGAAGCGGTGGCGCAGTTAACCAAGGAGGGGCTGGGGGAATCGACCTGTATCGGGCTGGGGGGCGACCCTATTATCGGGACGCGATTTATTGACGGATTAAAGCTCTTTCAGCAAGATCCCCAGACCGAAGGGGTGGTGTTGATTGGCGAAATAGGCGGTTCGGATGAGGAAGCGGCGGCCGAGTATATCCGGAATGAATTTACCAAGCCGGTCGTGGCATTTGTTGCCGGACGGACGGCGCCGCCCGGCAAGCGGATGGGCCATGCCGGGGCGATTATTGCCGGGGGAAAAGGAACGGCTGAGGAAAAGATTAAGGCTTTGCGGGCGAGCGGCGTGATGGTGGCGGAGTCGCCGGCGGAAATTGGCATGACCATGAAAAAGGTGTTGGCCGCTTAGTTAGGGCAAAAAGATAAAGAATAAATAACTATGAAAAATGCAGCATCAAAATATTGGCGCATACCTTTAGATGCCGATCGAGTGAAAACTCCCAAGGGCAAGATTCATATTCTCAAAGAAAGATGTAAAGGTTGCGGATTTTGCATCGAGTATTGCCCCAGAGATGTCCTGGAATTTTCAGACGAGTTTAACGAGAAGGCTTACCACCCGCCGCGGGTGAAAGATGAAAAACTGTGTTTGTGTTGTCATCTGTGCGAATTGGTCTGTCCGGAATATGCGATTTGGAGCACCGAAGAAAAAGATGAAGAGCTTCACCACCCCTGAGGTTTTATCTGGGAGATATCGAGACGGCAATTAGTAACCGTTAAATATCTCCATACTATAATATGATGGGTACTATTAAGGCGGCGGTTGATAAACCGCAAAAAAACGAGGTTAACGAAAGGTAGCTGACAACCATGGCGCCGAGAATAGGTGTGTACGTTTGTCATTGCGGGGGCAATATATCGGAAGTGGTTGATATTCAAAAGGTGATGGAATCGCTGGAGGGACCGGTCGATGTGGTTCAGATAAAAGATCATGAGCACATTTGTTCAGAAGTCGGCCAAAAACTTATTTTAAATGACATCAAGGAAAATAAATTAGACAGAGTGGTCATCGCGGCGTGTTCTCCTCAATTTCAGGGGATAACCTTTATGAAGACCATGGAACATGCGGGTTTGTCGCCTTACGTCCTGGAAATGGCCAATATCCGAGAGCAGTGTTCCTGGCCGCATTATGATTATCCCCAGGAAGCCACGAAAAAGGCGATCGATCTGACAAAAATGTCCCTTGCCAAGGCCCGACTGGATATCCCCCTGGAAAAAAAGGTTATCCCGATCGGCAAAAGGGTTTTAATTATCGGCGGGGGTATTGCCGGCATCCAGGCGGCGCTGGATCTGGGGGATGCAGGTTTTCAGGTGTATCTGGTAGAGAAGGATCCCTCCATCGGCGGAAAGATGGCGCAGTTATCGAAAACTTTCCCCACCGAAGATTGTGCGGCATGTATTCTATCGCCGAAAATGGCCGATGTGCCCAACAATCCCAACATCAAGCTGATGACCAGCACCGAAGTCAAGGACATTTCCGGCTATATAGGTAATTACCAGGTTACCGTAACCCGAAAAGCCCTCTATGTGGATCCGGACAAATGCACCTGCTGTGATAAATGCGTGGAGGCATGTCCGGTGACGGTCCCCAATGAGTACGATGAGGGATTGACCACCCGCAAGGCGATCTATCTGCCCAGCCCCATAGCCGTACCTCATTCGTATATACTGGACGACAAAACCTGTCTGGGATTGTTCCCGCTGGCGTGCAGTAAATGTAAAGAGGTCTGCGAGCCGAACGCGATCGATTATGACGTATATCCGACGGAAGAAAAATTTACCGTCGATACAATCATCGTGGCGACAGGTTTTGATATTTACGACGCCCGGCAAAAGAGGGTTTACGGACTGGGTAAATATGAAAATGTATTTAATGCCCTGGAAATGGAGCGGATGCTGGCTTATGCGGGGGAGGGCAAGCCGTTAAAGGACATCGGCAACCGGATAGCCTTTATCCAGTGTGTCGGATCGCGCGACGAACAAGTGGAGCACGAATATTGTTCCCGAGTATGCTGCATGTATGCGACGAAACTGGCGTGTCTATTGAACCGGGAGCGTCCGGGTAAGGAAATTTATATTTTTTATACCGATCTGCGGGCTTATGGCAAGGGATTTGAAGAGTACTACAAGCGGGCCCAATCCGAAGGCATTAAATATATTCGCGGTCGGGTGGCGGAAATATTGGAGGATCCCAAGACGAAAAAATTGACTCTGCGGGCCGAGGATACCTTATCACGCAAGATCATCGAATCTGAATTTAATACGGTGGTATTGTCGGTAGGTTTAATTCCGAACGAGGGCACCCGTCATGTTGCCGGTCTGCTGGGCTTGTCGCGGAGTCAGGATGGTTTTCTCAAGGAAGCGCATCTAAAGTTCCGGCCGGTGGACACCTTGATCGAAGGTGTATTTTTAGCGGGCACCGTGCAGGGACCCAAGGATATTCCGGATTCAGTGGCCCAGGCGGGCGCCGCCTCTTCGCGAGCCATCAGCCTGATGAATAAAGGCGTCTATGAAGCCGAACCCATCACGGCGCAAATTGATGAAAGTATTTGTATTGGCTGCGGCATGTGCGCGGATGTCTGTGCTTATAAGGCGATTGAAATAACCGTTGTTGATGCGCATACCGGCAAAAAAACCGCGGTGGTTAACGAGTTTCTTTGTAAGGGATGCGGGACTTGTGCCGCTACCTGTCGATCGGGTGCAGCGGATGTGATTGGAGTCAGCGATCATCAGATAAGTAAGATGATAGAGGTAATGTAAACTATGCAAGAGCAACCGGAAAATTGGGAACCCCGGATTATCGCTTTTCTATGCAGTTGGTGTTCTTATGCCGGCGCCGACCTGGCGGGGGTTAGTCGGCGACGGTATTCCCCTAATGTCAGGATTGTCAAGGTGCCTTGTTCCGGCAGAGTTAATCCCTTCTATATCGTCAAGAGTTTACAGCAGGGTTGCGATGGCGTTCTGGTTTCCGGTTGTCATCCCGGCGAATGCCATTATTCCAACGGCAATTATTACGCTCGAAGAAGATTTGCCATATTGAAAAGGCTTCTCGAATATATCGGGCTCGAAGAAGGGCGCGTGCATTTTTCGTGGGTTTCGGCGAGCGAAGGTGACAAGTTTGCCAAGGTCGTCAACGAAGTAACCGAAACAGTTAGAAAATTAGGCCCGGCTACGAGACTGGTAAAACATAGTCCTGTTGATGGAGTGGTTAATTAGTGGATTTGCAAACCAAACTCAGACAAGAAGCGCGGAAACTGCTCGAAGAAAAGCTTGTGGATGTGGTGATAGGCTACGAAGATGAAGGGGCGCCACTGCGGACAACACCGTGTTTCATAACAGACCCCCAGGATGTGGATCGACTGGTGTGGAATCCTTTTTGTGATCACAACCTGGCAAGATATTTAACGGCAAGAAAAGATAAAGCGGCGGTCGTGGCCAAAGGCTGCGACACCCGCGCCATCGTTGTTCTGATAAACGAAAACCAAATTGAAAGAAAAAATGTTAATATTCTTGGTATGCCTTGCGGAGGTATTGTCGATCGCAAGAAAATCTATAACCATTTAAAAAACGGCGATGTCAGAGAAGCCGTCTTGAAAGACAAGGTTATCACAGTTAAGGGCCTTGAATTCACCGCCGATCTTATGGTGGATGATTTTCTGGCGGACTGCTGCCTGTCCTGCCGCCATAGGAATCCGGTTCTCTGTGACGTCCAGATTGGTGAAAACCTGCCCCCGTTGGACGTCAAAGACGAATATAAAAAAATCAAGCAACTCGAAGAGAGCACTTCCGAAGAAAGGTGGGAATATTTTCGGAAAACACTGTCCAAATGTATTCGCTGCTATGCTTGCCGGGAGGCGTGTCCGTTGTGCTACTGTCAACAGTGTTTCACCGATCAGAATTTCCCGGCCTGGGTGGGAAAAACTACGGATATTTCCGACACGATAGTTTTTCATATTATGCGAGCGTTCCATACCACGGGGCGCTGTGTTGACTGCGGCGCCTGTGAACGGTCCTGCCCGAATAATGTTGATATAAGAATGTTAACCAAAAAAATCGCAAAGGACGTTAAAGAGCTTTTTGGCGACGAAGCAGGGCTCCAACTTGAGGAAAAGGCACCTTTGAGTTTTTATAATGAGGACGACCCCCAGGATTTTATCAAGTGAAAAAATTATGAAAACAATTAAAAAAGATAAAATTAATACGGTGCTTGATTTTCTAATCAAGAAATATCAGGTCTTTGGGCCCGTCCAAAAAGACGATCTGGTTGTGGATTTTGGTAGGATTCAAAACGGCGCCCAGGCCTGTTTGGAATTTTCAAATACCAATGAACCGGCAAAGAAATTATTTTTCCCTCAAGCAGAGACTCTGTTTTCTTATACCGGCAGCGACGCGGCGCAGGTGTCCGAGTTAAAACCGGAAAAACCCAGAATCATATTTGGAATGAGACCTTGTGATGCCAAAAGTCTGTCGCTGTTGGACGCGGTCTTCGACGGACCCGATTATAAAGATCCTTACTATATAGTAAAAAGAAAGAACACGACAATTTTTACGTTGGCATGCCGCCGCCCCCGGAGCAATTGCTTTTGCGACTCGCTGGGAATCGGACCATTTTCCAAAAAAGACACGGACGTCTTTATGGCGGACCTGGGCGATCGATATGTTTTTGAACCAATAACGCCGGGCGGTGCGGATATTCTGAATAAAATTCCCGGACTGGAAAACGCCCGGCCAACCGATGCAGAGCGCCTAAAAAATCTGCGATCTGAAGCCGAAAGTAAAGTGGCGCGAAAAGTTGATCTTGATAACTTGCCGGAAAAACTGGCCCGTATATTCGACCATCCTTTTTGGGACGGAATCCATCAGAAATGCCTGGGTTGCGGCATTTGTACTTATCTTTGTCCTACCTGTCATTGCTTTGACATCGTCGATGAGCAAAAAGACGACAAGGGCCGGCGCATCAGAATCTGGGATTCATGTTCATACCCGACCTTCACCCTGGAAGCGTCGGGGCACAATCCCCGTGCTACCGGTAAGGAGCGAATGCGCCAGCGATTGATGCACAAATTCCGTTACTTTGTGGAAAACTATGGCGAAATTGCCTGTGTCGGATGCGGCCGATGCATAAACCATTGCCCGGTGGGTTCGGACCTAATTAGGGAAATTGAAAATATCAATAACCTCAAGTGAGATAATCAGCATGAAAAATCCTTACGTGCCCATGCCGGTAAAATTAAAAGCGGTTCGCCTCGAAAATGAAACCGGCGATCTTAAAACTTTTGACCTGGTTTTTGTCAATTCCGGCGACGCCGAAAATTTCAAATTTGTGTGCGGTCAATTTGCCATGCTCTCTATCAACGGCGTGGGAGAAGCGCCTTTCGGAATCGCATCGTCGCCGTTGACAAAGGAAGTGCTTCGATTCACCGTTAAAAAATATCCTAAAGGAGTTTTGACCACTGCCTTACACAATCTCTCCGAGGGCAGCACGCTGGGCTTGAGAGGGCCGCTGGGAAACGGTTTCCCTTTGGAAAAGATGACATCGAAAAATCTCTTGGTGGTCGGGGGGGGCTTTGCTTTGACTACCTTAAGAGCATTGACCAAGTATGTGCTTCATGAAAAAAATCGGCCCCACTATGGTGATATCACCCTCTTTGTCGCCGCCCGGGATCCCGGTGAAATGTTATACAAAGACGATCTTGCCGAATGGAGCAAACGCAACGATATAGAAATAGTACAAACCATTGATAAACCCGTGGAGGATTGGCCCCATAAGGTGGGATTTGCGGCGCCCGTCCTCAAAGATTTGGCCCCCAGCGCCCAAAACACTACGGCTGTGGTTTGCGGCCCTCCCATTATGATAGAAACCTGCATCAAGGTTTTGGCCGGTTTGCATTTTCCTGATGAAGAGATTATCACCTCTCTGGAGATGAAAATGAAATGCGGGATCGGCAAATGCGGCCGTTGTAATATAGGCAGCAAGTATATTTGTAAAGACGGCCCGGTTTTTACCTACAAACAACTGAAAGAACTCAACAGTGTTACGGTGTGACAGGTTTCGGCGTTGAAAGATTAGATAACTTAACGCCAGGTGAAGGCCACCCGAAAAAAGTTAAGCCGGAAGGGCCGGTTTGATAAAGAAAATAACGGAAGAAGCAATATGACTAAAAAAATAGAACTTGCCCCAGAAAATAATAAATTGTGCGAGAAGATCTGCAGTATAAGCGGCGAAGTGGTAACCATGTGCGACCAGTGCGGGACCTGTTCGGCAAGCTGTCCGATGGCGGCGGAGATGGACATTAATCCATCCGAGATGATGAAGATGTCACAACTGGGGATGGAGGAGGTGCTGGAAACCAAAGCTATCTGGCTTTGCGCCTCCTGTTTTACCTGCGTGGTTCGATGCCCGCGGGGTTTGGATCTGTCGAAGGTGGCCGAGGCATTAAGGCAGATCAAGCTAAGGCAGGCGGAAGATCATATGGATATTAAAAAACTGACAATAGAAGAATTGGAAGGATTGCCCCAGATCGCCCTGATCAGCGCTTGTCGTAAATTTACCGGTTAGGAATTATTAAATAATGAGTCAGACAAAAATAGCTTATTATCCCGGTTGTACTCTTAAAACGACCGCGAAAAATTTTGAAGATTCCGCTCTGGCAGTGGCCCGGGCGTTGGATATAGAATTGGTGGAGCTTCCGAAATGGAACTGCTGCGGTACCGTTTATTCCCTGACGGACGACAATTTAATGTATCATATCGCCCCGGTGAGGAATTTGCTGAGAGTGAAGCAGATGGTACGTGATGAACTGGTCACGGACGATCATCGTATGGTAGTGTTATGTTCGATGTGTTATAACGCCCTGAAGCGGACTAATCTCCGAGTAAAAGAGAATCCGGAGGATCTCCAGAAAATCAACGATTTTATGTACCTGGAAGACGACGATTACGAACTCAACGTCGATGTGATTCATTTTCTGGATTTGTTAAAAGAGATTGGGGTGGAGAAGATTCGGGAAAAGGTGGTAAAGCCTCTTAACGGTCTGAAGGTGTTGCCGTATTACGGTTGTATGTTATTGCGGCCCAAAGAAGTCGGCATCGACGACCCGGAGGAGCCCAATCTGCAGGAAAATATACTTGCCGCCCTGGGGGCCGAACCGATTGATAGCCCCTATCGGAAGGTTTGTTGCGGCAGCTATCTGACGGTGGACAACAAGTATGTGGTGGTGGAGTTGGCCTATAAAATTTTGTCCCACGCACAAAAGGCCGGGGCCCAGGCGCTAACCACCAGTTGTCCCCTCTGTGCTTTTAATCTAGATAATCGACAGAAAGAGATCAAAGAAAAGTATCCCGGCTTTAAGAATATACCGGTGTTTTATTTCACCCAATTGATGGCCCTGGCGTTTGGATTATCAAATGAATGTTATGGTTTTGATTTGCACCATACAAAACCGGAACCTTTACTAAAGGAAAAGCAGCTTTGTTAAAAGAATAAGTTGTTTTTGATAACAATTTAAAAATATAAAATATAAAGTAAGGTATTTTCATGAAAGAGACAAAGAGCAAGAAACTGGATCCTGAAAAAGTGATGGAAAGGATTGCCGAGGCCAGCCGGCCCACGGTGGCAGGCGTCGAGGAGAAAGATGTCAGGCACTGGGTGACGATCTACGTCATGGGCAGGGGATATAGCGTCCCGGCGGACTTGACGATTTTAACGGCGATGGAATATGCCGGTTATAAGTTTATCAGGGGATGTGGTTGCCGCCAAGGTTTTTGCGGTGCGTGTTCGACGGTGTATCGCAGGCACGGTGAGTATAAACTTCAGACCGGCATGGCCTGTCAGACGCGGGTGGAAGACGGGATGTACCTGGTGCAAATACCGTTCTCACCGGCGGAAAAAGCATCTTATGATATCAGCAAGGAAGCATATAAGGTAAATACTCTTTTGAAGCACTATCCGGAACTGGCCCGGTGTGTGGCCTGTAATACCTGTACCAAAGCCTGTACCCAGGATCTGCAGGTGATGGATTATATTCAGGCGGCCATACGGGGCGATTTTGAAACATGCGTCAATGAATCATTCGACTGTATCCAATGCGGCATGTGCGCCCTGCGCTGTCCGGCGGAAATCGTTCAGTACAACATGGCCCAACTGGCACGCCGGTTATACGGCAGAAATGACCGTCCGGAGCCTAAACACCTGACGGATAGATTGAAAGAGATTGAACAGGGCAAGTTTGTCAAACCGTTGGATGAAATAACCAAAAAAAGTAAAGAGGAATTGGAAAAACTATATTATAGTCGAGAAAAAGAATCAGACTAGGGAGTTCACATGGCGGAAGTAAAGTATATAGAAGGCTATCCCGAAGAAATTTTTCAACTCATACCTAAGGTGCATGAAACCCGCTCCTGGCGGGCGGAAAATATTCCCGCGGCCATGACCAAAGAAGAACGCCAAGAAGTTCTGAAGATACACCCCGACTGGGCCCCGGGCGGTAAAAGAAAGATTGTCGTAGGTCCCAACCAAGGGGATATTGCACCTCGGGAAGTGGTGGATTTGCTGGAAGCGTATCCCCTGATCGAAAAGCAGGAGGTTGATCTTTCAATTCCGGATTACCAAGTTGACATTATGGTGCTGGGCGGTGGATTGGCCGGGACCGCCGCGTGCATCTGGGCCCATGAGATGGGCATTGATAAAGACAAAATACTGCTGGTCAACAAATTAAGACACGGTGACGCAAATTCTATCATGGCTGAAGGCGGAACCCAGGCCGCCGACCGGAAAGTGGATTCCCTGGAGAGGCATTACCTGGACACCATCGGGGGCGGTCATTTCACCAACAAGCCCGATGTGCTGCGGGCTTTGGTGGAAGACGGCCCTTTTATTATGCACTGGCTGCATGAGTTGGGAGTGATTTTCGATAAGGAAGAAAACGGCGACTTTGTGGAGAAGTGGGGCGGCGGAACTTCGATTAAAAGAATGCACTCCTGTCGGGACTATACGGGGCTGGAGGAATTTCGGGTTATCCGAGATGAATTTATCAGCCGCAAGATCGGTTGCATCGAGCACTTCCCAGCGGTGGAGCTACTGACCGACGGCGATAAGGTTACTGGAGCGGTTTTATATAATCTGGAAACCGGTGAATATAAAGTCGTGGCCGCTAAGGCTACCATCCTGGCCACGGGCGGTTTTGGCCGATTACACATCAGAGGTTTCCCCACCACTAATCATTATGGCGCAACTGGAGATGGCGTAGTGCTGGCGTATCGGGCCGGAGCGAAATTACGTGATACTGACACGGTACAGTACCATCCTACGGGTGCGGCTTATCCGGTTCAGATTATCGGATATCTGTTAACGGAGAAACTGAGAACATCAGGCGCCCAACCGGTGAATATCGATGGTGAGGCCTTTGTCTTCGCTATGGAGCCCAGAGATGTCGAGGCGGCCGCGATCATCCGGGAATGTTATGTCAGAAACAAGGGCATTACGACACCCTCCGGCTTACGCGGCGTCTGGCTGGATACGCCCATGATTGAATTGAAAAACGGCAAGGGTTATATTGAAAAGGCCTTTCCGGGTATGGACCGGATGTTCAGACGGTATGATATCGATATGGCCAAGAATCCGGTGCTTATTTTCCCGACGCTGCACTACCAGAACGGCGGCGTGGAAACCGATCCTGTGGGACGTACTACCCTGGAAGGGCTATGGGTGGCCGGAGAGGTTTCCGGTGGGGTTCACGGCAAAAACCGTTTGATGGGCAACTCGACGTTGGATTGTATGGTGTTTGGGCGGCGGACGGGAATTTCCGCCGCTGAATATATCAAAAAAGGCAAAAAGCAGGGTAAGCTTACCCTGGAGCATGTATCGAATTATGTGAAGATGCTTAAAGAAGCCAAGATCAAACCCAAAAGAAGGTCCCCCATACTTTTACCGGAGTATAGAGGGAAAAAATCATTAGCACGAGCATTGCATGTAGAGGTATAAGAAATGGAAACATTGACAAAAGAAGAATTACTGAAAAAAGCAGAACAACCGGCCAAAGAAGCGGAACGATTGCATCCGTATTACCAGGGCAAGGTATCAGTATCACTCAAAGCCCCCGTCCGCAGTTATGATGATTTTGCCATTTGGTACACCCCCGGGGTGGCCAGAGCATGTAAAATGATTTCTGAGAATCCGGAATATGTGTGGCACAATACCAACAAAGCTAATTTTGTGGCGATTGTCACCGACGGAACCAGGGTGCTGGGTCTGGGCGATATCGGGCCCGAAGCCAGCATGCCGGTCATGGAAGGCAAGGCCCTGCTGTTTAAATACCTGGGCGGTGTGGATGCCTTTCCCATTTGCATCAAGGAAAAAAACCCCGACAAATTTATTGAAATCGTAAAATCCCTCGAACCCACTTTTGGCGGCATTAACCTCGAAGATATTGCCCAGCCCAAGTGTTTCACAATTCTGGAAAAAGTCCGCCAAGGCATGAATATCCCCGTCTGGCATGATGATCAACAAGGTACAGCGACGATCACTTATGCCGGTCTGGTCAATGCCTGCAAGATAGTGAACAAATCAATAGGTGAGATTAAAATTGCTATGGTGGGCGGCGGCGCTGCGAACGTTTGTATATTGCGGATATTGATCAAAGGAGGCGTCAAACCGGAAAATATTGTTCTTTGCGATTCGAAGGGCATATTAAGCACCTCGCGTAAAGATCTGGAAGAAAAAAAAGTGGAACTGAAAGAGAAATGGTGGATTTGCCAGAACACCAACCCCCAAGGATTGGCCGGTGGAATTAAAGAAGCGATGACAGGAGCGGATGTTCTGATTTCAGCGTCGGCGCCGGGGCCTGATATCATCAAACCTCAATGGATACAGGCCATGAATAAGGATCCAATATGCTTTACTATGGCCAATCCGATACCGGAAATTTGGCCCTGGGAAGCCAAAGAAGCCGGCGCCAAAATTGTGGCTACCGGACGCAGCGATTTCCCGAATCAGATCAATAACAGCATGGGTTTCCCCGCGATTTTCCGTGGGGTGCTGGACGTCTGGGCCAAGACGGTGACCGACGAGATGTGCATTGCTGCCGGTAATTCATTAGCCGCCACCGCCGAAAAGAAAGGCATGTCGGAAGAACGTATTGTTCCTACGATGGTCGAGACGGATGCGTTCGTAGAAGAAGCGGTAGCCTGTGGATTGGCGGCAATCGAGCAGGGAATCGCCCGAAGGAAACTATCCGAAAAAGAATTGCGAGATTCCGCAGAGGAAAAAATTACCCGCGCCCAGAGAGAAGTTAAACTGATGATGGATGAGGGCATTATCAAAAAAGCGGATTAAATATATAGGGTGGGGCTTTGCCCCACGCGTTAAATTTGGTGTATAAAAAAGAAAAAAGGTTGTTATGAGAGAAGTAGATACCAAACAGATTACAGAGACGGTCGCCCAGCTTTGCATGGATGCCAATTATGAACTTCCGAATGATGTCGTTAGCGCGTTACAAGCCGCCCGCCAGAATGAGGTTTCGGATGTGGGCAAAGCCGTTTTGGATGAGATTTTCGAGAATTTGAAAATCGCCAAGGATGAAAAACTGCCCTTGTGCCAGGATTGCGGTCAGGCGGTATTGATAATCGAACTGGGTCAGGATGTTCGTCTCACCGGAGGTGATTTTTATGCAGCGATCAACCAAGGTGTGAAGGAAGGCTACCAGGACGGTTACCTGCGCAAGTCGATGACTTACGATCCGGTGTTCACCCGCGCCAATACCAAAGATAATACCCCCGCCGTTATTCATGTCGATATCGTACCGGGCGATAAGATTAAGATTTTATTCTGCCCCAAGGGCGGCGGCTGCGAAAATATGTCGGCCATTAAAATGATGAGCGCCGGCGACGGTATTGAAGGTGTGAAAAAGTTTGTGGTGGACTTTGTCCGGCAGGCCAGCGGCAATCCCTGCCCCCCGACCGTGATCGGTATTGGTATCGGCGGAACGTTCGACAAGTGCGCCTATCTGGCTAAAAAAGCCGTCCTGCGCAGTCCGCTGGGCAGTTCACATCCCGATGAAAAATACGCCCAGGTGGAAAAGGATCTGTTGCAACAAATCAACAACTTGGGTATCGGCCCCATGGGCTTCGGCGGTCGGACCACCGCCCTGGCGGTGCATATTGAGACCCACCCGGCCCACGTCGCCATGATGCCGGTGGCCTTGAACATGAACTGCCATGTGGCTCGCCAGAAAACGGTTGTTATTTAATTTTTATAAAAATTTGCGAAAATGAGGTTGCTATGCCTGAAATAATCAAATTAACTACCCCCTTGGACAAACAGGATGTGGAAAAATTAAGGGTTGGTGATAGGGTGCTACTGAGCGGGAAAATTTATTCCGGCAGAGATATGGCTCATCGCCGCTTCCTGGAGTTAATAGAAAAAGGTGAGGAACTCCCTGTTGATCTGCGCGGACAGATTATTTACTACGTCGGACCCACCCCCGCTAAACCGGGCTATCCCATCGGTTCCTGCGGACCGACCACCAGTTATCGTATGGATAAATTCACCCCCACTTTGCATAAAATGGGTTTGGCCGGTACCATCGGCAAAGGCAAAAGAAGCCCCCAGGTTAGAGATGCCCTCAAGGAACATAAGGGCGTTTATTTTGTCGCCACCGGCGGCGTCGCCGCCTTGATCTGTAAATCCGTCAAATCTTCCAAAGTTATCGCTTATGATGATTTAGGCCCGGAAGCGATCCGCGAAATGGAAGTGGAAGATCTCCCTCTGACGGTAGGCAACGATTGTCACGGCGGGGATGTCTTTGAAGAAGGCGTTAAAAAGTACGGCAAATAGGTTTGCCCGTAAAATACAATTCATAATAGTAGTGGTTCGGCGCCTATTCCCAACGACTCGCCGCTCAAAATGGGCAAGAAGGTCGAGACCGTGGCAATGTTGCTGGTTAATTCGGTCAGGAAAATCACCACGGTTGTGACCAACAACACATTTATAATCGAGTGTAAAATATGCAATTTATAAAATAGATCACCAATCCATTTATCAAGGCCGCTAGAGCACACTCAGTAACATTGGTTGTGTGCTTGAGCGGGGAGACGTTGCCGACCAAAAGTATAGGAATTGCAGATCGATACACCTGCTAAAAGGGGAAATTCCAGGGCATAATCGACAACCTTCGCCATTCGAGAAATGCCCGATGGGAGTTTTGGGTGGTGGTGGATATTTAGTAGGGGGAGAAGATTTGATATTGGGTGATGATTCCTTCGATGGCGGGATTGACGGTGTTATATTTCATGATAAGTCCTTTATTTCGATAGGTTTACGATATTAGTAAACCTGTGCCCCGATCTAGATCAGTGACGTTTCATTCAATATTTTAGGCATTTATGTAATAAAAGAAAATATTTTCACAATAACATGTAATTATTAACCTATAAAAATAAGGTGTTTGGGGTATAATCCCGGATGTTTGATTTTTTTGCGGATTTTTACATGAAATTTAGGGTATTTTGTTTATCCGAAGGCACCTGAAGGAGAATGCATGAGAGGAATCGGTCTAAGGCATCTGCTTGGCGGGCCCAGATCATCAATTGGTCGCAAACAGGTGGTGGCGGGGACGGGGGTTCTTATGCTGGCATTTGTGATTGTACATCTTATTGGCAATATGCTTATTTTAAGGGGGGAGGAGGTTTTTAACGGATATGCCGCGAAACTGGCCGGTCTTGGTTTTTTTCTCTATTTGATGGAAATCGGGCTGATTTTAATCGCTCTGATTCATATTTTTACGGCGCTGACATTAGCCTGGGAAAATTGTCGGGCGCGGGGGAAGCGCTATTTGATGAGCAGGCCAGCAGGCGAATTAGGATTGAGCGCACGGTTAATGCCCATAACCGGATTGGTACTATTGAGTTATGTGATTTTTCACTTGTGTGATTTCAAATTTGCCGAGTTAGGTCCACGGAGCATGGTCGGAAGTGAGGATATGGGTTTATATGGCATGGTGTATAACTCTTTTCAGAATCCAGTACACGCAGGGGTGTATATATTTGCCATGCTGGCGTTGGGTCTGCATTTGAACCATGCCATACAAAGCGCTTTGCAAACATTTGGATTAAATAATGAGCGGTTTTTCCCTTTTATTAAAAAGATCAGCTTAATTTTAGGGATTATTATAGCGCTTTTATATATCTTGATTCCGGTAGTAATATTATTGAATATCATCAAAACATAGAGAAAGGCAGTATTAGTGGATCTGGACAGTAAAATTCCCGCCGGGCCTTTGCCGGAGAAGTGGACGCGGCATAAAAATAATCTGAAGCTGGTCAGCCCGGCCAACAAGAGGAAATTTACCTTACTGGTGGTGGGAACGGGTCTGGCGGGCAGTTCGGCGGCAGCGTCTTTGTCGGAGATAGGGTATAAGGTTAAGATTTTTTGCATCAATGATACACCGCGGCGGGCCCATTCGATTTCGGCCCAGGGGGGAATTAACGCGGCCAAGAATTATCCGAATGACGGCGACAGCGTGGAAAGGCTGTTTTACGACACGATTAAAGGGGGCGACTTCCGCTCGCGCGAGGCCAATGTGTATCGAATGGCGGAATTGAGCAATGTAATAATCGATCAGTGTGTGGCTCAGGGGGTGCCATTTGCGCGGGAATACAGCGGCTATCTGGCGAATCTTTCTTTTGGCGGGGCGCAGGTATCACGTACATTTTACGCCCGGGGCCAGACGGGCCAACAATTGCTTTTGGGGGCATATTCAGCGTTGATGAAGGAGGTCGTCAGGGGCGGGGTGGAGGTTCATACCCGGTGCGAGATGCAGGATATTGTCCTGATCGACGGTAAGGCTAAAGGCATCGTGGTGCGGGATCTGGTATCAGGTAAGATAGAATCATACGCCGGTGACGCGGTCATTCTTGCGACGGGAGGATATTCGAACGTTTTTTATCTATCCACCAACGCCAAATCCGGCAACCTATCGGCAGCATGGCGGACCCATAAAAAAGGGGCGTATTTCGCTAATCCCTGTTTTACTCAGATACACCCGACCAGCATTCCGGCAAAAGGGGAGTATCAATCGAAGCTGACCCTCATGAGCGAGAGCCTGCGAAACGACGGTCGGATATGGGTGCCGATGCAGAAGGGCGACACCAGGGAACCCAATCAGATACCGGAAAAGGAACGAGATTATTACCTGGAGCGAAAATATCCGGCGTTTGGGAATTTGATGCCGCGCGATATCGCCTCGCGGGCGGCCAAGGAGGTGTGCGATGGGGGCCGAGGAGTGGGCCCGACAGGTCAGGCGGTGTATCTTGATTTCGCGGACGCTTTGGAAAGGCTGGGGCAGGATACATTAAAAGAACGATACGGTAATTTATTCGAGATATATGAGCGGATCACGGACCGCAACGCCTATGAGGAGCCGATGACCATCTTTCCGGCCCCTCATTATACGATGGGCGGATTGTGGGTAGATTACAACCTGATGTCTACGATACCGGGTTTATTCGCTATCGGGGAGGTCAATTTTTCCGACCATGGGGCTAACCGTTTGGGGGCCAGCGCCTTGATGCAGGGTTTGACGGACGGGTATTTTATTTTGCCTTATACCATAGCGGAATATCTGGCCGACGAGACGCCGGGTGAGTTTTCGGTGGGGCATGAAGAATTCAAGGCAGTCGAACAGGCGGTGGCGGAAAATATAAAGAAAATATTATCGATCAAGGGTCGGCGCACAGTTAATCAGATACATCGAGAATTGGGAATGTTGCTTTGGGAAAATTGCGGCATATCAAGAAGCAGGGCGGGGTTGAAAGAGGCGGCGGAAAAGATACCGGCCCTGCGAGAGGAATTTTGGGAAAACGCGGTGGTGGGCGGATCGGCGGATGATTTAAATCAGTCTTTGGAAAAGGCGCTGCGTGTGGCGGATTACCTGGAGTTTGCCGAATTGATAGTGGGCGACGCTTTACATCGCGAAGAATCCTGCGGAGGGCATTTTCGTACGGAATATCAAACCGATGAAAGCGAGGCGAAACGGAACGATAAAGAGTTCTGCTACGTGGCGGCCTGGGAATTTAATAATGATGATGGTTTTGTTTTGCATAAGGAGGAACTGACCTTTGAGCATATTAACCTGGGCGAGAGGAAGTATTAACTTCTCAAACTGACTTTTAGTCAGTTTGGGAATGACAAAGCTCAAAATCCAAAGGCCAAAGGACGGTTATCCTCTGCGGCGAATACAGATTTAAATGTGGAGCAAATAATTATAAAACGGCAAGAAATGTGTTGTATCGCATGGTTTTGTCCCCCGATTTCACATCGGGGATTGGTTTAGCAGAAATTCATAATGGCGGAAAAGATTAATTTGATTTTAAAGATATGGCGGCAGAAGAACCGGGATGATAAGGGTCATTTTTCGGAGTATGAGGCCCGGGATATAGATAAGGATATGTCGTTTCTGGAGATGCTGGATATTGTCAATGACAAGCTAATTGTTGAGGGAAAGGAACCCATAGCTGTCGATAGTGATTGCCTGGAAGGGATATGCGGGACGTGCGGAGCGATGGTGAACGGTCAGCCGCATGGTCCCCAACGGGGCAGTGCGCTGTGCCAGTTGCACGTGCGGCATTTTAAGAATAATGACGTGCTGGTTATCGAGCCTTTCCGATCGAGGGCTTTTGAGCTGATCAAAGATCTGGTAGTGGATCGTTCGGCGTTTGACCGTATTATCGCGGCGGGGGGTTATATCTCGGTCAAGACGGGGTCGGCGCCGGAGGCTAATTTTATACCGGTGTCTAAAGAGACGGCGGATTTGGCGATGGACGCGGCGGCCTGCATCGGCTGCGGGGCGTGCGTGGCGGCTTGTCCCAACGCTTCAGCCATGCTGTTCACGGCGGCCAAGATCAGCCATCTGGTATTACTGCCCCAGGGACAACTTGAGAAAAAAAGGCGGACACGGGAAATGGTTAAACAAATGGATTTGGAAGGCTTTGGAAACTGCTCCAACCTGTATGAATGCGAAGCGGTCTGTCCGAAGAAGATCAAGGTATCCAATATTGCACGGCTGAACCGGGAATATCTGCGTGCTGTTAGATGAGTATGTGAATGGATGAGTGGATGAGGATAGGATGTCCTCCGTAATGTTAAATAACAGGTAGCATTTATTTTATGATATGATAATTATCATTTCAAAAAAAGGCTCCTATCCCTTTTTTTTGACGTCTTGGAGACTGGCCGACGGGTACATATTCTTTCTATTTTTATGGTTATCATCGGAAAAAATTGGTAGTTTCTTATGAATATTAAGACTTAAGCTCTTTGGATTTAACGCTTTAAGGCAACAGCATGTTTCGCTATAATATTATTGCTATCGAGGAAAATAGACATATATGCTGTTGCCCACAATGCGATAAATCCATATTTTCCATGGTCTTATCTCTCAGAATGACGTTAAATCAACCAACTTTTTCTGAGTAGAGCCATTTTTATGTTGACAGGTTGGGGGAACGGCAATAAAATGTCCATATAGTATATTCATTAGATCTGCAATATGTTGGCTTCTTGTCAGAGTATTCGTATCTACAATCCATGCATTTTGTCTGTAAGTCAACGAGGCGTTCTTTGAGGAAGCGGAGGATAGACGGGGGAGAGATCGGCGTTATCGGATTTAAGGTGCAGCCGTCGCAGGCAGATAAATCGGATTGTTTCCGGAAATAGTTATCAGTTGGCAAACCAAATCAATGGAAAGGAGTATAACATGCCCCCCGAACTACCAAGGTACAAACGTGTCGAGGACCTCTATTTTGTTGAGGCGGGAGATGAAGTTTATCTCACTGTTGTCTCCCGAGACATTATTGTGTGTATTAACTATCAGGCCTTTATCGTTCTTAGAAA
>LJUC01000275.1 GCA_001303695.1 Phycisphaerae bacterium SM23_30
TGCGCCAAATCGACCTCTATCTTTCATATCTGTTCTTTTTTAAAAATTCCGTGCGGCACCTTCAAACTTGTTTGGAGGTGTTAAACAATTGGATTACCAAAGCACCCCCAAGCTGCGCTTGAGGGTGCCACACATTCTAATACTTTTTGCATTTTAAATCTATTAACTATTCTGAGAAGCGAAATCCTTCATAAAACCGACGACATCTTTTATGGAGTCGAGGCCGTTGGCGTTGTACATGGAGACGCGGATACCGCCTACGCTGCGATGGCCCTTCAGCCCTAAAAAGCCCGCCGCCAGGCCCTGGGCGACGAATTTCTTCTCCAGCTCCTCGGTGGGCAATCTGAACACCACGTTCATATAAGAACGGCTGTCTTTTTCCACGGGGCAATTATAAAAACCGTTCGAGCCGTCGATGGCCCCGTAGATAAGCTCACCCTTGGCGTCGTTGATCTTCTCCAGACTCTCGACGCCGCCCTGGGCCTTGGTCCAGCCGAGCACCTTATGCAGGATATAGATGGCCAGACACGGGGGCGTGTTGAAAAGTGAATTTTTATCGACATGGGTATGATAATTCAACATGGTGGTGGTATCTTTGCGGCATTTTGCCAGCACATCATCCCGAATAGCCACTACTGTCACTCCCGAGGGGCCGAGATTTTTTTGGGCGCCGGCGTAGATAATGCCGAACGGGGCCGGATCGACCTTCCGCGAGAGTATGTCACTGGACATATCCGCCGCCAAAGGGACGCTGCCGGTATCCGGAAATTGCCGCCATTGAGTGCCGAAAATCGTGTTGTTGGACGTTATATGACAGTAAACCGCGCCGGGATCCAAAGCCAGCTCCTGTTGCCGGGGAATGCGGCGAAAAACCCCGTCCTTCTCGGTCGTCGCCGCCACCCGGACCGCCCCGAACAGCCTGGCTTCCTTGATCGCCTTTTTACCCCAGGAACCCGTCAGAATATAATCGGCGCTCTTGCCCTCACCCAAAAGGTTCATCGGCACCATGGCGAACTGCAAACTGGCGCCCCCCTGCAGCAGCATAACCTTGAAGTTATCGCCCAGGCCCATCAATTCTTTGAACAGGCCGATAGTCTCGTTGTGCAGATCATCGTACTCCTGGGAGCGGTGCGAGGTCTCCATCACGCTCACCCCGCTGCCCCGGAACTCCAGCAGCTCCGCGCGGGCCTCTTCCAGTACCTCCAGCGGCAGGGCCGCCGGTCCGGCGTAATAATTATGAACGCGTGCCATTAATTATCTCCTTCATTTATTGATTTTTCACAAAATCTTCGATCAGTTCCTCCACAATATCGCCGATCCGCAGCAGATTTTCCTTGCTGGAGGCGCCGATGTGCGGGGTCATGACGACGTTGGGGGCGCTGGTGATCGGCTCGTTTTCCGGCGGATCGGAATACCACACGTCGGTGGCATAACCGCCCAGCTTACCCGAATGCAGGGCCTCGGCGACGTCCTCCCGGACGATGCATTTGCCGCGGCCGCTGTTGACCAGCACCGCCCCGTCTTTCATCTTGGCCAGGGTCTGCTTGTTGATCATGCCTTTGGTCTCGTCGGTCAAAGGCGTATGCAGCGAAACGTAGTCCGCCTCGGCCAATACTTCATCCAGGGTGGGCTTGAGTTCGGCGAAAGGATGCTCGTCAAGATATTTGTCATAAGCGATGACCTTCATCCCGAAGGCCCGGGCCCGTTTGGCCATCTCCGTGCCGATCAGGCCCACGCCGATCAGACCCAGCGTCTTGCCGAATAGCTCGGTCCGCGTGAGTTCCTTTTTAATCCAATGGCCCTGGCTCATGCTGACATGCCCGGGGATGATCTTGTTGGGCACCGCGATCATCAGAGCAAAGGCCAATTCCGCCACCGCGATCGACGACGCCTTGGGGGTATTATGCACGACAATACCCTTCTGCTGGGCGTATTGGCGGTCCACGTTATCGAGCCCGACGCCCCCGCGGATAATCATCTTGAGGTTCTTCGCCTCATCGATGTACTCCCTGGTGCACTTGGTTTTGCTGCGGACCAGCACAATGTCGGCCTCCGGCAGGCGGCTTTTATCGTCGGTGACTTCACCGAAACGGGCCAGCTTAGCCGGCAGGTTCGACGCAAACGCATCGGAAATCAATATCAACATAACTCACCTCGTCTTGTTTTGGGGGCCGGCCTAAAGCCCGCCTTAAATGCTCCCCTACTCATCCACTTATATACTCATCCACTCATCCACTCATTCACCCAGCACATTCACTACCAGCCCCGAGAAGATTTTGGGAAAGAAAAACGTCGATTTCTGGGGCATCTTCTCCCCGGCGGCGGCGACCGCTTCCACCTCCTGCGGCCGCGTCCGGTTCATAAAGAACAATCCCTGATGCGTGCCGCTGTCCACCCGGGCCATGGCCCGATCAACCGCGCCGCCGATATCCTTAATATATTCCACGTTCGTCTGCGCCGTCAGGGCGGCTTCATCAATACCCAGATATTGTTCCAGAATCAGCTTGTGCAGGATCGTCACGTCAAGTTTCCGCCAGGCCGCGCTGTGCTCCGGCGCTATGCGGACCATCGCCTCTTTATCTTTCAACGTCGCCACGTAAAAACCGCCGTCGTTAAAGTACATGCCCAAGGCGTTCTCGTTACTCTCCTGTTCCACTGCCAGAGCGTCCAGCATCTGCTGTTTTCTCCGCCCTTTTTCCTCCTCGTTCCGGTAGCTCAGCGTCGCCACGTCAAACTGCCCTTTTAGCCTTTCCACCAACCGGGCCGGATCAAAATCCTTCACCTTTTTAACCAGTCGATGCGTCGGCAGCACCACCAGCCCCTCGTTATGAGTATTGACAAAAGTCATCATCCGATAGGCGGCGGCCGGGTTTTGCGTCTCGTTGTAATAATTCAGGGCCGTCTCGAAGCGATGATGACCGTCCGCGATAAAGATGCTTTTATCGGCCATCGCCTTTTTAATCGCCTCGATCCGCGCCGGCTCGGTTATGGCGAACAGCCGATGCGCCACCTGCTCATCATCATTATATCTCAACAATTCCGGCCCTTCGCACGCCCGGGCCAGTATCGCGTCGATGGTCTTTGCCGGATCGCTGTATAACATGAATATCTGCCCGATCTGGCTTTTAGTGGCCCGCATCAGGTTCAAACGATCCGCCTTGGGGCCCGACAGCGTCTGTTCGTGGGCCCGGATATTGCCCCCGTAGGCCTCCAGTTTGCCCAGGGCGATAAAACCGCTGCGGCGAAAACCCTCCGAACCCACCGTGAAATCCTGGGCATAGACGTAGATCGATTCCGCCTCATCCTGCTTGAGGGCCCCTTTCTCGATAAAGCCCCGCAGCGCCGCCGCCGCCCGAGTATAGACATTGTTACGGTCGGTATCGTCGGGGAAGATTTTACCTTTGATTACCCGCACGATATTATATTCGCTTCGATCATAGAGCTGCTGCTGCTGATCGGCGTCGATAATGTCGTAAGGCGGCGCGATACAGGCGCCCCCGTCGCCCGCCGCCGATGAATCGTAACGATAGCCTCTAAAAGCGCTTATATCCATATTCTCTATCCTGTTTTAATATAAAACTGCTCTCTCGCAACGCCGACCGGGCCGATTTTTGAAATATCGCCTAATTTAACAACGCCGCTGCTTTGCGTCAATCATGGTTGAATATTTCTTGCCGATCCGGGCCTGCCTGAATAAAAAACAGAAGGACCCGGCTCCTGACTGCTCTGCCGCATCCCTCTGTCCTGTTACCTGAGAAAATTATCCCTTCGGCGCCCGCTCTTGCGAGCTCTCCAGAGGTCCGTCAGGCCAGGATCCTTTTGCCTGAGAGTTTTCGGCCCCTCCGCGGGTCGATTGCCCCTTCGGCGCCCTCGATTTCAAAAAGGGTCTCTCTCCTGACCGTCTTTCGGTTAGTGGGATACTAACAAAAAAATTCTCCTTGTCAATTGCTTTTCCTGCCGGACGAACTGGCCGAATTACTGACGATTTTTTCGCTAGATACTTATCATACAAGCGGTTACAATACGGGCATGTACTATATTTTAGCCTTTTATATGTGCATAGGCGTCGGTGAGTTGATTTTAATCATCCTCGTCACTGCCCTCATAGTTTTACTGTGGTCCCGTCGTAAAAAATAAATTATTTTTTCTCGTTGACAGGCAAATATCCTTTTTTCATTTGACCCCTGGCGATAATGTTCGATAATCTAAATCGCCCAAAACCAATCAATGTTATCGATAGTCAGGTGAGATCTATGAAACTATTGCTTAATGGTCAGGAACTCGAACAAATGGAACCGGTACCGACGACGCTGGGCGTGGCCCTGGTAACCGTTCAGGAAAAGCATATCGCCGGCGATCAGACCATCGCCACCGTTTATATTGACGGCGAACCCCTGACCGCCGAACGCCTGGCGGAATGGAAAGACAGGCCCGTCGATGATTTTCAAGAGGCCCACATCCAATCGCTCAAGCGCAATATATTGGCGGCGCAAGGTTTACGCCTGGTCGCCGACGATCTCGGTGAAAGCAGGAACCAGCGGGAACAGATAGTGGACCATCTCTGCCGGGGCCGCTCCACCGAGGCCATGAAAATGCTAAATGGCTATCTGCAGGTCTGGAACACCGTTCAGCAGACCCTGGCCGGCGCCGGCCGCCTCTTGGAGATCGAACTCGATACGCTCGAGGTCAGCCTCCCCGCCGAAGATCCCGACCAACGGCAAATCCGCCCTCTGGCCGACCTGTTTAACCATCTCACCGAACAACTAAAAGAGTTAAAATCCTCCCTCGAGGCCCAGGACCTCGTCCTCCTGGGCGACATCCTCGAATATGAGTTCGGCCCCCTCACCGAAAATTGGCACCGCATGTTGAACCAGGTCGCCGATACCTTCGAAAAGCAGGATTAACCCCGTTACGATCCGGATGGGGGGCCGTCAAAAAGGAATTAAGCCATATCTCAACCATATAAAACCAACAGGATCTTATTATGAATTGTCCCAAATCCTCGAAACCCAATTCCCCGATCTCATCGACCGCGACAACCAACTCCGCAAAGAACTAAACCTCCCCGAAAAACCCCCGGATCCCCTCCCTCACTAACCCCCAACCCGTACCCCGTACCGCCGGCATCTTAACCCCTCTCATCCCCGCTTCACCCTGTCATCCCCGCGCAGGCGGGGACCCAGTCTCCCGACCACCCTGAACCGTTACTGACCATATCGACCACCCCCGACCTTAAGAGAAAGCTTAATCCCCGAAAACCCTCTGACTTCTGTCATGTTCATTCGTTATTCAAATTTCGTCATTGCTTCGTCATTCGAGCT
>LJUC01000276.1 GCA_001303695.1 Phycisphaerae bacterium SM23_30
ATAGGGATATTACCGATGAATTTATCGAACCCACCGTTATCCTGGATCACGATTCCCAGCCGGTTGGTTTGATCGAGGACGGCGACTCGGTGGTCTTCTTTAATTATCGCGGCGATCGGCCCCGGGAACTCACCCGCGTCTTCGTTGATCCCCATTTTAACGCCTTTGATCGGGGCGGAATGCTCGACCTCTATTATGTCTGCATGACCGAATATGACGCCACCATCCCCGCCCCCGTTGCTTTTCCCAAACCCCCTAAAATGAAAAATATCGTCGGCGATTACTGGTCCCAACTGAAGCTTAAACAGTTCCGTTGTGCCGAAACCGAAAAATACGCCCATGTAACCTTTTTCTTCAACGACTACACCGAACCGCCTTTTCCCGGAGAAGATCGACAGATCATCCCCTCTCCCAGGGTCCGCACCTACGACCTCAAACCCGAAATGTCCGCTCTCCAGGTCACCGATGCCGTCTTGCAGCGGCTCGATTCCAATAAGTATGACGTGTTGGTGGTCAACTTCGCCAATCCCGACATGGTTGGGCATACCGGCGTCCTCGATGCCGCCGTCAAGGCCGCCCAAACCGTGGACGAATGCGTCGGCCGACTCCTCGACAAACTTGCCCAAATCAACGGCGCCGCCATCGTCACCGCCGATCATGGTAATCTGGAGTTAATGTACGACCCCGAAAACAACGTCCCCTTTACCAGCCACACCACCTTCCCCGTCCCCTTTATCATCGTTGACGAAAAGCTAAAAAACCGCACCCTCCGTCAGGACGGAAGACTCGCCGACGTCATCCCCACCGCCCTCCATATCATGCACCTGCCCCAACCCCCGGAAATGACCGGACGCTCCCTCATCATCGAATAGCTTATCTTCACCCCTCTAAACCTGATAATCCTCGACAAAACCCCTCGCTCTCTTCCCGAACTCCGCTGCTAAAATCCCGAGCACCAGCATTATCATCCCGAACGTCTCAACTCATCCACTCATTCACCCCTCCGCTCATCCACCCCTCCGTCTTGACTTTACCGATTTAGCTATGTATCATCCCTTGAAAACTTATGAAAGGATTCCACATGGAAACGCTGGATTTCGCCCTCCAAATGGAAATCGAAGGTATTGAATTTTACCAACAAGCCGCTCAAAAAGTCACCGATCCGGCTGCTAAAAATATGCTCTTAAGCCTGGTTCAGGACGAAAAAAGACACCAGCAGGTTATCCTGGATTTGAAAAAACAAAATCCGGCCCAACTCCGGGGAACGCCCCTTAAGGGCGTCAAAAACGTCTTTCAACAGCTAGCCGACGAGGAGCGCCCTTTTATCGACGAGAACGACCATCTTAGTCGCCTCCTGGAAAACGCTCTCGAAATCGAAGCAAAAAGCGTTGACTTGTATTACCAGTTGGCCTCCGAAGCTGACGACCTCCAACAAAAACAACTCTGGCGTGCCCTCGAAGACGAAGAAATTCAGCATGAAAAACTCATGCGCCTCACCCTCGAATATATTAATAAACCCGAGCTCGTCCTTGAAAATGCCGAATTTCTCTACTACAACGATTAACAACGCCCCTTAAACCCCTCACCCGGCAGCTAACCTTCAACCGGCACCGACCATGTTTTTCCGAAAAAACTGAGAAAGCTATTAAAATCGGCGTCGCAAAGCGATACCTTTATTCCCCTCTCCAGAGGCAACTCCAAAATGTGTTATATTTGCAGGATGGGCCCTTAGCTCGCCCTTCATCCCAGCAGATCGTCATATTCAATCTCAAAGCGCAGTTTATGTTTGGCCTCCTCCTGGGCCAGCCCCAAAAAAACTTGCCGCAAGTTCTCGTCCCCGGTGCTCGCCGCCAGGTCGGTGTATAACTTAAACGCCGCCTTTTCCTTCTTCATCGCCAAAATCAAGGCGTCCTGATAGTCCATATCCGCCTTGGGCTCCAGGTCCACCACGTAATCAGAGATCTTCAAATCCTGCACCTTGGCCTCGGCGGATATTAACTGCTGGCCTTGTTTGACCTGCAGCAGCTTGATCTTGTGCCCTTCTTCTTCCCGGGCAAAATCCTCAAACGCCTGCTTCATCCACGGCCTTTCCATCCGATCCGCTAAATCCGTATAAAACCGGGCCGCTTGTTCTTCTTCTTTGATGGCAAAATCTAATATCTCATCAACGGAACCAAACTTCATCATATCCTTTACCTCTTTTCCTTTCTGTAATTCTAAATATCCCTAACAATACTCCGGAGAAAACTCAACCAAAGCGGTCATTCCCGCAAAGCTTGTCCCCCGCCCCGATCAGGGATCCAAAATCCAGACCTCCGCAGGAGAGGTTTTATCAGACGTTCTAAATTTCTGATTTCAAATTTCTAATTAAGATTGTATTCGTCACCTTTTTGCCGGAGGTTTCAACGGCTGCGGCGCCGCCACCTTGCGATAACCCAGCGCCTTGGCGATCTCCAATATCTCCGTATAGCTGGGAAAGGGACATTTATTGGCCTGCTTGTAGGTCTTGATCGCCATGATAAACTCAAACTGATCGTCGGTCATTTCCCCTTCTTCCGCCGCCCGTCTCTCGTCGGTGCGACGGCGGCCCGGACCCCGACGGCGGTCCCATTCGCCCTGACGACGGTCCCATTCGCCCCCGCGCCGATCCGATTGGCTCCCGCGCCGCTCTCTCTCGCCCCCACGCTCCTCCGGCTCTTCCCGACCATCCGCTAAGCCCTGACGCCGCTCCCATTCTTCCAGCAGCTCTAAATCTTCTTCAAACTCCTGGGCCTCATGCTCGCTCATAAATTATCCTCTTCATCAATATTTTCCGGTTTATCGGCTTCCACAAAACCCTCTGCAACCTGGTCGTATTCGATATACCCCTCGTCTTCACCTCGATATTCTTCAAATTCCGCCTCGATTTCATCTGCCATGGCATTATGCTGTTCGATGATATCCTGGGCTTCGGCCAGATGCTCCTCCGGCACCAGCACCGGAACCCCCGCCTCTAAAATCTTTCCGGGTGTGCCGGAGTCCTGGTTTTTTTCGATGACCACCGTGATGTCCTGGTCCTCCAGCAGGGAACGGTAAAGCTCCGCTTCCGTCGTATTACGGGCATATACCACTGGTATTAATTCCTCGTATCGGGGATCTTGATAGAATCTCCTGTCCATCTTCAACCTCGCTTATTATGTCTATTTCTAACCTGATCTAACAACTATATGAATAAAAACCTCGTCCGGTCAATAAGGAATTTTACCTTTTTTTTGGTCTCTCCTTTACCTCCGGCAGGTATTTTCCTTCCCCTGCGCCGACCCCGACGGCCCTGACCGGAACGCTTTCCTGCCCAAATTTTGCCCCTTTTAGCCCTCTCCTGCCAAAATTTGCTATTTTTCCCCTTTTTTTTGTTGCATTATATACGCCCATCTCATAAATATTGCTTTTGAACTGCCGCTTATACGGAAATGGAATCTTTAACTTCTTTTCACGGAGGACCTTCACATGGCAAAGAAGAAAAAGGCCAAGAAACAAATGGCCAAAAAAGCGGGCAAGAAGGAAATGTTGGTCGTAACCAGTAAAATCAAAGCCTACATCCGCTCCAAGGGGATGATGTGCAGCTCTGATGCCGCCCTGGCCCTCTCGGACAGCCTCTACTGCCGACTCGATGATGCTATGGGTCGCGCCAAGGCTAATCGACGCAGTACCGTTAAACCACAGGACCTTTAATATACTTGCCGCGAAAGGCATGTAAACAACGCTTTTGGCCGTGTCTTATTCCTTTTGGGCACGGCCCCTTTTTTGCGCCGATTATGTAGCTGTTTATCGTTCGGAAAATAACCGCACTTTTACCAAACTTTTATGATAATTTACTGTTTGTAATTATACCTGCAATCTTGCAGAATCCCCGATAAATTGTCCCTTTTCGTTATTTGTTGAATACCGCCATTTAATTTAACAGGCCGCTTGTTATTTTCGGGGTGCCGATTTGGACCGATTGTGTATTCCGTTATTATTTTCATCTTGTGTCTATTCCTCGGGAATCCGAACCTTTGCCGAACATCGGGGGCAGCGACCGCTCTTTCCTGCATATTTTCGTGGGGCTTTAATGGTTTTACCGCAGTCGCACTTAAATCGGATAAGCTCCTCATCGGCTTTTTCGGATCTGGTTTGCACCGGCTCGGATACCCTCGGGGCGGAGTTGGGGACCTCCAAGGGAGTTTCGACAGGCTTGCTTTGGATAGGCGTCGCCGTCGGTGACTCCCGCTGCTCAATCTCCGCATCTGCCCCGGCTCGCGCGCGAAAATCGGTCAGATTCGCCCATTCTTCGATGTCAGCTTCCGACGGGCCCCGGCCCCGCGATCCCTGCCAGTCGAAAAAAGACAAAAGTGATCTCTCGGTCTCCTCCATCCTTATCAGGCCCGTTTTCAATAAGATAATCCCTAATCCGGCCCCCGCCCCAAATCCCCCCAGATGAGCGTAATATATCACGTTGGACTCAACAACATATGCCCCCCAAATGTCAAATACCAACCAGGCCAGAATCAGACCGTAACTGTCTATACTTAACGTCCGGATAATCACTATGATGATATAAACGCAACTGATCGAATTCACCGGATACCATACCAGAAACATCCCCGCAATGCCGTTGATCGCCCCGCCCGCCCCCAACGCCGGTTCTCCCCCGCACAGAACATGAATCACCGCCGCGATCGTTCCCAATCCTATATAAATCGGGGCATATCCGATATGGCCCACCTTGACGCACACCGCATTGCCGAATACCCACAAAAAAAGCAGGTTGCCGATAAAGTAAACCGTATCCCAAAAACTCACCGCCCCTCCTTGCAGCCACATATGGCCTATCAAACCCAGCGGTTTCCAACCATCTAAAAAGAAAGGCTCTATCTTGGATCCCCAGATCAAACCTATTAACGTGGCGATGATCGTTATCCCGATTATCGCATAATTAACGTACGGCCGGCGATTGCTGGGAACGTCCACTTGGTATGGTATAATCATTAACATCAAAAATTAATCCCGCAAAAACCTCCATCCCCTCTTCATCCCGCGCTGCTGCCCCTTCGTCCCTCGTACTTACGTACCCTCGTACCCTCATCTTTTACGTGGTCCGTTTCTAAGTGTCAGTTCACGTCTTATTCTTCCTCGCCTCCAGCATCTCCTTCACTCCCCCTATCGAACTGAGCACCCCCGACGCCTCAAACGGCAGATACACCACCTTGTTGTTTTTACCCGATACCATCTCTTTGAGCGTCTCCACGTATTTCACCGCAATCAGATAATTAGCCGGATCGCCCTTGCTCGCCGAGAG
>LJUC01000055.1 GCA_001303695.1 Phycisphaerae bacterium SM23_30
GCCTAACTTCCTGCCTTTGAATACCTTATCGGAATTCTCCCGGGCCCAAAATACCTATTATTTGCTTAATTTAGACAAATTTTTTTTATCCGGCCCTCTCGGAATCTTTAAAAATCCCCCCAAAAATCCGCCTGCCCTGATCCCAGGATAAGAAATTATTTGCCCGGAGAAAATTTACGTCAAAAAATAAGGGTTAAATATTTTCATATCTTATTGATATATACATACTTAGGTAAATATCCCCCCAAAACGCGCCCCCGCCCCCTGCGGGGATTAAAAAGCAGCCCGAAAAATTATCCGAATATCCGGACGCCTCGGTGTCATTTTCATACAATTTCAAGCCCCGGGCAGCTCCTTGACTCCTATAAAACCTTAAGAAACCATAACTTATGTGACATTCCCCATCCGGCGTGCGGGTTTTATTTATCAGATTTATTATTATTACTGAAGTTTTGCACAATTGGCTTTGGGCATGTTTGGGAAATAATTTTTACGTCAGGCCGGGAGGGCGGGGGATTATTATAAATAATTGATATTTATAAGGCTGCGTTAATTATTAAATAAATTTCCGGTAAGAAATTTTTTATTAATGTATGCCCAAAGCCAATTTTGCAAAAAGCCTATTTATTAATCATAATCAGATCCTAAATATTTGGGAATAATTTTTTTGACTCAGACAACCTGCAATTTCTACATATATTTACTATAATCGATAAAATTTCCTATGATAAGAATTTGAGCGATGTTCAATCACCTTCCTATTTAACCTCGAACTTATCGAAACCGCTGCTGCGGAGGATTATCGGATGATCCTGGGTTCCGGTAACCAGAAAGGCCTCGGTGTGGGAGAGGGATTCGATTAAGGCCAGACCCTTCTCGGGGCCCATCACCGAGACGGCGGTGGCCAGGGCGTCGGCGTCTTCGGTGCGCGGGGCGATAATGGTTACGCTGGGCAGTTTATCGGCGGGTCTGGCCGTGCGCGGATCAAGGATATGGCTGTACTTGCGACCTGCGATCTGGACATACTGCCGATAATTACCGCTGGTTGCGACGGCGCAATCCTCCAGGGCCACTTTCCAGCGGGCATGTTGACTAAACGGATTATCATTATCGCCGGCGAAAAGATCCTGGATACCGACGATCCAATTTTTATCGCCTTGTTCCTTCCCGAAACAGGCGATCTCGCCTCCGATATCCACCAGCGCTGCCTTCACCTGCTCCCGGCGGACGGCCGCCAGGGCCCGATCCACCGCATAGCCCTTGGCTATGGCGTCCACGTTCAGTTCCATTCCCTCTACCGTAAAAAAAACCGTATGATCTTCGGGCGACAAAATCAACTTCCGATAACCTATTTTCTTTCGGACCTCGGATAATTCCTCCTCACCGGGAGGTCGGCCCCTTTGAGCGGCTTGCTTCCAGAGGCGCACTAAAGGGGCTATCGTTATATCAAAGGCCCCATCGGTCATTTGACTGTATTGCCGAGCCTTGACCAACAGGTTATAAACCGCCGGCGAAACCTTTACCGGCTCCTGGGCGGCGCGACGATTGACCAGAGATAACTCGGAATCCTGCCGATAGGTGCTCATCTGACGATCCACCTCGTCCAAGACATCAAAGGCCCTTTGCAGGGCCTTAGCGGCGGCCGGCTCACTGTCGCACCATAACTGTATGCGAGCGAACGTGCCCATCAACAGCTTAAACCCGCTGTCGCCCTTGACCAGCTCGCCGGCATCAGCCGCCGGGGGCTTCTCGCAGGCCGGCGGAACCAATACCATCCCTATCAATAGTATTAGACCAAGCCCCATAACGGTTAAATTAGACAACCGCTTAACATATTTCTCTATAATATTTGAACAGGGCGCCGATGCCATTTTTCCTTCCCGGAAGAAAATCCTTGCCTGCCTATACCAAATTGTTATATTTTTAAGGTTTTGTAATTACAAGCGGTATTTACCGGTTTAACATAAAATTATTATAGATGGATAATCGGGAGATTCTAATGACAAAATATTCTACCGCGGATATTCGCAACGTCGTCCTGATCGGACACGCCGGCGCCGGCAAGACCTCCCTCGCCGAAGCCGTCTTACACCAAACTGGTGTTACCACCCGACTCGGCAGCATCGACGATAAGAGCAGTATAATGGACGCCGACCTCGAAGAAAAAGACCGGGGCCATTCCATCGACTCCGCACTGGCCCATTTCCCCTATAAAAACCGCCAGATCAACCTCATCGACACCCCGGGCTATCCGGATTTCATCGGGGCGGCCCTGAGCGCTTTGCCGGCCGCCGAGACCGCCATCCTGGTGGTGGGCATCCCCGCCGGCATCCAGATGAACACCCGCAAACTCTTCCACGCCGCCCAGAACCGGGGGATGGCCTGCATCATCGTCATCAATAAAATCGACGCCGGGTGCGAGGAATTGGCCGCGCTGGTGAAAGACCTTCAGGATACCTTCGGGCGTGCCTGTCGCTGCGCCAACCTGCCCGCCGCCGACGGCAAAACCGTCCTCGACTGCCTTACCGCCCAGAGCGTCGAGACCGCCTTCGGCGATCCGGCCGACGCCTATACTAATTTAATCGAGACCATCATTGAAGTGGACGAGCAGTTAATGGAAAGCTATCTCGGCGGCGAGGACATCCCCCCGGAAAAACTCCACCAGGCCTTTACTAAGGCCTTGATCGCCCAAACCGTCGTTCCCATCGTCTTCACCAGCGCCCGCCGAGAAGTCGGCATCGATTCTCTCCTTGATCTTATCGCTCAGGCCTGTCCCAGCCCTATCGACGGCCTCAAAGCGCGACTGATCCAGGGTGAAGGCGATCAGCAGAGCCTCACGGAAGTGCAGACCGATCCCCAACGACCGCCTCTGGGCGTGGTGGTGCGGGTTTCGGCCGATGCCAAGACCCATATCAAATACAGCAGCGTCCGGCTTTTCCGGGGGCAAATCAAAAGTGACACTACTCTGCAGGCCACCGGCGGGAAAAAAGGCATGCGTTGTGGAAATCTAAGTAAAATACAGGGAGATCAGCTCATACCTATCGAACAGGGCATCCCCGGCGACATCATCACGCTGGCCAAGCTGGAGGAGTTGGAAATCCTCGATACCATTTTCGTAGGCGCCGAACCCGGCCGCATCCAGACGCCGCCCCTGCCCACCCCGATGTATAGCCTGGCCATCGAGCCCCAGAGCCGCGGCGATGAGACCAAAATCTCCGGCGCCCTGGGCGAAATCGCCGACGCCGACGCCACCTTCCTGGTCGAAAGAGACCGTCAGAGCAATGAAATCATCGCCTCCGGCCTGGGTGAACTGCACGTTCGCGTGATCCTCTCCCGCATGCAGAACCGCCGCGGCCTTAAAGTCAACACCAAACCGCCCCAGATACCCTACCGTGAAACCATCACCAGCACCGTTAAAACGGTCGAATACACCCATAAAAAACAGACCGGCGGCGCCGGCCAGTTCGCCCGCGTCTTTATCGACCTGGAACCCAACGAAAGGGGCGCCGGATACGAGTTTATCGACAAGATCTTCGGCGGGGCCATCGATCAGGGATTTCGACCCAGCGTCGATAAGGGCTGCCAGAAGTCGATGGCCGAGGGGGTGATGGCGGGTTTTCCCGTGGTGGACGTCAAGGTCTCCTTGGTGGACGGCAAGACCCATCCGGTGGACAGTAAGGACATCGCCTTTCAGGTTGCCGGACGCGAGGTCTTCCGCAAGGCCTTTATGGCCGCCAATCCTATCCTCCTCGAACCCATCGTCAACATGGAGGTAATCGTCCCCAACGAAAACGTCGGCGACATCACCGGCGACCTCTCCGGAAGACGCGGACGCGTCCAGGGCCAGGATATGCTCCCCGGCGGGATGGCCGCCATCCGGGCCCAGGTGCCCCTGGCCGAACTGCAGCAGTACAACTCCCAGCTCAAAAGCGTAACCGGCGGCCAGGGCAGCTACTCCATGGAACTAAGCCACTACGAACCCGTCCCCCCCAATATCGCCCAGCAGATCATCGCCAAAAAAAAAGCCGCCAAACAAACCGGTTAAAATTTGTAAGGTCGGTCCCTAATACACAACGACATCCAAACCCATAACCACTGCAAAAAAATCCCCGCCAGGCGATATGCCCCAGCATAACCTGGGCATATTTAAAGATTATAGGGTTGGGTAGCACCCTCGCCCGGTGTGAGCATATTCAAGAAAGTTCTTTTTGTAAACAGTTTAAACCTTAAGCATATATAGAGCCTTTGGAATAAATTACTTATCAAGATACCTCTTTATTTCTCCATAAAACCTCTTTTTCCCCTCCTCCGTGGGCTTGATATCTTTTAGCGTATGATAAAGTTCCTCATCAAGATTTTCCGCCAGACTGCGGCAAAAGCGCGGCAAACAGCTTAAGGCCGCCCCGAATTCGTCTTGACCGTATATCCCCTGTAACTCAGTCACTTTTTCATATCGGTCCAACAAAACCGTCAGAAATTCCCTTTCATATCCCTTTATTTTGGGGAAAAATTGCGGCGCCAGCATTATCTTGTCCGCGTCCCTGATGCTCATACAAATATTTGCTATTTTTGTCTTGGTAATATTTTCCGGAGCAAGAGATTTCATATATACCGGATTTTCCCGAATCCTTTTTTCTACCGAAAAAATTGATATAATATATTCATCGCTCATTGATTCCGGCGACAAATCATATTCCCGGTACATCTGCAAAACCCCTTCTGCCAGATCTTCCCTCATATGGAACTCATGTAAGGTGCTGGAGGCATTTAAGGCGCGTTGTACTCCTAGTTTCATCTTCCAAATATAGTTTTATAAAAGACGTCAAAGGACTTCGGATAAAATGTAAAAACAACCTATCCGTAGATGTCTCACCCAAAACATCTGCCGGCAAATCCCACTTTTTTGCAAGTTCCCTGTCGGTCTCTTTCATACTATCTAAATGCTTCCTTAACGCCAAATCTTCCTCCATTTTATATGCCGCCTCTGTAACTTCTTTTTCCATTAACTCATTAAAAATCCGATCCCCAAAATCATCGGCTTTTATTTCCGTTCCCTCGATGGTTATATTCTTCTCCGGTGGATTAATATTCCTCCCTCTATCGCTTTCCCTAAAAGCACTCGAATCTACTTTAGATGGCAAGGTCTGATCTGCACGGGGCGGTAATTCCTGCATATCGCCGGGTGGTAAATTCCGTTCCTTTGGGGGGGTTATTTTTATGAAAAACAAAACCAAAAATATAATTACGATAAATAATACCCCCCCATACCATCGTTTTTTCTTTGTCTGGGTCATTTTATAATCTTTCGGCTCCATTAAAAACATTTCAATTTTTTCGATAAGAATTTCCGATGAGGAGTTCGACACCGGGGATAAACTTTCGCCCTAAATCATCCACTCATCCACACAATTACACATCCGCCCATCTACTCTTTATCCTTATCCTGGCGGGATGCGCGATATTGGTGTACCGCGCCCAGGGCCGTCTGATTGCGCGGATCGTCGCGCCGCAACAGCAGGTAGTAGCGGCTGGGGGTATCGGGTAATAGTGGATATACAATCTCCCATTTCTTTGACTCCTGCAGTCTCTCGATCATTTTACGCGACTTTTCCAGGTCCAGCAGCGCCACGTTGACCCGTTCATTTTCTAATTCCCGGCAGATGCGTTCCGCGTCGAGATAGTCAAGTTCCACCAAAGCGCGAAATTGCCGCCACCATTGAAAATATTCCACCCGATAGGCCGCCTGGGCCCTGCCGTCCATCATCAATTGACAGGGCGGCAGGCCCGTGGCCGGGTCGGGCCTCTGGTGAAACGCCACAAAGCCCCCCTGGTTCCACTCGTTGAACACCGCGCCGGTTAACTGTAATTTCTCAAACATCTCCGCCGCCTGCACCGGCTGCGCGGCAACCCCCACCATATGCCGAAATACCGACGGGGCCACCTCCGTCAACTCGCGTCTGGTTATCTCCAGTTCTTCTTTCGGGTCATATTCCGCCTTCAGATAATTAACAAACCTGTAACTCATAATACACGTCGCCCCCAAACTCAGCAAACCCCCCGCCAGCGCCGGCGCCCACTCCCGCGGCAGCGGCCCAAAACGCCCCCCCTGCTTCTTCTCCTGCTCCCGTTTAACCTGAAACATATCCCATATCTCCTGGGCCATCGAAGCCATAAACGGCGCCAGCATCACCCCCCCCAGAAAGACAAAACGACGCGACTGCACCGACATCGCCAGCGTGATCCCGATGATCCCCCAATGGGCCAGGTCGATCCGCGGCCAGGGAAAATCCTCCTTTGTCTTTTGCCGCACTCGACGCCGCGTTCGAGGCTCCGGGGTGTAAGGCTTCAGTAAAAACATCAACCACCAGCCCACCACTACCAGGGTAAATAACACCAAATACCAACCGTACAGACCCACTTTACCAAAACCATCCTCATATATCGGTTTCCATTCCACCACCTCCCGCCAAAGCTTGCCGTCTTCCCCCGTCGCGATAATCAGCGGATGCAACAGGTTTTCAAATCCGAACGGACTGAATACCGCCGGTATCAGGATCACCACCGACGTCCCGGCTAAAAGAAATATTATGCCCCGTCTTCCGCAGCGGACAAAACTATCCTTATCGATCCGGCTAAAGCGCATTAAGACGAATATTATTATGGCCGCTGTCCCCAACGCCCCGGCCGCGGCGACAAACTGCAAAACGCGTAACGTCGGCCTCAAATCAAGATACATTTCTTCCACGATCCTCTTGGCCTGCCAGCTCTCATCCACCAGCTCAATAGCCTGCGGTATGCCCCCGACGCCCTGGATAAGCAAAAATACACCGACCCCTAATCCCAAGAGCAGGAAAAAATACGACCCTTTCCCCGCATACTGCTGCAACGCATAACCGACCAAGGCAATCACGAATATCACGATCGCGTAGATAAAGCCCCCGTGTACGTTCGACCAGATTATCATCGCCGGGATCATCCCCGCCAGCGCCCAGAAACGCCCCTGCTTCCAGTAGCTTAAAAGCAATAGCATTATCGACGCGAAAAATATAGAACTCACGTTGGGGCGCATGTCGATATACGAGCGGCTCAACAACACCCCGAACGCCACCGCCCCCGCCGCCAGCAAAGGATGAGCCCCCAAAACCCGCCCCGCCCAATACGCAAACAATGCCGTCAATATCGCCTGTAGAAACTTATAATAGACGATCAAAATCTCCCCTTTATTATTTTGCGTTATGGGATCGTCCGTCCCGTAAGACTTCATCTTATAAAACAACCAGTGCGTCAGCCAGTTCTGATTAATCCAGCCTACATCCTCCAGAGAACGATCCGAAGGCTTTTCATTCTTAAGCGCCGCCCACCCTCGCTTCATATAACCGCCCAAGGAGCGGCTCTCGGGATTATATACGCGCGTCTTGGCTCCCAACGGATCATGAAACGTCAGGTGCATCCCGAAATTATCCAAAAGCTTCATCTGCCACGTCCGATGAGGATGCCCCTTCGCCCACGGACCCGTCTGAAAGCGACCACACGCCATGGCCACCCACGTATCCCCGCCCCCGACCGGCAGATCCGCGCTATGTAAGGCCGCCGCCATCACAAACAAAACGCAGCCCCCCCACGCCCACCGCGGCAATAATCGTTTCCGCGCTAATTCCGGTAGTTCCGGTTGATCCGGTTGATCTGTAATCTCCGACGCCGACTTCTCCCCCAAAGAAGCCGCTTTAGCCGCCCCTTTCAGGGGACGAAAATCCCCTTTATGCTTCCTTCTGTTTCTACCGCCCTTAGCCAAAACTTACCTCATATACTCAATATCATAGCGCCGCCATACCTTAACATCCATCCACCCATCCACCTATAATACCCATTTATCGACTCATGGTAAAAACTTGTCCTTCTTTCTCAATTTTTCCGGCAAATAGGTCTTCACCACGTAATCCAGCCCGTGCTTGGCAAACGCCTGCTGCTCCACCCGCACCCCGGATTTGAGCAGTTGGTGAATCGCCTTTTGCCATTCCTTATGATGTTTGACGAACGGATCGTTCTTCAGTGCGTCCTTGGCCCGTTTGATGTCCACCGCCTTCAAAGGATGCGTCGGCAGCTTATAATCCAGCACGTCCTGCGGCGTCACTCCCAGAAACCGCGCCTGCGGCACGCAAAAATACTCGTTCAGATGCGCCGCGTTGCCCGAGCCCACCTTGAACGTCCGGTAGATATTAAAGTAGCCGTACGGATCGCCATCGACAAACGCATAAACCGGCAGCTTCAACTGATCGCTCAGCCGCCGCACAAACCGCCGGCACGCCCGCGTCGGCACCCCCCCCAGACTCACTAATATACAGTTGGTCTTATCCCAGTAATTATATTTATGCAGCCGTTGAAACATCCCCGCCGTCTCGATCGCCAGTATAAATTTCGCCCTGCTGTGAAACTCCAGATGCTCACACTCTATCGGTATCGAATACGATCCCGAACCGAATTTCGTACAATCAATCTCCAGCTTCTTGCCCCGGCTGTCACGATCCACCACCACCAGACGCCCCGCCACCTCACCCCCCTTCTCTTCCGGCACAAAACGCAGCTGCTCCCGGATCAAACCGAACATCGCCTCAATGTCCTCCATCACCGTGTCCGATTCCGGCTGCTCCTTGAACGCCGCCTCCCCCCAGTTCTTACTGATGTAATACGCCTCCCGCTTGGTCGCCATATCCTCGCCCGCCACCAGCTCCTTGCTCAACGCCATCATCTTCAATGTCTGCGCGAACGTCTTGACCGTATTTACCGTCAGCGTCCGCTCCTTATTTTGCCCCTTGAGCACAAAATAACCCGTCCTGGGCTTATATATCACATTGGCCAGCGACCTCACCGGCATCCGCATCTTCGGCTTGCGCCGCCGCATAATCGAATCATGCACCCCCTGGGCGCTCTCCTCAATCACTCCTATCACATCCACTTTCTTACGCCGGGCCATCCCTGCTCTACCTCCATCTAAATCCCTTAATCCTTCCTCAACCCCAGGAGAATAAACCATTTAGCCCCCCTTTGCAACCCCCTTGCTTGTTTCTGATTTTTCTAGAGGAGGTATTTACTAAAACCGCCCGTCATGACGTTTTGGGTGTATATAAATTATTTTTGAAATTATTTAAAGTCTTAGTCTAATTTGTCATTCAATTGTCATTCGAATTTCGTCATTCGTCATTTTCCAACCGACCCATGGCCAGTTTGAGTATTTATTCATTCCGTCGGATGAATCGGACATTGTCAATCCAGGCCGAGTCTTTACCATCGGTTGCATCGGCGCTTTTAATATAATCCCATTTGAAGGTATGGGTGCCCGAGGAGAGATTATAACTGAGCTCCAGCCAGTCCATCTCGCCGGAGAAAAGTCCCGGCTGTGATTGACCATCTATGTAAAAGATCAAAAAATCATAATCTTCCTCGCTGGAAACTTTTAATTGAAACACGATGACGTCATAATCGGTGGTATCCACGGTCAATTCGAGGGCGCTGTTTTGGCTGTGGGAAATCTTGCCCGAGCGGGCGGAAAATTTACCCTCAAAAACGGTATTGGGATCTATCCGCCAGGGCGCATCTCCGGAAAATTTCCAATTAAGCCGGGTGAAATCGCCCGTTTCGAAATCATCCTCGATTCTCAGATAGTCGGTAATTACCTGGGGCCCCAGCCAACTAAGGGCCAACTGATGTAAGTCTTTAGTATCGATGGTACGGTCGATAAAATAATCGACGGTGGAACAAAAAGAATCCTTCGGACAGTCCGCCGTTAACCAAAATTGGGCGAACAGGGCAAAATCCAGCAGCGCCACCGGCACCTGCCAATTAAAGACCGGATAACCGTCCATCTGCCAGATTTCATTTATTCCATTAGCGGCTTCGGCGAAGAAATCCCAGCCGGCGAAATTGTATTGGTTTCTCATTTGCAAATCGCTGTAAGGAGCGGCGATGCCGTTGTCGGGCCCGCCCCCGGGAAAAAGGAAATAGCAGCTTAGAATGGTAGTGTAATTGAGACCGGCAAAACCCCCGTACGAACCGGCGCCGGTAACCACGCCGGTAGCATAACAGTTGTCAATGCGACCCCCGTTGAGACCCACCAGGCCGCCGAGCATTTGAGAGCCGGAGGCGCCGGCGACAGAAGCAGTAGCATAGCAGTTGCCGATAATCCCGCCGTTGGCGCCGGTGAGGCCGCCGAGATACTGGGTGTTGTCTTGCCCGTTGACGGCGCCGGTAACATAACATTGGCTGATGGTGCCCTGCATGTTTGCACCGGCCAAACCGCCGATATAAAGAGAATCATCGCCGGCGGTAATGGATACGTTCTCCAGGCCGAGGTTTTTTATTTCACCATAGGAGCCCAGATAACCGAAAAGCCCCAGAAAGTCCCCCCGGGCGTCGCCGGTGTTGATGGTAAGGTTGCCAATGACATGGCCCTTGCCGTCGAAAACGCCCGTAAAAGCGACCCCCTGAAAATCATCGGCGCTGCTGGTGTCGGGGGCGATTAAGGCGGCTTTGAAGGTATTGGGATCGAGGTCGATATCGTTGACGAGGATAAAATAGGCGTCATAGTCGGCGGTGGTGCGGGCCAATTGAAAAAGATCGGCTTTGTCGGCGATTTGATAAGGATTATATATCGTACCGTCGCCTTTGTAGTAAGCGTCAACGGTTGTTGCCGAACAGCAAAACAGGAGCAACATACAAAAAATACTTTTTTTCGCATTCATAATTTAACTCCTATCCGAATAACTTTATAAATTATATCAAATTGAATCGATTTCAAAATTGCTAAATTATTTAATACGGGCATCCTCCAGCCAGTGCCGGCAGAAAATCGCCCAATCCAATAGGTTCACCACGCAATCAAAATCCAAATCCCCCACCGGATACGGATGCGCCATATCCCCGCACTCCTCTGCCTCCTGCCATCGAAAGTAGGGATAAGTCTGGCCGTCCTTCATATTCCAAACGTTTGTAAAGTCCCATCCCGCCTGGGTATAGGTATAGGCGCTCTTCATGCCAAATGTCGGCAAATCCAACCCCCCTTCACTTTCTGATATCCCACTGGTTAGGACGAGTTTCAACTTGAAATTACTTTGCATAACTTTCACCTCCTTGTTATATAGACAATACTTCAATGTATAACTTTTGATAATAAATTGCAATGACGTATATATTATTTCAGTCAGGCAAGTACCTACAATAGTGCATGGCGATTTTGATCGGTATTGATGAAGCGGGTTATGGCCCTATCCTGGGCCCCTTGGTCGTCTCCGCCTCTGTCTTTGAGGTCCCCGACGACCTCATCAGCCGCTCCCTCTGGAGCATTCTCAATCAGAGCGTCTGTAAAAAACGTCTCGCCGCCGCCGGCCGCCTCCTCATCCACGACAGCAAAAAGCTCCACCACCGTCGCGGCGATTATCGCCTCCTTCAACGCGGCGTCCTCACCTGCCTGCAATCCGCCGACCCCGCCCAAAAACCGCCCGCCACCTTGGCAAGCCTCCTCGATCTCCTCGGCTGCCGCGATCGAGACGACCTCGACGCTTACCCCTGGTACGGATCCAGCCTTGATAACTGGACCTTAAAATACAACCCCGATGACATCGCCACCGCCGCCGCCGCCCTCTCAAACGATATGAAAAAAAACCAGATCCGACTCCTGGAGCTTTGGGCCATACTCCTGCCCGTCGGCAAATTCAACCAGATGATCGAGGCCGTCAACAACAAGGCATCCGTCCTTTTCACCCTCACCTGCCGCCATATCCAGCGTGCCTTCCAGCAGTTCGGACGCGCTCCCCTACAAATCCTCATCGACAAACACGGCGCCCGCTCTCGATACCGCCCCCACCTCCAGAGAATGTTCCCCAACCTCCAAATGAAAATCCTCAAAGAATCCGACCTCACCAGCAGCTATCAATTATCCGCCCCCAAACGCACTATGAAAATCCACTTCATCGCCCGCGGCGACGACCGACAACTACCCGTCTCCCTCGCCTCCATGACCAGCAAATACCTCCGCGAACTCTTCATGGAAATGCTCAATTCCTACTTTTCAAATCTCTGCCCCGACCTTGCCCCCACCGCCGGCTACTACAAAGACGGCCGCCGCTTCCTCCAGGACCTGAAAAAATACCACCTGGATCCTCGACAAATTCCCCCCCGCCTCCTCATCCGTAACCGATAATCCTTACTCCACCCGCTGTCATTCTGATCAAAACGAAGAATTTGCATAAAACAACATCGCCCCGTCATAACTTTTCACTCATTCACTCATTCACCCATTCACCCATCCACTCATCCACCCATTCACTCATCCACTCATAAATTCCCATTGCCCTAAGATATTGTTCTGTATATATTTATCAAAAATAATATCCTGATAACCTCCTGACCTGATATGAGGAGCGGCGGATGAGCGAATTACTGGATAAATTACGCACCGGCAGGGTCTTACTGCTCGACGGCGCCATGGGCACCACCCTCCAGAACCGCGGCCTCGAACCCGGCGTCTGCCCCGAAAGCTTCAACGTCTCTCACCCTGATATTGTCCAACAAATAGTCGAAGAATATGTCGCCGCCGGTTCCGACATCGTCGAAACCAATAGTTTCGGCGGCTCCCGATACAAACTCCAGCACTTT
The DNA here is from genome assembly GCA_001303695.1 of Phycisphaerae bacterium SM23_30. Taxonomy (GTDB): domain Bacteria; phylum Planctomycetota; class Phycisphaerae; order Sedimentisphaerales; family SM23-30; genus SM23-30. The sequence continues at coordinate 12,649 of LJUC01000055.1, forward strand.
GGCCTGGAGGATAAAACCTTTGAATTCAACATGTTAGCCGCCCAAATCTCCCGCCGGGCTGCCGGCCGAAAGGCCCTGGTCGCCGGCTCCGTCGGCCCTACCGGTCAATTCCTCCAGCCCCTGGGAGATGAATCGCAAGTCGATATGTATCAAGCATTTAAAGAACAAACAGAAGCCCTGGCCGCCGGCGGCGCCGACGTGATCTTTATTGAAACCATGATGGCCCTGGAGGAGGCTCAGGTAGCTTACCGAGCCGTGCGCGAAAATACCCAAATACCTGTCGTCGTGTCATTTACCTTCGAAAAGAACGCCAGGGGCCAGTACCGCACCCTCATGGGCGTCAGCCCGGAGCAGATCGCCAGAGAATTTACTCAAGCAGGTGCCGACATCATCGGCAGCAACTGTGGAGCCGGGATACAGCAGTTGACCGAAATCTGCCGTCAATTGCGTCAACATACTGATAAATATATACTTATAAAACCTAACGCCGGGCTTCCCGTTCTCCGGGACGGCAAAACGGTATTTAACGATACCCCAGAGCAGATGGCCGAATACGTCGATGAGTTGCTCGAGTGCGGCGTCAATCTCTTTGGAGGCTGTTGCGGCACCACCGCCGAGCATATCAAAGCCTTCCGTAAAAAACTCGACGACCGATTGACCGCCGGATAAAAACCATTCCCCAGATCCCTAATAGGCCACGCCTCTGCGCCGCCGACGGCGCGTGCCTGCCTGTCTCCATTTTCACCTGATGCTGACCCTTCATACCCCTGTTATTCCTACGCAGCATCGTAAGATGGGCTTTGCCTATGCAAAATTAAAACTCATCCACCCATCCGTTCATTAAAATCTGCGTCAAAAAAGTAAATTTAGATCCTGTATATCCAATCTATCTTGTCATCCTGGCGAGATTCTTCATTGCCTTCGTCCACTCACACCCTACGATATTAAAAAACCCCCCGGTGCCCAACTCCTCTTTGACTTCATGTAAACAAAATGCCTCGCCGCGATACCGCCGTTTTGCTCTTGCTATTTCTTTTCTTTATCTTTTTTCAGGCCGTAGCGCATCTGGAGCTGTTCGGGGGTGGGTATCTCTTTGTAATATTCGCCCTGCGGTCCCACGTAGAAATCCCTCTTTTGGCGGATAATAACGGGGCTGAAGCTGCCGTCGGGGTTGGGAACCCAGACGGTGGTGTCTTTTTTGGCCTCTTCCACTCGCTCGATTTCGCCCCATAAGGCCGCTAATGAGAAAACCGAAACGCCCACCGCGATCCCTTCGCCGTCCTCTTCGGACTGATGGCCGATGATCCAGCCCAGTGCCGCCCCGGGTAGGGCGGCTTGGACGATGGGTTTGAGATTGATGGCCGTCTCCCGGGAGTTGCAGCCCCCGGCCGCCGACAAGAAATATAAGCCCGCCAGAGGAATCACTGCCACCGAAGCTGAAAGTTTGATCTTCATAATGATCTCCTGGAAAAGGAAATATCGAATCCTTGAGTTACCTGTTATCTAATGACGATCATAAACGGACAAGGTTACAAATAAAATAAAAAAATTATGCCGCCCCCGACTTTGCAAACCCAAATTGTAATTGTGAAACTTGTGCCCCAGCCGCCCCCGGTTATGATAAACCAAATGTATCATTCCCGTTATTTTGCTAATTCTTATGTTAGCTCAGTAGGGTCGGCAACTTGCTGCCAACGCGGTTGTCGAATATAAATCAGGCTTCAATAATCAATCTTTGATTCAACCGTTTCAAGCACCTCTTCCAACGTTATATTTTCGATCCGATGTTCAGGTTTTTTACTATAACGCTCGTTTTCCTGCGTTGCCGATCCTGCCCTGACCACTCCATCGCTTTGTCCATAAGGCCCTACCACCACCGGGTCCGTCGGTCCGTATAATCCCACCAGCGGCACCGCCAGGGCCGCCGCCATATGCAAAGGCCCCGAATCATTGCCAACCACCAATCGAGCATTTTTTATGATAGCTGCCGCCTCCAATAGATTGGTTTTATTGACGAGATTTACGATTTGAATATTTTTTTTGGCATTCCTTACCTTAGGGTGTGCTTCAGCACACGCGGCTTTCTTCAGCAGTTGTTTTGCCGCAGCTCCTTCCGTCGCCCCCGCCCCCAGCAAAACACTTGCCATCCGATAACGTTTGTGCAGGGCCTCAGCCAGTGCGGCAAAACGATCGGGTGGCCACCGCTTGGCCCGTCTGGTCCCCCCGATAAGCAGTACCGCAAAAGGTTTTTTTGCAGGCAGTTGCGACTGGATTAACATTTTTCTAGCCCTTTTCTCAGCTACTGGATCTATGGGCAGATCGAATTTTTTCGTCTGGTCGAAGAATCCCAAGTATTGCCCAAACCGCCAGTAACTATCAACAACATGTTCCGCCTTATAGGGGACGCTCACGCGGTGCGTATAGAATAAGCCCGCCAATTCTCGGGCATGGGCAAAGCCCATTCTGATGGGCGCCCCTGTGCAAAAAGCGAAAAAACCGCTTCGAAACAATCCCTGCAAGTCGAGAACCAAATCAAAGCGCCTCTGCCGTAAAAAAATACAGAACCTGTAAAAGTCCGATGCCGCCCGAAAGCTGCGGCTGATCTTGCCATAGTGATAGCGATCAAATTCAATGATTTTGTTGAGATGACCGGAGGTCTTCAAGACATCGGCACAATCTGGGCGGACCAGCCAGCTTATATTTGCTTTTGGGTATCGGCTGCGCAACCCCGCCAAAACCGGCAAACACCTCACCACATCGCCCAGACTGCTGGGCTTGATGACCAGAATATTAGAAAAACTCCGTTTATATAAAGAATCATTCACAATGCGTATATTTATATCTAACTTTTTATCGGTAATTTATACTTATCATCAGAAATTCTCAAAATTGCTTAACTTGTGACCTCGTCTAAACCCCCCTTTTTGAGTGCTTTAGGGCGGTTTCGCTTGCTTATTTTATGCGCCTTGTCATTTGCCTCACGAGCCCAGCTCTTCCATAAATCATGCCTGGAAAAGCGATTATGTGCCTCCGGCAACTTGAGATATCGAACATAACGATTAAACAACCGTACATAATCACTCCGCAATAAATTCGCCAACTTCAAGCAAGAAGCCGCTAAACGAATAATTGCCTCGTGACGAGCCCCGGAGAGGTTGATCCACCGACGGCGCAGGCCGTCAAGATCGACTAAGTAAAGATTCCATAAGGAATTATGTCTCGTGGGGGACTCAACGATGATGTTAGTGGCTTTGCAGTCTCGATGGCGAAATCCTTTCAAACGCAATTGGGCCAGCAACCGAGCAATTTGTTCGGTCAGTAAGTTGCGCGAATGATGTGTTCGGGGAAGATGATCCTGTTTAATCAGCTCTCTCAGGTTACAACTATAAGGGATTTCAGAGCAGATGTAGATGCTTTGTTGGAGGAAAAGACCTTTATAATATTCGAGGGCAGCCAGAGGCCAGGGAGTGGGCAGGTCCCGGTTGATAAGGGTATGTGCTCGGTACCAATGACGGAGGGCACGGCTTTGGCGGAACGACTGCCAGTACTTACGCCAGCCTTGATTTAAACGGGTGTTTTTGACGACAACGGGCAGTTCGACGCCGGCGATGGTAAGATTTCGGGCGATAATTGTGTTTTGTCCCCCTTTTTTAAGGATACGGCCGGGCTGCAACAAGGAATTTGGATCGCTCAGTGCGGAGCGCCATTGATCAACAGTAAATTGGTGTCGGCTGGCAGGATACAGGGATTTGGGGTGTTTTTCCTGGAGAAATACCCGGGCGTACCAACCCGATCCTAAGTTTATTTGTTGGGAATATTTGCTGTTTTTCAGGGATCTTCGGTCGCGGGATCGAGCGATTTTTTCTGCCTGGATGTCGGCCCAAAAGAGCAGTTGTCGAAAATAATCATCGATTTTTTGGGGTGACCAACGGTAGTGGGGCTGAACGGTTTTGATGTATTTTTCGGCGAAATGTCTTTGTTGGGATCGGGAGATTTTTTTTCTCATACCGGCCAAGAGCATGCCTAGATTGGCAATTCTCCAGCGGCTGAAGGGGTCAGCTGAGGCATGGCCGCCCTTGGAATCGATGCGGATATTTTGCAAATCTGATATGTAAGCTATTGGTATATCGTCATTTACCTCTTCCGGGGGCGGCGCCAGGAGTAGATTTCCGGGGTGTAAATCCCGATGAAATATACCGCCACAGTGAAGCCGACCTACGGCCTGGGCAACAGCGGTTAAGGCGTTGGCGATCACCTGAGGACCGGGTTTATCGTCCTGCCACAGGAGATCCTCGAAGGAATAGGCTGATTTAATGGTTTGGGTGACCAGGATGCCGAGGGGTTCATTTTTTATCGGGCTTTGGGCCCAGGCGACAGGCATGATAACCGGGACGGTGCGGGCGCGGGCGATTTGGAGGTTTTCAAATTCAATTTGGCTGGGACAACGGCGGAGGTACCATTTTAGCCGATCTTTAAGAGAAGAAGGGCAGATAAGTTTGGCATGGAGGTCATAATCCTGACTACGGATACGATAAACGCGCCGCAGGGGATTGGTTTTGATCAGTTCAGCGCGGTCGTCATGGTCCAGGTCGGTCCAATCAGGGGCTTTATAACCGAACAAGCTGGTATGATGTCTATTAAGACAGACCCATTGCATAGAATCCGTGCGAGTACTAATAGTGGCGTCGCTGGGTAAGCGGGCCAATTTTTTCCGGGAGCGAGCCCAGGAGAATGAAATCATCTAAACACCTATCCAATAAGAAGTTAAATGTATATACGTGGGGATATTTTACCTAAGGAAAGGCAAAAGGTAAACATATAATTAATTTAATAAGATGTAATTACATCAACTATGGGAGATTAGTATGGAGCGATTTTTAAAGCTCGGCAGCAAGGTTTTTAGCCGGGGATTAGGGAAGTATAGGATTGGATCATGTGTAATTTTTGGTATTTTTAGTGTGATTTTCATCTTTTCGGTGGGTTGTATGCCGCAATACAATACCCGCCGAACGAAAGTCAGTTTGGAACCCCCCAGATATCGTCCGCTTGATCCCCTTCCTCGGACCTATGTTCCGTCGAATTCAACCAGGACAAATTCTGCAACTCGGCCCACCAATGGGAGTTTGCCAAAGATAACGGGATCAATAGTAGTTGATGCCGGCCACGGGGGTGATGATCCCGGAGCGTCGGGGCGAGGGGGCCTGCCCGAAAAGCAGATTGTGTTAATGATCGCAAACCGGTTGGCAGATGAACTGCGCGCCTGCGGCGCACGGGTTGTTCAAACACGTCGGGACGACAGATACGTCAGCCTGGATGGGCGGGTGGCGATATCAAATCGGTACCGGCCGAATCTTTTTGTATCGATACATGCCGATGCGGCGGAGAATCAATTAGCGACGGGAACAACGATATATGTCGAAAGAAATGCAACTTTAAAGACGTTGAGGTTCGCCCAGAGTATAAACCGCGCCTTGAAGGGGGCGGGATTTGAATGCCGCGGGATAAGACGGCAGGATTTTCGAGTGTTAAAAGACAATAATTATCCGGCAATATTGATTGAATGCGGTTATTTAACCAATGACCAGGAAGCGGCGCAACTTAATTCGTCCTGGTATAGAAATAAGATAGCCCGGACGATCGCGCGGGGGATTGCGGAGTATTTTGGGAGCCGATGATAGAGCATTTTTTTTATTAGACACTGATTTTCACTGATTTAAATATTTTTTGGACAGGATGGCAGGGAAGGTTATATTGTAGAAGTTGATTAAATA
>LJUC01000277.1 GCA_001303695.1 Phycisphaerae bacterium SM23_30
AGGTATTTTACAGCAGCGGCGCCACCTCCGTGCGATTCACCCTCGAAGAAAGCTTCGGAACGGGCGCCCCCGACACCACCGCCTTTTCCATTACCGGCGGCGGCGCCCGCTGGCAGCTCGATGCCAATCCTATCAATAAAATCCACTTTGGATTGTCCTCTCTGGACTCCAGTTTCCTGGGCAATGATGCCCTGGGGTATCTGAGCTCTCTAAAAAGCGGCGGCGCCAATGCCCTCTCCAGCGAAAACTATCATCAAGCCGCCAACATCGCCGCCGCCGCCTCGCAGCAGGTAGCCACCGATCGGGCCCGCCTGGGCGCCGTGAAATCTTACTCCGTCGATTCCACCTTGAGTTCGCTGAATTCGGCTAAAACCGCCTTGACCGCCGCCGTCAGTAGTATTGAAGAGGTGGATTTCGTCTCGGAAACCGCCAACTATCAGCGACTGCAATCCCTTTATAAAATGGGCGTATCCGTAATCGCCGCTATTAACAACAACACCGCCAATGTCCTGGCCTTGCTCGAAAATATCCTTTAACGGATATTACATATTCCCCCTCATGGTAAAACCGCACCCCGGCCATATCCATTTACGCAGCCGCGAACGGGGATCGACTTTCTGCGTCTCCAGTATTTGCCGTGTTCCCGCCTCACCGAACCACCCTCGCACTTCCTTGACGGTATGATGGGTGGCGATTGGCGCGTTATACCAGTCAAAAACGCACAGCTCATACGGCTCCAGCCGACAGAAAGCGTTAATCAGTCCCAGTAACCTCAATCTCCAGATCCCCTGGGCCGCCTGGGCCGTTACTCGCGACGCCTCCCGCAAAAACCGCTTGGGAAAACGTGTGGTGAATGCCCGTATCCACCGATCGTTAAACTCGTGCAGCGGGTTTTGTTTCTGATACACGCTGATGCCCATCCCGCCCCCTTTTTTCACGCAGCCCGCCAGAGAACGAAACGCCCGCTGCGGATCGCCCGTGTGCATCAAAACCCCGATGCTGAATACCAGGTCAAAGGTTTGCCGCCGGAAAGGCAAACAAAATAAGTCCCCCTGAACAAAGTGTGCCCGCCGGTGGCCCTTCAGATTTCGCTGCGCCGCCTCCACCGCCGGACTCAAATCCACCCCTACCGCCTCGGCGCCGTGCTCGAGGCACTGGGCCATATAGCGGCCGTTGCCGCAGCCGCCGTCCAGCATCAGCTTGCCCGCCAGCTCCTCCGGCTCAAAAAGCGTATTAGCAAAAAACCTCTCCCGTTCGTTCTCCGCGCCCCAGAGCCCGTCCTTTGTCTTAGCTTCCCACCCGAAGCGATCATAGGTTAGCCATTCCCATCCGAAACTTTCCATGGTGTTCGCCTTGTGACCAACCGGATCGTCCCCTTGGAAACCTGCCCTTTCGCTATCTCTCCCCCGGTGAATCTGTCTTATCCGCGCCCTATATCTCTGCCGGAAGCCCTCATTGCGGTACAGCCGCGAACCCAGCATCCGCGGTATCCCCCCTGCTATCATGAAACCTCTATCACACGCCGGGCAGTATAAGTATCCGTCGATAATTTCGTCGTCGTCCTCTTGAAAAAACTCAAACAGCTTCAGATCCGCCCGGCATTCTGGGCACGCCAATAATCTCGCCAATCTACGCCTCATAACACTCCTTCCCTCCCGCCGGTTCCTTATTAGATATATCGGAAAAGACGGCAGAATTTCCGGCAGAAAAAAACATCCCCCTTTCTCCGCTCCCCCCTCAACGCAAACCCTTATATCCCCCACACTTATAGCGATCTTGACAGATCCGCCCGGACAAATTATCATAATCATTAGATGGTTGGCTGGGGCTTTGCCCCACACGCTTTCCTTGTAATAACCGAAGTCTTTACCGTAAAAGGGCCGTCGGCCCCTTGATGAAGTCTTAATCAGATGGTAGGGTGGGGCTTTGCCCCACGCGCTTTCCTAATGCATAGGCTGATTATAAAATGTTTCACATAGGGACAATCATTATCTTCGTTTTGTGTCTTGTGGCTTTGATTTCGATGTTTTGGCTGTTTATAAAAAGTCAAATGCACGCAGCCCGAAGAGTTAGAGCAGCTGAGGAACATGCTACGGAGGTTATGAAGGGCCGGGTCGGCATGACGCACGACGAGTTTGGAAAAAGATATTTTTCAGAAAGTGAAGCGGCAATAGCCTCAAAAATCCGAGAAATACTGGAAAAAAATATTGGCCTCGATATTGATATTTGCCCGGCTTTGCCGGATGATGATCTTGCCGATGATTTAGGATTAGGCCAGTTTGATGGAATGGATGGTAACTTTATGATTCTGGATATTGAGAACGAATTCGAGATAAAGCTGGATCGGTTATCTTGCTCAAAGATTAAAACCCTAAGAGACGTGGTTCGATTTGTAAACGAAAAATTACAAAAGGAAAATTAAATGTATCTGGTACGTGTCCGGTACTTTTTTACTTTACTTTCCTTGTTTTTCCCCCCATTCTTACCTCATGGGCAGACCAAAATGGATAACCTTGGGCGGTTATGCTTGTCACATCCTCAAGCGCGCTAATAACCGACTTTATAAAACGCACCGCCGCCAAATTGAACCCGGAATCAACTATGAAACCTGGAGGAACACCCAAAAATGTGCCGGATACCTTTAACTTTCTTTAACTTTACGCGACCGTGAGAAGATTGCCGGAAGCGCATAACAAAAAAATGCAGCGGATACCGCTCCGCCGTTGATTTTAGCGTTGGGCTTGACAAGGTGCTTAAATGACTACGAGACACACATACGTAAAAAACCTTCTTGATAGCCTTAGCATTGAGGACTTTGCGACCGTTGCTGCGACTTTGGTCAAAGAAACAAGCTACGACGAGTTGTGGGGAAAGTATGGTAGACGTGTCGTTAGCGAAAGCCGATCTAGTGACGGCCGTTCTGTTACTATTGGGCAAGTACAACCCGTCGGCCCGGGAGCTGTTCCAACCTTACGTTATTTTACTGCAATTGCTGCTCCCTTCTTGGTTAAGAGCTTCTCATCAGAAAAGGAAGCATATGCCCTCTTTGACTTTCTGGTTAGTTCAGCCAATTCAGCCTGCGCGGAACTCGCAACATCTGGCGAGCACGGCGCAGACTTTGCTCTATTCTATCTTGTAACTAATATGCCCCGAACAACTCTGAATATCCTCAAGAAGTCAGGGCTGTTCTTTCAGGCTATGGACGAGGCAAGGCAGAGAATCAATGCCTTGCATGCCATTTCCGTCGGTAACATGGGAGTATTCACTGCGGACAACGTTGCCGAAGCCGCAGATGAGTATCAGGAACTTGAAGAATGCCTGCGCAGGGTGGGGCAGAGTTACGGAAGACTCGTGTTTTCGCAGGGCACCAATGGCAAGATTTTGGTGGAGTCGGCTGTTCTCAGTGGTTTCAGATGTATCTCCTTGGAGGGCACCGGAGATCTGCTCTCGAAAATATCGATCCCACATGAGGTGTCTCAGGATTCTCTTTCCGCCCTTGAATCTTTGCTTAACTCACCGTCAGTCAATGAAGGAGACATTCAGCGGTTCCTTGAGGAGAATCCTTCACTTCTTGCTATGGGGGAGAATATTGCAATCTATCCACAGGTTGTACTGCTTAGGTCAGACGGAACTCTGCTTCGCCCTGATTTCTTACTGGAACCAGTCACGGGCCCTCTATGCACGATGCTTGATATCAAGATGCCCGGAGAACGCATCATTGTGAACAAGAAGAATCGTCCTCGCTTTAGCGCAAAGATCTATGAATATGCTGCTCAATTACGTGAATATGGTCGTTACTTCGATACACCAAGCCAGCGACGTTGGTTTAAGGACAAATACGGGATTGATGCTTTCAGGCCCCGTCTTGTTATGATAGTAGGTCGAGACTACTCCGCTAGGGAGTATGGCCTACTCAAAAGCCTGAGGAATACATTGGATCCTATTGAGATTCTTACATATGACGAACTTATGCGACAGTACCCCGAACACATGTAACATATGCTGCGATTGAGTTCGTACGAGGTGTTTGAAAATTCCGAGGAGGAGTTTTACTAAGGCAATAGGTAAATTATGATTTTATTGCTTTGCACAAGGTGAATAAAATGACGGGGAAACACTTCCTATTAATAGCATTGCTGACCCTCGCAGGATGCGCGAAAGTTAGCTCCAAGCCAAAATACGTGACCAATTGGGATCAACTTCAGGAGGGGATGACTAAAAATGAAGTAATTATACTTTTAGGTAAGCCTTTATCTTGCTTAAAAGTCGAATTGGCGGATCGGGAACCGAATCAACCTTTGCTAAAGCACCTTGCCGGTATTATATTATCCAAAGCCCTTTTTGACTTATGGTTTGAACGATGGCATTATGGTGAATTTGGTTTACTCGAGGATTTTACTGGCCCGCCGTATGAGGCATTCGTCGTTTACTTCAATAGCGCGGGTAAAGTCATAAAGTTCAGGCGTCCCCAGACCGGACCGTATTCATCCATTTCTCAGGAGGTAAGAGACAATAAACAACAGACAATAAAGAAAAGACCGTCTATGTAAAGCCCTAAACGAAAAATATTGAATTTATGAAGTTAGGTAGGATGGGCTATGCCCATGCTGTTTTACTGGCTGGCCCAAAACCCAACCTGCATGAAATATCTCGCCTCCCGACCGGAAGCGTTCCATAAGCCTGAGTTTTTTAATGTGATCCATAAAACGAACCTATGCACCCTGCCACATATGCCGCCTGTTCCTCGCTCAATTCCGCATATATCGGCAGGGCCAGCGTCTCCCGCGCCGCCTTCTCGCTCTCCGGAAAATCGCCTGCCTTATAACCCAGATAGCCGAAACATTCCTGTTGATGCAGCGGCACCGGATAATAAACCTCGTGCCCCACGCCTTTTTGCCGGAGGAACTCCCGCAGCTCCTCCCGCCGCTCCGCCCGAATGACGTACTGATTAAAAATATGATGATCGGTCGCCACCTCAGGAAGCGTTATGATGCCCTTCTCTACCAGACCCGTCTCCCCGAACAGCTCGTTATAACGTCTCGCATTGGCCTGACGACCCGCCGTCCAGCCCTCCAGATAACGCAGCTTTACCATCACCACCGCCGCCTGCAAAGCATCGAACCGAAAATTGCCCCCTATCGTTTGATGATAATATTTATATTCCGCCCCGTGCACCCGCAGACGCCTCAGCCGTTCGGCTCGTTGGTCGTCATTCGTCACCACCATCCCCCCGTCCCCCGCCCCGCCCAGGTTCTTCGACGGAAAAAAGGAAAAACATCCATAATCACCCATACTGCCG
>LJUC01000278.1 GCA_001303695.1 Phycisphaerae bacterium SM23_30
AGGTGAATCGACGGGAGAGCAGTTATGATAATGCCGGGGTGGTTATGGTTTAACGAGATGATCGGCGGGGAACGAGTTATGTCGGCGGCAACGTCTGTTATGGGCCAGGTGCAGACTGATCTGCCTTACAGCATCCGGGGGGTGAGGGATTCGCTGATCAATATCGGAGGGGATTGGTTGTTTTGGGTGTGTTTGTTGGCGCCGATGGTGCTGTTATTGGGACCGGCGCTGTGGTGGTGGCGCCAGCATCGCCAAGACGAATACCGCAAGACCATTGATGATCCGGAAGGGTTGTTCGAGGGGCTGCTGAATCAGGTGGAGCTGGCCGAGAGGGATAAACAGCTGCTGCGGGAGATGGCGCGTCAGGGACGGCTGCGACATCCGGCGATGTGTTTGCTGAGTCCGGCCCTTTTAGATTGGTCGCGGCAGGTTTGGCTGACCGAAAAGAAGCCGGGGGCGGTTCCTTCGGAAAAGGCGGCGCGGATTGATGAGATATCGACGGCGCTGTACGATCATGTAACGCCGACAACGGCGCGGCGGGTGCGGCAAGAGACAGTAACAAATTCTGATTAGATATACAAATTTCTACCTACTTATATTTGGGGATGCAGAAGGGATGGGCGGGATTAATGTTGCAGTTGATAAGCCAGTAAGATGTCCATAAGGCCAAGTCGAGCAAATCAACGCGGCTGTCGATATAAATATCGCTGAGCAGGGTATAAGGGCAGGATAAGTCAAAAACATAGGCAGAGCCCTGATAGTCACTTGGAGCTCCGACGATTACCGTATTTTCCCACAGGGCTAACGCAACACCGAAGTTGAAGTCGTCGGCGCCGTCAGAAGCTTTTAGTTTGGTCATTTTAATCCAGTTTCCGTCATCATATTTGAACACATAAATCGACCGGGGATTATCAGCGTCTTCATTATTTTTAGCGCTTACCAGCACATAATTATCGCTGATAAACACTGTTGCGGCGAAAGTATCGACTGATTCGCCTTCCCAGGGATTGAGCTTGGCAATTTGAATCCAATTGGGTTCCTGGTATTGGAATACATAAGCCGAGCCGGCACCGGAACCTTCATCATCGTCGCCGGTTGCGCCTATGACAGCCAGGTTGCCGTCAATGGCGACGGAACAGCCAAAATTGCCTTCGGCGGCGGCATCGGCGGCGGTCAATTTGGCTTGTTCGGTCCAGGTATTCCCTTTATATCGAAAGATATAAGCGGAACCGGAAGAGTCACCATGGTCATCATCGTATGGTGAGCCAATAATCAGGGTCTCGCCATCTAGTGCTATGCTTGAGCCAAAATTATCATAGATGTTTCCATCAGACGCAGTAAGTTTGGCGGTTTGGATCCAGTTGGGTTCGGCAGAGCCTTGGGGAATCAAGTATTCGAAAACATATACGGCGCCAGTAGAAGCATCGACACCATAGGCCCCCGCCATGGCGGTGTTACCCTCAAGGGCGACTCGATCGCCGAAGTAACTGTAGGGAGCGGCGTCGGAGGCAGTGAGTCTGCTTTCTTGAATCCAATTAGGATCCTGATAGCGAAAAATATATGCCGATCCGATCATTGGATCTGCCGGAGGACTGTGCCCGCCGCCCGGGCCGGGATTTCCAACTAATATGATATCATCATCAATATCAACAGATATGCCGAAATAATTGCCGTAATTCACAACAGAAGGTGTGAGTCTTTGTTTTTCAATCCATTGACCTTGATTATGTTGATAGATATAGGCGGATCCAATGTAGTCGTTGTCAGAAAAAGCCCCAATTACGGCATTGTCATTAAAGATGGCGATGGAGCAACCAAAGAAGGAATCTATGGTGTTTAATTTGTGGGATTGAAATTTATTTTCCTCGAAAATAACGGATTTATAAAAACAGGCTTGATTCGAGGATTCATCCCGGCAATCAATGAGCCATTGGGCGCCGAGGCTGGTATAATCCAGAAAATTAACGCGGCAGTCATTATTGAAATCGCCGGTCAGGTTATATATACAGGAGGCGTCAAATATATACGCGGCGCCGGCATGTTTACCGAGTTCACTATTAAATCTCGCCCCGACCAGGGCCCGGTCGCCGCTGAGTGCTATTGAATAGCCAAAAAGATCCTCACCTTCTTTGTCGAAGGCGTAAACTTTACCGTGTTCATACCAACCGGTATCGTCGTGCCGGAAGATATATACCTTACCGGGTCCGGTGGAGGGTTGGCCGTTACCAGGCGCCCCAATCAAAGCCATTTCATCGGTCAGCACCAAAGAAGCAGCTAAATTATCCCCCCAGTCAACATCCGCCGCCGTTAGTTTGGCTTCGAGCGCCCAGTTAGGATCTTGGTATTGAAAAACATACGCGGACATGGAACGGGTTCCAATAGCCCCTACCAGAGCTTTTTGCTTACATAAGGCCACTGAATGGCCAAATAAGTCGCCCTTGAGCCCGCCTGGTTTTGTCAGTTTTGCTTCCTGCTTCCAAATATGATCCTGATAACGAAAGATATACGCGGTGCCGGGACCAGTTCTGACCTCACTAGCCCCAACTATAATCAGATCCTCATCCAAAGCTACCGAGCAGCCGAAATATTGACGCTCTTTGGCATCGGCGGCAAACAGCTTGGCCTCCTCTTGCCAACTATTGCCGTTATAGCGAAACACATAGACTGCTCCGGCACAGTCACCGGCATCGTCGTCAAATAAGGCGCCTACGACGGCTACATTGCCCTCCAGAGCCAATAAATTACTTTGCATAAGAACAGCACTGATGCCGACACCAGGAACATCTAATCTGGCCTCTTGAATCCAATTAGGTTCCTGGTAGCGATACATATTGACTGCTCCGCTAGAGGCCACGGCGGCTACATCTTTATCGATTGCCAACGAATGACTGAACTCATAATCACCTTCCGGTGAGTTTAATTTCGCCTCTTGCACCCAATTTGTCCCATCGTACCGAAACACATAAGCCGCTTCTTCAACTACGTGTCCGTAGCTACCGACAAGGGCGACATTGCCGTCCAGGGCCACCGACCAGCCAAAAATATCTCCTTCTGCTCCATCTGAGGCCAACAGCTTGATCTGATCGCTGCCGGCGGCCCATGTTGGAGCGGTGGAGAGAATCACAACGGCCCAAATCGATCCCAGGACGCTTCTTCTTGACATAAACATTTACCCTTTCACCCGGGGAACAAATATCCCTATAACAGAGAAGTCCTTTTTATAGGGCTGGGAGGTTGAATTTCCTCATCCTTGTCTGTTTTTAGATGCCCGTCAAACTGGTGAAATATCACTGGTGAATGAGTAAATTATACCAGATTGACCGGTCTTTGTCTATCACGGATCGCAATCTTGTTCAGAAAACGAGCAGCATGAAGAGGGAGGTGATTAGACCGGAGAAGATGAGGACGACGGCGGTGTAGCCCATGATGTCTCTGATATTTAATTTGGCGACGGCCAGAAGGGGCAGGGCCCAGAAGGGCTGGACGAGGTTGGTCCAGGCATCCCCCCAGGCGATAGCCATGGCGGTGGTGGAATAAGGGACGTTGAGGGATTGAGCGGCAGGCATCATGATAGGGCCCTGGACGGCCCATTGGCCGCCGCCGGAAGGGACGAAAAAATTGACCAGACCGGCGGAAAGAAAGGTGAAAAAGGGGAAGGTGGTTTGGTTGGAGACGGCCACAAAGCCCCGGGAAAGGGTAACGGCCAGGCCGGAATTAATCATCATGCCCATGATGCCGGCGTAAAAGGGGAACTGCAGGATGATGGGGCCGCAGGTTTTGACGGCCTGATTGACGGCGCGGACATATCGGATGGGGGTTTTGTGGAGGATGATGCCCAAAATTAGAAATATGAAATTAACGATATTCAAGTTCAAGCCGTTGCCCTGGCGGAAATGGTGAATGATATACACAACACCTACAACCCCTACCGCCAGGGAGAGAATGGAGCTGTTTTCGAGACGTTGGGCACAGGTGAGTTTTTGGGTGGGCGGAGGGGGAATATTCGATGAGTCCGGCTCAAATATTTTGGGATCCACTTCGATAATATCCGTTTTATTTTTAGGGGCCATCAAGAAATTGATAAGGGGAATGGCGGCCAGAAAGACAACCACGAGCAAGAGGTTTTGCCAGGCGAAGATAGTCTGGGAGGTGGAGACGACGGCGCCCTGGGCGTATTGCTGCATGATGTCATCGGCGCCGGCGATTTTGAGGGGTATGGAGCCGGAGAAGCCGGCGTGCCAGACGATGAAGCCAGAGTAGGCAGCGGCCACCAGTAAAGGATAATGGACGCCTTTTACGTTTTGGGCCAGCTCTTTGGCCAGAAGGGCGCTGACAATCAGTCCGAAACCCCAGTTGAGCCAGCAGCCGACCATCATGGCCAGGCAAGCCAGAACAATTGCCTGGGTGGGGGTATGTGCGAGGCGGGCGAGGGATTTTAATAACTTCTGCACGGGATTTGAAGTGGCCAAGGCGCTGCCGGTGACGAGGATGAGAACCATCTGCATGGAAAAATCCAGCAGGTCCCAGAGGCCGGCGCCGAAGTAGGAAGTCATTTCCATGAAGGAGGCACGTTCGACGGTGAGGCCGAGGATAAAGGTGAGAAGGGTCAGGATGATAGCGAAGATAAAGGCGTCGGGGAGGAAGCGGCGGGCGATTTTGGAAAAGAATTGTCCCATTAATCTGATCATGGTGCACCTGATCTAAACAAGCGTATGTGGCAAAGCTCTGCCCTACCAGATAAACTTTTCAAAGGGTGAGGTTTTGTCGGCACCAGGGGCAGTAATTCCAGAAGGCCGAGTCTATGGACCATCCGCAACGGGTGCAGATTTCCGGGAAGGGTCTAACCCGCCATGGTTGTCGGACCTTGCGGCGGCACCAGGGGCAGTAGCGCATGAAGCGCATGATCTTGCCTTTGCAGTAGCGGCAGCGACTGTGGTAGCGGACGTGGGGGGTGCGTTTTTCCGCAGGGGATTTGAAGCCGGGTCCGTAGCACCAGGGGCAGTAGCGCCATTCGGGGAGGACGCCCTTATGGCAGCGGGGGCAGATGTGGCTGAATCGACTGCGGGTATCAAAACGGTTTCGGGCGCTGGAGCACCAGGGGCAGATGGTCATGGTTTCGTCGAGGGGTTCGCGGCAGTCAGTGCATTTTAATAAGTGGGGGAAGATTTTCCGGTAGCGGCTGACGAAGGCGTCTCGGCGGGCGCGGCGCCAGTCATCGGGTTTTGGGGAAGGGGGCCCGAGGCGGTCGAGATGCCGG
>LJUC01000056.1 GCA_001303695.1 Phycisphaerae bacterium SM23_30
CCCTGACGCTTACTGTCAGTGCGAATCCATGGATGGAAAAGCGATTTATGCGAATTTTGAACACTATAACAGGACTGGCGATTACATGATTTTATGCAACGCTAAGGTACAGTAATATCTAACACATTGTTAAGAAAGTATCCGCTTAATCTTCCCATATGTTTTGGATTGGATATATCTACTACTATTAATCCTTCTTCTTCATTTTCTTGTGTTTGCTTTTCCGCACCAATAAATGCATATTTACCATCAGAACTAAGAGCAAGCCGCCTGGAAAAGGATGGCAAAATAATCCGCGAGATTTCCTTTGGTTGATTTGGATTAGAAACATCTATACTGAGAAGATATGATTCCCATCCACCCCATATTAAATAAGCAGTTGAATTATACACTTCAACATCTTTGCCATATAATTTATCCTTGTCTTGAATAGGAATGTCTAATGTTCCAACTATTTGTGGTTGTTTTGGGTTATTCGATTCAATGATTTTATACCCTGACCAATGATCGGCAACATGGACATACTTCCCAGCAATATCAAGCCCACCAAATCCAGTAATAAAGTCAATAGGTTCGTTAAATCGAAAGATTTCGTTGAGATTACACGGATCTTCAATATTTACTGAAGTTAACCAGCCGTTGGCCAAATATGCGATATCATTTGATATTCCAATCTCATATACTTCAATGGCAAGATCCTCGCAAGAACCGATGGGCAATGAAGAAGGATTTTTTGGATCAGATGTATCATAAGCGAGTAAAGCTGCGGGCTTGCCCCCATCTTTTTGAACCCCTACATAAAGGCGATCCTAGTGAACCAATATATCCATGCACATGGGCCATTCAGGAGGAATATCAATTACAGAAACTTGTTGTAGAGATATTCCAGTATGGTTACTGTAAAATACCCTTTCAGTGGAATCTACTTGCCCTAAATATGTCCTTAATAGCCATACTGATATTACGAGAATAACAGACACAATCAGTAGGGTTGTAGGTATGGAACGGCGGGGTAAGGCATGAACCGACCTTGTTAACTTTTTCAACGATGATACGGATTCTTCTTGAAATTTATAGATTTTTGCTAAGTCTGTTGCAATATGTTCACATTTTTCGTATCGATTCTTTCGTTCGACCGCTATCATTTTGAAGATAAGTTGGTCTAACTCTCGATTGACATTGGGATTGAGTTGACTGGGTGGAATAGGCTTTTGTTTTTGAAATGCTATGGCGAGTTGAGCACGGTTTTTCGCATGATAGGCCATTTGCCCTGTGAGCATATAATAGAAAGTCATACCCAAAGAAAAGATGTCTGTTTGTTTATCTAATTTCTCGCCCAGGTTCTGTTCCGGAGACATGAATCCTGGAGTACCAGCGGTTGCATCTTCTGTTTGAGTAGAGTCATCGATCTTTCCGGTTATGTCCTGGGCAATGCCGAAGTCTGTAATTCTTACTCTTTCCAGATGATTCTGTAAGAGTATATTGCTGGGCTTAATGTCCCTATGAATAATATTATTTTCATGAGCATACTGAAGAGCACTGCATGCTTGAAGTATAATGCGTATGGCTTCTGGAGGCTCAAAAAATCCTTCTTTTTCCACCTTCTCCTTGATGGACTATCCCTGTACGAATTCCATGGTGAAGTATTTGGGGTTGGGAGATTCATCGATATGAAATACGGGCACGATATTAGCATGGCTCAGGTTTGCTGCCAATACCGCTTCGCGTCGAAATCGTTTAGCAATGGAGGGATTTTGGGCAATATTTGAGTGGAGAACTTTTAAAGCGACGATACGTCTCAGTGGTTTTTCATAGGCTTTAAAAACAATACCCATTCCTCCTTGTCCGATTTCATCCAATATTTTAAAATCATCAATGAAATCTCCAACTGTTATACGTTCGGGATTAAAAGATGAATTGTTTTTTGAAGGGTGCTTTTCCCCATCCGCCTCGCTGAACGTGGGCATTTCGTTTTCTGGGGGTTTTGTCATTTACCTTCCTCTGCGTTAAGTTTTTTATTACACTGTTGACGGGCTTTTTCAAAGTGGCGAATTAAATCTTTAGAAATCCATTCCTGTTTACACAACGATTCGAACGAATGAACTAGATCTTCATAGCTATTTTTGGTAATTTTACTATCATGAAAAATTAAGGCACTAGCTATGGCCGCATAGTAAATCGTTAGTGCCACATCACGAGATATATCTGACTTTAAGCTTGTAGATGTTCCAAAATCCTTGGCATAATCCTTGATTTGCTGAAAAGCACTAACATCTACATTGCTATCGAATAGTAATTTTGCCAATGGTTCACCAGAAATTGATGTAAGTTCCTGACATAAAGGTCTAAGTATATCAGGCAGATCAGATACCTGTGAAGGATCAACCGGAAGAGGGATTGCCAGTAGATCGAGAAGTAAGTCTGTTTTCTCTGAATCAGAGATATGCGGATTTTCCGCTTGCTCTTTTTTGAAACCCAGATCAAAAAGGCGTGTTTTCTGCTCTCTGGTTAACTCGAATATTTCCGAATTGTTATCCATGGTTAAATTCTCAATCTTTTATGTAGGCTAATTTTCTTTGAATGAATATAAGTCTAAATAAAAACAACATCTTACGTCATTCTGATGTAATCATACTCTACATATATATACGAATTTTATATCCCTATCTTGTTGGGTTACTGGAAAAAATATTAATAAAGTGACTGATCTCAGTGTCGATTTCGACATCCGAATCGACCAGTGGTTTTAACCTGCGTCTTAAAATTTTACGAAAGCGTCCTTTGGTGTTAGATATCATATTATATGCTCTATCTGCATTTTCTATTCCATTTTTTGCACAAATAGTTTTCATTGACATTTTATTGCTATTCAAATCAGGTTCCAGTAGCCAACATCGAAAGAGTTCCCAATGTGCTATTTTATCGCATCGAAAACATTCCTCTTTCAATTCTAGTAATGATTCATGGAGCAGTCCTTCTGCCCAATCACGCTCAAATTCGGATTCGGGGTCAATTCCTCCATTTAATTCAGGTATTACCTCCTGTGGTGGTGAAGGTTTTCCTCTGTAAAGATCAATGACATAATTATTCAAGCTGACTAGTAAAAATGTACGAAACTTACCCCTGGATTTATCTGCCTTTTTAATCAACTCCTGGCCCAGGACTTTTTCTGAAAAGAAACTTTGAACCAAATCTTTAGCATCTTCGTTGTTAAATCCCTTACGTCGCAGATGTAAATATAAAGGCCTCCAGTATTTTTCGGACAATTCCGATAAAACAGCTTTGGATAAATGCTTATCCGTTATCTTTGTCCATTCCGTAGTGGGAAATTGTACATTTGAACCCCCCAGCGAGGTTTTGTCATCATCTTTACCCAATTTATACCCTATTAAGACAAACCTAACTTTTACTAAATAAGATTTATTTTCATTATTAATTACGGGCCACACGGAATCAGTATTGATATGCCAGCCAAATAAGCCATTTATGTCTGTTCTGTCTTGATCCTAAATATTTATTTATTAAGAAGTTATGGCCTTATGATTTCAAATATACCCATATTATAACATTGCAATGCCCACAATTGTATTAAGGTTATGCCTCAAAGAAAAGAAGAAATCCGGGGTTAAACTCAAATTTTTTCTTACTACTATTAAAAGATTTCTATCATTTCTTCGTAGTCTATTACAGATAGAGAAAGGTTTTCATTAAGGTCGAAAAAAACAGATTCCTTATTGAAATTCAGAGAAAACTCATATGCTTTCTGTGGTGATTACTGCGTACCTTAAATTGCCTGTTATATGGGAAATTCCAGTTTAAGAAACTTTGCAGTGTGTAAAGGAGGTATTAAAGTGGATATATTATTACCTAAAACAAATGTTAATTCTTTTTGTGAATCAAAGTTAAGAAATATTCAGTACGTAATAACTTGTTTTCTAATTGCATTTCATTTTTCAGTGTCTTATGCCCAACAAACAGATATTTCTTGGCAGAATATCACTGATGAAACAGGCACTAATTATGTGCATTTGATAGGCTCTGAGCCGTTGCAAAATATTGAGACTCGCCCAATCAATCGCGGTATGGATGAGGGTAAACTGTTTAATATCTATGTAACTGATGCTTTTGGTTCACCATTGTCTGAAAAAAAAGCGAAAGAACTTTTGATATTGACTCAAAGCGCGATGAGAAGTAACTATTGGGCTTTAAATCCGGAAATGGCTACCTATGGTAATGATTTTGAGTTGGATTCAAATGTAGATAATCTTGGATTAACTTATTTTGTGTGGGCTCCAAGGCACACACAGCAATGGTGGCGGGATGGATTTCTATATGAGGACACTGCCACAGCTGGTTTGGAAGGACTGAATAATTGGCATTATCGAGCGGCAATGTATGAAAAAGTTGTTCTTGATGCTGTTTTACAGCCGGATATCAATGATCGTATGCTCGACGAAATTGAACTTGGACAACAACTTAATGCTATTTTAGATATTGCTGGTCTTCCTTCACAAACAATCGAAATACTTAAATCTGGTGTTGCTCACTCACATTTTAATATAAATCAACAAACTATTGAAACTACTGTGAATAATTGGCAAGAGGCAGGAATAGATGGTGAAATAGTCGAATTTATGGATAAATTTGGACTAGCGCTAGGTGTAGTAGGAACAGGTGTGGAGATAGCAGGCGATGCTGCCAGGCAACTATATCTCCAAACCCTTGCCGACGCAAGAGCACGAAAGCGACTTGATGCTATAGGATGGTTAGTAAACAATTATCCTGGGTCTCTCGACTCGGCGCTGGTGGAAGGGTACAATCGGGCAGTGGTCACATTTCAAGATATGACGGATATTTATTACGATGATATTGGTGAGGCATTATTGAATGCGGTGGTTAATAACGTTGCCAACTTAGCGGATTTAGCAATCGGTATTGCAGATATGTTCAGTAATCATCCTGCAATTGGAATAGTAGCAAAACCATATATCTTAGCATGGAAATTGTATAATGGTCTAAGGCAAGACATACAAGATGCCCAACGACTTGTTTTAGGCGCATCTTTACAAAGGTCATTTTACGAAACGGGAGCCCTCAGCGATTTCTGGTCAAAATTTGCTAATAGGCAGTCATTAGCAGGTGAGATCCAAACGGCTATGGAACTTCTCAACATGAATTTTTACCTGGGGTGGTATGCCTATCGTCAATATTATAATTTATACGCCGATAATCTTTTTGCCGGACCGTTCGATTGGATGACAGGAGGTCAGATAACCGAGATTATAAATGGTATGGATCGCATGCGCCAAATCAATTTGGACTATTGGCATGAAACGGCAGAACCTTTATATATTTCGAGAAATGAGGGCGAAGGCGAATGGATTGTCGGATTCTTAGGCGATACACCAATGAATGTAACGGTTACAACCGACAAGGACGAATACAATGCAAACAACAATGTTGTCATAACGGTGCAGGTGAAAAATAGCGACGATGTTTTACTTTCGGGAGTAAACATCAGCTGCACTATTAAAAGATCCGGAACAGCGATATTTGGTCCAATTTTTGGAACAACATCCAACGGACTGTGGGAGCATAATCAAACTGCCAGTACATTCGGGGGCTATGGCAACTTGGAAACTCATGTTACAGCGGAGCTTGATGGATATACTACTAAAACAAGCTCAGTTGCATTCAAAGTCAATCATCCCATTTTAATCGGTCATGACACCGGGGTTACTGGGGTAGCCTGGGCAGGAAATAGTGATGTTAATCCTGAAAATGGTGATGTTCATATGAACATTGGTGAAAGTATACGTATTTCTGGTACATATGTGAAAAACTTCGGTGATTATAGCGAGACGAATATTCCAATATATATTTCTTTATCAGGACCAGCAAACGAAGTTTCAAATATACGATATATTAACCTCAATCCCGGTGAAGAAAATATATCCACAGAATCACTTACTCTAAATACAGCTGGGGTGCCTAATGGGTTATATGAATTGAAAGTTCATACTGATCTGGCCGGTGATGCAAATCCGGATAATAATGGTGTATCTTGGACAATCGTAGTTGGGAATCCATGCTGTGATGGAGGAGATTTACCTTACGCTTCCTATAATTGGTATAGATTGCAATATATGGGTTCTTCCCCAGATAGTTATTTGGATAGTATTACAGGGTATTCTATAAAAGCTACTTATCTTGCGGAAGACGAAGTGACCTTATGGTCAGAAAGCCAAACACTTGGAATTTGCAGGGGATCTGATCCGCCAAAGTCTTATCCAAACGATGAGGTAATAGCCTGGCTAGATGCTGCAACCTATGCTTCTAAACAAGATACATATTTCATTGATCTCTATATTGGAGTTCGCACCACCTACACACAAGAAGATCTCATGCAGGATGTATATGTGTACCCTGGATCTTACTACTATTATGAAATTGATTCAAAATATGTGGCTTATTTCGATTTTCATTTACCATCCTTCGGCGCAGATACTACCAAAACCTGGCTTCATTGTTGGAATCCTAGAATTGATTGTTTAATTGCTGATTATCGCTATCAATGGACTACTACAGACTATCCTAACTCATTTGGAAGTAACTGCGATGGCAATTACCATAGTTCAATATGGGTAGACAATTCCGGTAGAGGATCTGGCACACTGCCTAATTACTACGTTTTTGTGCCTTCAATTGAGATGCCAAACGGCGATTACAATTTTATAATTATTCAAGAAACTGATGCTCCTCATGGTGAAGGTTGGAACCGGATAGGATTTGTACATTCTGTTCAGATTACAGTTTTTCGTTATCGCGATCTGCGGGTGGACAGTATAGAAGCTAATCCCATCGCACCACGTTCGAGCGATCAGGTACAAATTACTGTTAATGTAGAAAACCAAGGAGACGTTGGCGAGTCGAATGTCGCCGTATCTCTAGGAATTCTTGGTCCGGGAGGATACAATATTTCCCTCAATAATACTATTTCTAATATTTCAGCTTTAGGAGGACAGGCAAATTGTGTTTTTGATTGGGATACCTCTGGATTGGAAGCTGGCAACTACACCTTATCGGCTGACATTGATTTGTCTGATGATGCCAATCCGAATAACAATCATCTTGAAACTTCATTACCTTTAGGTCCCCCCCCTCCCCTTCAGGTTGAAGTCTCTACAGATAAAGGGATTTATGATCAGCTTGAGAATATGTACATAAATATTATGGTTAAAGATGAGGGAGAACAACCGATTGAGGCTTCTGTTCATTGGGATATGATAAGTCTGGAAACCAGTACGATTATCGAAAGCGGATCGGGGACGAGTATGGGCGGCACACTTAATATTGCATTACCAGCGCCTCAAGCATTAGGAAGTTATCGATTCCATGCTTTAGCTAGTAAAATAAGTTATGCCGACGGAGAAGATAGTATCGATTTTGAAGTACGGGATAGTACTGCGCCGTCAATACCTCAGCTACTTGCCCCAGCCGATGAAAGAATTATATACGAGACGAAGCCTACTTTGAGGTGGACTGTATCTTCTGATACAGACAGCGGAGTCGGCGGGTATATTATTGAGATTGATAATATCGAAATACAAGTAGTTGATCCATGTTATCTTCCAGATTTGGACTTTGAGTATGGTGTTCATACTTGGCAGGTGAGGGCGTTTGATAATGCTATTCCAGTTAATTACAGCAATTGGAGTTCTGAATGGACATTCACTATATTACCTCCTAATATTACTGTAATTTCCCCTAATGGTGGAGAAACTTGGCATGTTGGAGACACCGAAGCTATAACATGGGATTCTCAGGCTATTGCGGGAGACGTGAAAATTGAGATTGGCAGAAACCTAGATTGGAGTGAATTAACAAATATATTAGCATCCGACGGACAGGCTGGAGACTATTTCGGTCGCTCGGTGGCTGTATCTGGAAATGTTATGGTTATTGGAGCCGATCATAACGATGATAAAGGCAATGAATCAGGTTCAGCATATGTTTTTCGTTTTAATGGTTTAAACTGGATAGAAGAAACCAAACTACTACCTGCTGAAGGTGCGCCAGAACAAGCATTTGGCTCCTCTGTTACTGTATCTGGTAATATTGCTCTCATTGGAGCCCGACGAGACGATGAAAATGGCGATAATTCTGGTTCAGCATATATCTTTCGATTTGATGGTTCAAAATGGATTGAAGAGACGAAACTGTTACCTTCTGATGGCACAAGTGGAGATGAATTTGGAAGTTCGGTGGCTATATCTGGGGATTTAGCAATTGTTGGGGCGGAATGGAAAGACCTCGTTGGACCTGATATGGGTGCAGCATATGTCTTTCGATTCGATGGGGCAAACTGGAACCAAGAAAAACAATTGTTGCCGACGGATTTAGCATCAACACATCATGATCATTTCGGTTATTCTGTTGCTATATCTGGAGAATCAGCGCTTATTGGTGCACCTTACCATGAAGGTACAGGTAATAATTCAGGATTAGTTTATGCTTATCGCTTCGATGGTTCAGACTGGATTGAGGAAGCCAGATTACTGCCTGCCGATATTGCTGCTGGAGACTTTTTTGGTATCTCAGTAGCGATTTCCAGAAACGTAGCCGTGATGGGAGCTTCAAGCAATGGGGCAATGGGTGTTACTGGCTCGGCTTATGTATACCGCTTCAATGGATCGAACTGGCTGGAAGAAACTAAATTACTGCCTTCTGATGGCGCTGCGGATGATATGTTTGGTTGGTCTGTATCCGCCTCAAGTGAAACCTTAGTAATTGGTGCCCGTGATGATGACGATAACGGCAGCAAATCTGGCTCGGCGTATGTCTTTAATTTCAATGGTGCAAATTGGATTGAAGAAGCCAAGTTGATACCTACCGATGGCGCAGCGGGCGACTGGTTTGGCAACACCCTTGCCATTGAAGGAAATGAAGTTGTTATTGGGGCTTACAATAATGATGACAATGGTGACAATTCCGGTTCAGCATATATATTTAAAATAAATAATTCGAGTTGGTCAGAGATCGAAAGTAGTACAGAAAATGATGGAACTTACCTTTGGGCAATAGAAGAACCAACTTCCAGCCGATGTCGGATCAGGATAACATCGCTTTCCAATCCAAGTGTTTTTGATACAAGCGATAGAAACTTCAATATAATTAAAGAGCCTTATGTTTCCAATTTAACTCCAACCTCAGGACCACCCGGAACCTATATGATAATTGAGGGACAAGATTTTGGAATTTTAACAGGTAGTGTTATATTTGCAGGGGGAAAAATTGGTGAAATTCTACAATGGAATAACACAATAATATGTTGTCGTGTACAATTACATGCAACAACTGGAGATATTATTGTAAAATCAAATTATGGTTTAGATAGTTCTGGATCATTCTTTGAAATCATGAATCCAACACCGATTTATGTTAAATTAGATCATACACCTAACATTGAAAATGGCACTATAATATATCCCTTTAGTAAAATACAACGTGCTATTGATTCAGCATCGAATAATTTGGAGATAATAGTTACCCAAGGTACTTATTATGAAAATATTGATTTTTTAAATAAAATTACCACCGTTCGTAGTATACAACCGAAGGATCCAAATATTGTAAAGACAACAATAATCAATGCTAATAAGAGTGGTCCGGTTGTGTCTTTTCGGAATGATAAAGCAAATGGTTCTGTGCTTTCCGGATTCACTATTACTGGTGGAAGAGGATATTTTTTCCCAAATTATACCTTAGGGGGTGGGATTTTTATCGAAAATTGTAATCCGACAATCAAACATTGTATTATCGAAGGAAATTCAGCTAAATATGGCGGGGGTCTCATGTGTATCAATAGTAGTGTCCAAATTAACAACTGTTGGTTTTTCGATAATCATGCCACACTGTATGGTGGGGGTATGCGTTGTAATTATAGTGACCCAAATTTAATTAACTGTTTATTTAGTAACAATTCAGCTAATGAAAGAGGTGGTGGCTTTTACAATTTCCATAGCAATTCAATTCTAACTAACTGTACATTCACTGGTAATGTTATAACGCAAAGTATATATCCTGACCACGGTGGTGGAGGATTATACATTTTTGATTATGATCCAATAGTTTCTAATTGTATACTATGGGAAAATATTCCAGAAGAGATTTATATAAGAAGCGGAACACCAAATGTCACCTATAGTGATGTACAAGATGGTTGGCCGGGAATTGGTAATATAGATATCGATCCAAATTTTGTAGATGCTGCGAATGGAGATTATCATTTGAAATCCCAGGCAGGCAGATGGAATCCAGAGTTGGAGAGTTGGATATTTGATCCATGCACTAGTCCTTGTATTGATGCAGGTGATTTAACGAGTGATTGGTCAGGGGAACTGTGGCCGCACGGTAAACGGATTAATATGGGAACTTATGGAGGTACGACACAGGCGAGTATGTCATCATCTATGGTTGGCAATAGAGCAGATCTTAACTGTGATGGCAAAGTTGATTTATATGATTGGTCGATGTTCAGTAATAAGTGGATGTGGGGAAAAATACTTTTAGCCGAAGATTTAAATCGCAATGGAGTTATAGATTTATATGATGTTGTCTTGTTTATGAGTGAATGGCTTTGGCGGGAATATTAGATCCAAAACAGCTTTATTTAACATAATAAAACATGTAAATAAAATAATAATGCCAATAAACTATACATATAATAACCACTATTGAATAATTAAGTTTCCATTATTGTTACCTCTAAATCTTGCAGAATAATATTTAAGTATCTTCTTGAAGTGCTGGTGGCTATTAGGCTGATGGTGGGTCGACTGGTATATCGAGTAAGGTTCTGTAGGGCTTGCAGGTGTGAATGAATTTAGCCATGTCGCTTCAGATTTCCAACATAATCTATCTAGTATAGTACGTAGTTTTAATCAGGTCAATCCGAGCCGAAGTTGCAATGGCGCCTGATCGCGGTAGGGACGTCGATTGCTCAACGCCCCCCGCACAGATCCCAGCGTGCGGAATTACCGCACTGGGCTCCTACCTTGGATAATGACGGCCATAAGTTGTTCTAGATAAGGGTATTAGATGCAGGTGTACCGCACCTCCTTATCCCAACTAGCTGATTGCCGTATCCGTTACAACACATTTTGCAAGTCCATGGAGCTGACGTAGGTCTCCTCCCTTGGCTGTGTCGGTGGTTTCCCACTGCGTGCCCGTTTAGGGTGATCCATATCATACTCCTTTCCCCGGCTCGGTGTCCGGAACTTGTTTTGCTGTCACGGATTCTCCTTGGTCAGGCCCCTTCCCTCCATCTTCTCCGCAGGCCGCCAACAATGGCTGCCTTTGTTCGAAGACTTCTTCGGTGTCGGGTCGGAGGAGGCGCCCCGCAAGGCTAACCTCCGTCCGCCGCTCAAACCGGACGTGCAGTTTTCCCGCATCCGGCTTTCACAAAGGCTCGCTTCTCGCGTAATCCAAGAGAAGGAATCAGTTCCACCAGGTTTACCAATCCCATCTTGCCATATAGCAGTTCTGAAGGTAACTTCTTCCAGCCACAAGTTCGCCATCGCTTAAAACGATGCGACCAAATCCGCTGTTGAACCCACCGGTCCAGATGGTGAAAGAGAGTCCGGACATTGGCTCGACAGTAATAATTACCCCATCCTCGAAGGATAGGATTGATCTGCTCGATCAATGCCTGGATCGTCACAGGAGCTTTTCGGCTCGTTCGCTGCCGTATCTGATCCTTGAAATGCTGGATGGACTTCTCGCGGGGGTAGGCATATAGCTTACCCTGATGGGCACCACTGCGGATTTGTCCCGATGACAACCTCATCGGTCTGCTTCCGCGCTTAATTTTGTACCCGAGAAACTCGAATCCACAATTTACATGAACAATTCGAGTTTTCACCGCATTGAGAGTCACTCCCAATTTTTCAAGTATCTTCCTGGCTTCCACCAGAGACAACTCAGCTTCGCGCCGTGTGCGAAACGTCATCACCCAATCGTCTGCATAGCGAGTCAGGCGATATCCACGTTTTCGCATCTCCCAATCAAACGGAGTTAAAAGGACATTACTTAACAAGGGTGAGATTACGCCTCAAACAATCTTGCAAAAAGTCCGATAATGATAGAGGCGGTCATATCGAGAGCCCAACTTCGAGCCTCGTACGGACAAGGCTTTGGAAGTAGCGGCTATGGCGCCTCCGCGAGTGGGCTAAATGTCTATCATGGAGGTAGTTATGGCAATGGATTGCAAGAAGGTAAGGGATGTAAAAGGCTTCAAAGTCGAACGCGTATTTGAGACCTCCCGTCTGGCAGGTGAGCTGATGGCATGTGCCTACGAAAATCTGGTACCAATCTCACGAAAATCCTTGAACACCACGCCGCCGTGGAGGTCATCACCCAGGCTAGGTGGGCAAATTGGTAAGGAGAATCGACTATGTCTGACAGGAATATGAAAACAGGCAAAAATGATGATTTCAGAGTCGCTATTTATGCCCGGGTTTCCTCTGATCAACAATCGCAGGCAGGAACCATCGCCAGTCAGATAGAGGCATTACAAGAACGTCTGGCCAAAGAGAATCTGAAATTAGAGACAGAGTTTAGTTATATAGATGACGGCTATACGGGCGCTACTTTCATTCGCCCCGCCTTGGAGCGTTTACGTGATGCGGCCGCTGCCGGGGCCATTGATCGAGTCTATGTTCACTCTCCGGATCGGTTGGCCAGGAAATATGCTTATCAGGTGCTACTGGTTGATGAATTAGAGCGGTGTGGCGTTGAGGTGGTTTTCTTGAATCGTCAGTTGGGCCAAAGCCCTGAGGATGATCTTTTACTACAGGTGCAGGGAATGATTGCCGAATATGAACGAGCCAAGATTCTCGAACGGAGCCGCCGAGGCAAGTTACATGCGGCGCGTCAAGGGTCGGTGAATGTCCTTAGTGGTGCACCTTATGGTTATCGTTATATCTCTTGTCAGGAAGGAGCCGGCCAAGCCTCTTATGAAATAGTTCTGGAGCAAGCGCGGGTGGTCCGACAAATATTTGAATGGATCGGCCAGGATCGCCTTTCCCTCGGTGAAGTTACTCGTCGTCTGATCCAACAGGCCGTTGCGACTCGAACCGGCAAGGATTTTTGGGATCGAACCACGGTATGGGGCATACTAAAGAACCCGGCGTATAAAGGCCTGGCCGCCTACGGAAAGACTCGTACCGGGCCTATGCTGCCACGTTTGCGGATGCAACGAGGAGATCCTGAACAGCCTCGCCGAGCTTATTCGACCTATCATGTTCCGACGGATCAATGGCATTATATTCCGGTGCCCGCCCTTGTTAGTGAAGAATTGTTCGAGGTAGTCCAGGAACAATTAATAGAGAATAAAAAGCGTAATCGGCAAACCGCGTGCGGCGCTCGTTATTTGTTGCAAGGATTGTTGGTCTGCAAAAAATGCGGATATGCTTATTATGGCAAGCCGGTGAGTCTCAGTGCCGGCAAAGGCAAGAGACGTTCTTACGCCTACTATCGTTGCATTGGTACCGATGCCTACCGCTTTGGCGGTCAGCGCCTCTGCTATAACAAACAGGTGCGAACCGATTTATTGGAAGAATCAGTATGGCAGGATGTATGTTCCCTGCTGAAAGATCCTCAACGTGTGGCGCAAGAATACCAGCGGCGCTTGACGACCAGGAAAAAAGGTGTGGCGTGGAGCAGTATTGAACAGCTTCGGGCATTGATCCAAAAAGTTAAACGCGGAATAGCTCGTTTGGTCGATGCGTATCAGGATGGCTTAATCGACAAGCCCGAATTTGAACCACGCCTGCGAAAAGCAAAAGAACGTTTAGCAAAACTTCAGGTAGAGGTTAAAACGCAAGAGAAAGAAGAATCTCGGCAAAGGGAACTAAAGCTGGTAATTAGTTGCATGAAAGAATTTGCCGGTAAGGTTAACAACAATCTGGAAGTGGCTGACTGGATGACAAAACGGGAAATTATACGTTCTTTGGTGAAGCAAATCGAGGTGGAGGAAGAGTCCGTAAGGGTAGTTTACAGGGTGCCTCCACCCCCTTTTGTGCAAGCCCCTGAAAAGGGGTTTTTGCAAGATTGTTTGAGGCGTAAATACTCCCCCTTGTGGCGTGCCCTGCTCGGTAGGAAGTTTCTTGCCTTTCGCTATACATCCTGCCTTAAGGAAACATCGAATTAAATGCAGAATCCGACCGTCTGATATACGACGATTTACCAAGGTCAAAAGCTTTTCGTGATCCACAGACCCAAAGAAGTCTTTTAGATCCGCATCCACAATCCACTCATAACCTTCGTTCAGTTCCTGCCAAATTTTCCGCAGGGCATCCTTGGCCGATCTTCCGGGGCGGTATCCGAAGCCGGCATCATCAAATACCGGTTCGAAAATCGGCTCCAGACGGTTCATTAACGCCTGTTGACATACTCGATCATAGACCGTGGGTATGCCCAAGGGACGAAATTTACCCGGCTGACCCAGCTTAGGTATCAACTTTTGGCGAACCGGCTGGGGCATGTACGTGTCCGTCTTAAGCTCATTGTGAAGCTTGTCAAGCTGCTCATCTAATTGTGACTCAAACTCCTCAAGGCTCTGGCCATCTATCCCTGCCGCCCCGCGATTCCGCTTTACCCTAAGCCAAGCTAACTCCAAATTCTTTCGTTGGTACACCTTGTCCACCAATGAGTGAACCTTCTTTGAATTTGTTGGATTCAGCCAATCCGAAAGTCTCCTCGGAAAATGACTTCTGGGTCTTTCACTTAGGGAACTTGTCCTCGTCATTTCCTTACTCTCTTTCAAAACCGCTTGTTCCAACTGCCTTTGCCAACCGCCTTCCCCAGCTCACTCGGCTGCCCTGTTGACAGGGTCACGTAGCTTTCACTACGCTTACGGTACTATTCGGTTGTCCGACGACTCGCATGGCTTCGTTTCCCCTTTCGTCTTCTATGACTTATAGGGTCCCTTATCCCTGTGCCGGCAGGGAACCAAACGAGCCCTCCTGGGGTCACACTTAGCTCTTCCGTATCGTGCCGTCCGCACATACCTTGGTATGATGGGTGGATGAAAACGCCTTCGCCTCCATACTGCAGGCTCGACCTGGTCCCATCTTTGGCCGACCGGTTCGTCCGCGGGATGGCTCCCTTTGACTACGGCCCGATACTGCTCCGCAAACCCTTCAGACTCCACCTCACGGTGGACGCCCTGTCCTCCGGTTGTCGTTCCCGACAGAATGCGAACTTAGGTATATTCCTTTGTCTGTTTCCATCGTTTCCAACTTCGTGCCCGTTTAAGGCCTCCTTATTCGCATTCCCCGGCCAGCGAGACATTACTCCCGCTTTTGGATATGACGCCCTTCATCTGAGCGTCAGAGGGATTTTAACCCTCCTGAGCTATATGCTGCCCAGCACGCACTATGGACCTGTCCGACTTCCCGCAGCCGTTCATCGCCGACGTGCTCCTTTCGGATTCTCGGCGCGGACCCCGGTACTATGTTCCAGGGCCAGCTGCGGG
Organism: Phycisphaerae bacterium SM23_30; assembly: GCA_001303695.1. Lineage (GTDB taxonomy): Bacteria > Planctomycetota > Phycisphaerae > Sedimentisphaerales > SM23-30 > SM23-30. The sequence goes on from LJUC01000056.1 coordinate 15,539, forward strand.
ATCTCCCGGTTCCCGTGCGAGAGGCTTATGTACATGCACAGGGTCTCCGACCACGCAGGATCAGTCCATCTCTTGCGATAACGAGATGAACTATATTGCCTTCCGGACCCATTGACGCCGTCGGCATCCTGAAGTACCAAGTTTTCGCGGCTCAATACCTGGCCTGTACAGTCCCCTGCCAACGCTTCAGTGATGCCCTCGCGGACACCACCGCATGACTCGGGGCCGGTGTTGGTCGCTACTCCTTCACCATATGGAACTCTCATCCACTACCTCCCGCCGGTTTTGACCGGCGCTCCAATTTTTGCCCCCAAAAAGGCCTCTTTTCGGCTTTGGCCGAATTTCGCCAAAATCATAACTGCTTATTTTCCAATGCCTTATCAATTTGCCATTTTGGTTTTTAGAAGCACGTCGTATTGAAGTGATGGGTTGGATTTGATTCTTTCGGATAGATTTATCGTCAAATCACCTTAACCAATAAGACGCCAGTAGTGTATAATCGTGGAAGTTAACGGTTCCATCGATGAGAATATCGCATCGGCTGCAGTAATCGTTAAGTTCGCTGCAGTTTCGTTCGAGCCAATGCGAGGCGAAATGGGCCAGATCAAGCACATTAACTTTGTGGTCCCAGTTGAGATCTCCGGTAAAGGTCTGGGGGGAGTTCAAGTTGGCGAGAATGATTTGATTTCCGTCTCGATACAATCCGTCGGAAGTCCAGCCGACGGGCAGATTAATGGTCCAGTCCGGCAACGTATCGATGGCGGAGCCAACCTCGAACAGGACATAATCGCCGGTGAGAGGTTCAAAAGAACCAAACTGCACCACATTCAAGACCGCGGTAGTCCCAAAATTCAGATCACCGGTTACCATAACTCGATCCGACTGTGTTTGGGAAACTTCATAGACGTAAACGGCGTCATCGGCGAGGGTGAGTTCCTGGCAGGTAAGGATGCCGGTGCTGTCACCGGGAGACAGGTAGGCGGCGGCGGTTATATATACCGGGTTGTTCACCGAACCATTGCCGCCCAAGGCGCCGGTGATGGTGATATTCGGGTCGGTAAGCGTCAGATCGCCGTCGATTTGGACCAGAGCGCCCGCCGCATCATAATAATCGCCATTGATTGTCAGATGGCTGCCGGGACCGACGCGGATCGTTCCGTAATTATGAAGGTCGGCAGCAGTGGTGAAGTTTCGGCCATTAAGAAGGTGGAAGGCGCCCTGATTGTTTTGGAGGGGGTTGACGGCGTTAAAAACGGAGTTGGGGCCGCTGAGGGTAATGGCGGCGGCATTGATCACGATGGGTCGGTCAACTAGGTTTAAGGTGGTGATATTGGGATCGGCCAGGACCTGCCAATTTCCTCCAGTGAGGGTGTCGGCGGCTGCATTGTAATTGGTTAATATTACTGTAGCGGGCACGTTCACAGTACCGCCGCGGTGGGCCGCGATGGTGCCGCTGTTTTCATATAGGCCGTAATTAAAATTAAGCGTACCTTTGCCGGAGGCCTGCATGGTGCCGTAATTGAAAACGGTCTGATTATCGGTGGGATCGATATACAGCGGTTTGGACTGGTCGGCCTGGATAAGGCCGTAGTTGGTCAAGGCCATATTATTGTTGCCCAGTCCGTGCGAGCCGCGGATGGTATGATCGGCGGCGTTAGTGAGGCAATAGGTGTTGGCGGCGCCATATACATAATTTATCGCGGCATCCGACAGGACCAGTTCGCCGTCGCCGGTGAGGGTGGTGTCGCCGCGGATAATAAGTAAGGTATTATTGACCGTGCCGTTTAATTTTAGAACTCCATTGTTGACTATACGGCCGACAAGGTCGCCCCGCCGGGCATTGGGTATTTCCAGGTTGCCCTGGAGCGTCAGATTGCTGAGCAGGCTGTTGTCCTGTATTTCGATCACTCCGCTGCCGGTTCCGGAGATAGTACCGCCGCTGATGGCAGCGTTACCGACGATTTGGACCTTAGAGCCCGACAACGCCTGAATCGTCCCTGAGCTATTGTCATATGTTCCGCTATTTAAAACCAGGGTGCCACCGTTGGCCTGCATGATGCCGCTGTTAATAACCGTCTGGTTATTGGTGGGATCGATATATAGAGGATGTAGCTGATTAGCCTCAATGAGACCCTGATTGGTCAGGGCCATTGAATTATTCCCCAGTCCGTGGGAACCACGTATGCTGTGGTCGGCAGCGTTGGTAAGGCGATAAGTATTTAACAGACCTGTGACGTAGTTAACGGCGGCATCCGACAAAACCAACTGACCGCTGCCGGTGAGGGTGGTATCACCCCGAATAACAAGTAAGGTATTATTAATTGTGCCATTTATTTTTAAAACACCGTTATTGACAATAAGGCCAACCAAATCGCCCCGCCGGGCATTGGGTATTTCCAGGTTGCCCTGGAGCGTCAGATTGCTGAGCAGGCTTTTGTCCTGTATTTCGATCACTCCGCTGCCGGTTCCGGAGATAGTACCACCGCTGATGGTAGCGTTACCGATGATTTGTACTTTAGAGCCCGACAACGCCTGAATCGTTCCTGAGGTATTGTCATATGTTCCGCTATTTAAAACCAGGGTGCCACCGTTGGCCTGCATGATGCCGCTGTTAAAGACGGTTTGATTGTC
>LJUC01000057.1 GCA_001303695.1 Phycisphaerae bacterium SM23_30
TGGAGGTGCCTTTTAACTGGGACGCGACGGCGGACGTGAGCAAGCTGCGGGTGGGTTACCTGCGGGAGCCGGATAATGACGTGCTGGAGGTAATCCAGTCGTTGGGGATAAAGCCGAAGCAGGTGAAGCTGCCGGAGATGCCGACGCGGAGCATCGGATTTATTCTGTCCACGGAGTCGGCGGCGGCGTTTGATGAGCTGTTCCGCAGCGGGAGAGATAATACGATGCGTCAGCAGCCCGAAAGGAGCAGTTGGCCCAATACTTTCCGGCAGTATCGCTTTGTGCCGGCGGTGGAGTATATCCAGGCGAACCGGGCGCGGACGCAATTGATCGAAAAGTTTAACAAGTTTTTTGAAGAACAAGAGATTGATATGTTTCTGGGCAGCAGTTTGAGTCTGACGAATTTGACGGGCCATCCGGAAATCAGTATGCCCTACGGATTCAATGAGGAAGGGATGCCGAACAGCGTACAGATTACGGGCAGGCTGTTCGGGGAGGCGGAGATACTGGTTTTAGCGCACGGGATACAAAGCAAGACGGATTATCATTTAAGGCATCCGAATTTGGCGTGAAGAATTTTGCTGCGGAGGGTAGAGAGATCATAGGGTTTTTAGTTTAAGGCGGCGGGTGTTTGTAGTTGAGATAATTTAAGGAGTATTGTTATGTGTGGCAGAAAAAGACAGGCGATAAAGGCGGTATGGGGTTTGACGGTTGTTTTTTGTTTTATGGGGTGGTTATTACCGGGAATGAGCAGCATGGCGGCGGAGCCGCAGGGGGAGGTTGGGGAGCAGGAGATAACGGTACTGCTGGCGGGGGATGCGATTATCACGCAGCGGTGGTCGCACCGGAAGGAGCCGGAATTTATGCGGCTGGTGGAGGCGATCCGGGGGGTGGACGCGGCGATCGTGAATCTGGAGATGCTGATTCACGATTTCAAGGGCTACGCCCAGGCGAACAGCGGGGGGACGTACATGGCGGCGCGGCCGGTGATTGCCCAAGAGCTGGTGTGGGCGGGATTTGATATGTGCGGCAACGCCAACAATCACACGTTTGATTACGGATCGATCGGGGTGTTGGAGACGGTGGAGAACGTAACCAAGGCGGGGATGCTGATTGCCGGGGCGGGTAAAGACCTGCAGACGGCGCGGGCGCCGGTTTATTTTGACAGCGGCAAAGGTAAAGTGGGGTTGGTATCGTGCACGAGTTCTTTTACGGCGTACGGCAAGGCGTCGCGGTCGCGGCCGGATATACACGGTCGGCCGGGGCTGAATCCGCTGACGATGACTTCCGAGACGACCAATACCATTACGGCGGCGACGGCGGAGAAGCTGCAGAAATTCGCCCAGGAGGAAAACATGGCCGGTGTTTCGCTGCGGGGCAACCGCTTTAGATTTCTGGGGACCAACTATGTGATCGGCGAACGCGACGGGGCGGTCAGGAGCAGCAGGCTTGATCAAAAAGACGTCGAAGGAAATCTGGCATCGATTAGTCAGGCCGAAAAGGAAGCGGAGCTGGTGTTGTTGTCGCTGCACGCCCATTCGCAGGGGGCGGCAATCCAGGAGTTTTGTCATCGGGCGATAGACGCCGGCGCGGACGCGGTGTATCTACACGGGCCTCATGCAGTGAGAGGGATCGAAATATATAAGGGCAAACCCATTATGTACAGTCTGGGGGATTTTGTGTTCCAGAACGAGCAGATTGAAAAGTTGCCGGTGGAGTTTTATGACACCTACGGGCTCGGCGACGACGCCAAACCCATTGACGCGCAAAACGCCCGTTCGGCCAACGGCACGCGCGGCTTTCCGGCCCAGCGGGGGCCGTGGGAGGGGGTGCTGGCAAGACTGAGGTTTGAAGGCGAGACGGTCAAAGAGATAGAGCTGCTGCCGGTGGATATGGGATTTGGAAAGCCGGTACTTGTACGAGGTTTTCCGTTGTATGCCAACGCGGAGCTTGGTAAAAAGATCATAGGAGACATACAGCAGCAGTCAAGGCAGTATGGGGTGGAGGTTGAGTACGTGGAAGGGGAGAATGTGGGGAAGGTGGTTATTAAATGACGAATATAGAAAATTTATAACGAGGGTCAGGTAGAGATGGAGACGTGGATCGAAGCCCCACCCTACAGACCCGGGAGTTAGAAGGCAAGACAGATTTTGAAGAGGACAGGCGTATAATTTATTTTTTTAATATGTTTTTTTACCGGAAAGGAGAAGTTATGAAGCAACGAGTAATGAAGATGACAAGCGTTATGGCGTTGATGATATTGCTGCTGGGGGGCGGGCTGCAGGGTCAGCAGTTGCAGACGCCGGCGGAGAGGGTGAATTATTCACAGGGCGGCACATTATATGAGCCGTTGATGGAATTCGTATATGAGCTGGAGGCGCGGACGGAATTGATGAACGTGCAAAAAGTCACCGAGACGCTGAGGGGGCGGGACGCGGTGCTTTGCATATTGTCGAATCCGCCGGTGTTTTGTCCGGCGGACGTGGATAAGACCGGTAAGCCGGTGGTGCTGATAGTTAATAATGTGCACGGGGGGGAGGTGGCCGGTAAAGATGCGTCGCTGGAGATTATGCGGGATCTGGTGTTCGGAGATATGCGGCCGATTTTGGACCAGGCGGTGGTGCTTAATATTCCCACGATCAATCCGGACGGCGCGGAAGTACGGCGGCGGACCAATGAGCAGGGATTCGATATGAATCGGGATTACATCAAGCTGGAGTCGCAGGAGATCAACGGGCTGGTCACCAAGGTGATCAACAAGTGGCATCCGGACATTCACATCGACACGCATCACGGGGGTTCGGTGCCTTATGTTGTTGTATATCAGACGTGCATGAACCCGGCAGGCGATGCGGAATTGATTCGTTACGGCAACGAAGAGATCATACCGGCGATTCGCAAGAAACTGCTTTCGGAAGATTATGACGGCTTTTGGTATTCGGGGCCACGGGGTTCGGGGGATACCTGGGTATGGAATCCGACGTCGGTGGAGCCGCGAAAGCAACATGTTTACTCGACGCTAGCCAATATGATCGGTTTTTTGTTCGAGACGCCGGGCAATTCTCATCGGGTGATTAATAACGGTACGGAAGTGGTCGAGATTCCACGGGAAGAGCGTTACAGACACCAGGTTCGGGGTCAGTACCTGGCCCAGCGGGCGGTGATAGAATTCGCGGCGGCCAATGGTCAAGAGATTAAGAGCGTAATTGGCCAAGCCAAGGCCCGGGCGATTGCACTGGGTAACGATGATACGGATGGGGATGAGATTCCGATCAAGTACGAACAGGTATCGAAATTTAAGCAGGATTTCTGGGTGCGTGACCAGGCAACCGGCGGTTACAAGATAGTGAACGGCGATATTATGACCAAGTTTCAACCGACGGAGATGGCGGTGCGGCCGTGGGGCTATTTGATGCCGCCGCAGTTGGCCAAGGTGGTGCCGCTTTTGCTGGAGCATGAGATATCGGTGAAGCAGTTGACCGAGCCGGTGGAAGTGGAAGTGGAGGTGTATTACGCCCAACAAATCACCCATTCGCAATATTTCCAGGGTCACTATCTTAAAGCAGTAGATGCGGAGAAGCGTACCGAGACGATCAGTCTGCCGGCGGGCTCTTTTTTCGTGCCGGCGGGTCAGCAGAAATCGAACCTCTTGTGCTATATTCTGGAGCCGGAGACTAATGATAACCTGGTGACGTGGAATTATCTGGATGATTTTCTGCAGGTGAGACAGCCGCGCGAACAGGAGGCAGGTATGGCCGGGGTGGGTAACCTGACCGAGGAACAGATTGCCGAAATGCGGGCGCGACTTCAACGCACCGGCGGCCAGCGTGCTGCGGGTCAACAACAGAGAGCCGGTCAACGTGCTGCCGGTCAGCAAAGAGGCGGTCAGCGCACCGGTGAACAGCGGGCCGCGGGTCAGCAAAGAGCCGGCCAAAGGGGTTCGGGTCAGCAGGTGCCGATCTATCGGTTGATGAAGAAGACCAACTTAAAGGGCGTGCTGGTGCGGCCTTTCAATGAGTATGACCGGGTTCGGTATATTAAGTAGTATATGAGTTTATGATTAGAAGGCATGCCCAGACTTTTTGGGGTTTGGGCATGTCTGTTAATAGAGGTCAATCATGGAAAAAAAAGGAAATTGTCTGTTAAGATGTTCAGCGGCAATAGCGATCATCATGCTATGGGCCGCCGGGGTGGTGTCGGGGCAGGAGCGGTTTGATATACGGGCGAATTATGACAAGGTGGAAGTAATGGTGCCGATGCGGGACGGGGTGAAGCTGTTCACGCAGGTTTATACGCCCAAGGATAAGAGTCGGAAGTATCCGATTATGCTGTTTCGGACGCCTTATTCGATCGGGACATACGGGGCGGACAATTACCGGAGTTCGCTGGGGCCGAACGCCGATTATGCCCCGGAAGGCTTTATCTTTGTGTATCAGGACGTGCGGGGCAAGTTCAGGTCGGAGGGGGAATTTGTGGTGATGAAGCCGGTCATAAAAAATAAGCAGGGGCCCAAAGACACGGATGAACCCAGCGACACCTATGATGCGATTGAATGGGTTTTGCAGAACATTGGGAATCATAACGGCCGGGTGGGCCAGTGGGGGATATCGTATCCAGGCTGGCAGACGGTAATGGGGATGATCGAGGCGCATCCGGCGTTAAAGGCATCCTCGCCGCAGGCCTCGCCATCGGATATGTGGATCGGGGATGATTTTCATCATAACGGGGCGTTTCGGCTGATGTACACCTTCAGCTGGCTGCGGGGCAATGCGGTTATCAGGACGGGCCCGACGGAAAGGCGCGGCGCCGGATTCTCATATGGCACCCCGGACGGTTACAAATTTTTTCTGGAGCTGGGGCCGGTATCCAATGTCGATGAGCTGTATTTCCATAAGCAGGTGCCTACCTGGAACGAGTACATGGAGCACGGCGATTACGATGCGTACTGGCAAAAACAGGACGTGCTGCAGCATTTGCATAATATAGATCACGCGATATTGAACGTGGCGGGCTGGTTCGACGCGGAAGATTTTTACGGGCCCATGAGTATTTATTATACGATTGAGAAGAATAATCCGGAAAACAAGAGCATTCTGGTGGTGGGTCCGTGGCTGCACGGAGGCTGGTCGCGATCGGATGGAAGCAGTCTGGGTAATATTCAGTTTGAATCCAATACTTCAGAGTACTATCGGAAAGAGGTGGAATGGCCTTTCTTTAGATACTATCTCAAAGATGAGGGTCAAATGAACCTGCCGGAGGCGGTGGTGTTTGAGACGGGCTCGAATCAGTGGAAAAAGTATGACCGATGGCCGCCTCGAGAGGCGGTGGAGAAGAGTTTATATTTTCAGACGGAGGGGGGGCTTTCCTTCGAGCGGCCGACGGTTAGAAATGAAAAGGCGTTTGACGAGTATTTGAGCGATCCTGATAAGCCGGTGCCCTTTTCGGCGGAGATACGCACGACGCAGGGCCATTTGTGGATGGTGGAGGATCAGCGTTTTGCCTCGCGGCGGCCGGACGTTTTGGTTTATCAGACGGAAGTGCTCGAAGAGGATATTACCATTGCCGGTGCGATTATGGCGAATTTATTTGTATCCACCACGGGGACCGATGCGGACTGGGTGGTGAAATTGATCGATGTATATCCCGGCGACGCCCCGGATAATCGACCCAACCCGCAAAATGTGAGGATGGGGGACTTCGAGATGCTGGTGGGGGGGGAGGTATTCCGGGGTAAGTACCGCCACAGCTTCGAGAAGCCGGAGTCATTTGTTCCCGGCGAGGTGACCAAGATCGAATACGATCTGCGGGACAAGTATCACTGTTTTAAAAAAGGGCACCGGATTATGGTGCAAGTGCAGAGCAGCTGGTTTCCGGTGATCGACCGGAATCCGCAGAAGTTTGTGGATATCTATCACGCGACAGAATCCGATTTTCAAAAGGCCACCCACAGAGTATATCGGTCGGCGCAGTATGCCTCGCATTTGAAGGTCAAGGTGTTGCAGTAATCAATTGATAAATTGCCGGGCTATTTTCAAATTGTCCCTGCGGGGCAAAAGGAGCTCAAGATGAAAGCGAAAGGAAAAGCCGTCGTTACGGTCATGTTGATTTGGTGGATGGTTACGGGATTGCTGCTTAATATATCCTGTCAACAGATTGAGGCAATGGATTCCGGTCCGGCAAGTAAATGCCGTTTTGAAATTACCTTTCCCGCCTCGGAACGGGCCGAACCGATAACGGGGCGGGTGTTTGTGATGATTTCGCGTAATGACCGCAGAGAGCCGCGTCTGCAGGCGGGATCTTGGCGTAACAGCGTGCCCTTTTTCGGGTTGGACGTTCATGATCTAGAGCCGGGAGAAACGGTGGTTATTGATGAGGATATTCCGGGCTATCCTCTGGAGAGTTTGAGTGATATACCTGGGGGAGATTATTACGTTCAGGGATTGGCGAATATCTATACCCGTTTTGCACGGTCGGACGGGCACGTGATCTGGGCCCACATGGATCAATGGGAAGGGCAACATTTTAACCGCTCGCCCGGCAACCTTCACAGCGAAGCACAGTTAGTTCACCTTGATCCGGACATCGGATACACCACCAAACTGAGCCTGGATCAGGTAATACCGCCGGTGGAGGTTCCGGAGGATACGGCGTGGGTAAAGCATATCAAGTTTGAAAGTAAGCTGCTGAGCGAATTCTGGGGTCATCCGATTTATATCGGGGCGATTGTGCTACTGCCCAAAGGATATGACAGTCATCCGGACGCGTACTATCCGGCGCATTATATTCAGGGGCATTTTTCCTTAAGTCCGCCCTACGGCTTCCGCGAAGAGGGGGCCTTTTTTAAGGTGTGGACGGCGGAGGATTTTCCCCGGATGATAGCGGTGACGTTTCAGCATCCGTGTCCCTATTTTGACGATTCCTACGCCATCAACTCGGAAAACTGCGGGCCCTACGGCGATGCGATTATGACCGAGCTGATACCATATATTGAGGAGCATTTTCGGATTATCCGCAAGCCTTATGCACGGGTGCTTTCGGGCGGCTCGACGGGGGGGTGGGAATCGTTGGCGCTGCAGGTTCTGCATCCGGAATTTTTCGGGGGTTGCTGGAGTTTTTATCCGGACCCCATTGATTTTCGTTATTACCAACTGGTGAACATTTACGGGGATGACAATGCCTTTTACACGGAATCCGAGTGGATGAAGGCATGGCGGCCCATGATGCGGGACGAGCACGGCCAGGTGATGGTGACGTTGAAGCAATTGAGCCAACTGGAGGCGGTGCTGGGCAGCAAAGGCCGGTCGGGGCAACAGCTGGATATCTGGCAGGCGGCCTACGGACCGGTGGGGGCGGACGGCTACCCGCAAGAGCTCTGGAATAAGTTGACCGGCCAGATGGATCATAAGGTAGCAGAAGCTATCAGGCGTTACGACCTGCGGGATTATCTGGAGAAAAACTGGCCGGAAATCGGACCGAAACTGGTGGGAAAGATTCATATATTGTGCGGGGATATGGATAACTACTATCTGAACGAAGCCGTTTATGAAATGGAGGCGTTCCTCGAAAGCACAACTGATCCCTATTATGCCGGCTCGTTTCAATACGGTCGCCCCCGCAAGACGCATGGCTGGACTCCTTACGGGCGTAATACGGGAGGGCTGGAACGCGTGATGGCGGAACATATTACAAAAAACGCTCCCGGGGGTGAAGATACACAGCAATGGAAATATAAGTAAAGAAGAACCCAAAGGGGCAAAATTTATCCCTGATAATTTTCTTAAGGTAAACCATGAAATATCGATCGTTTGTAACTGTTGTTATTTTGACGATAATATTATGGGGTTCGGGGTGCTCGGTTGGCAGTGATGATTCCAGTGAAGGGGAAAAGCCGCTGGTGCGGTTATGCTTGTGGTACGACCGACCGGCGGAGGATTGGGAATCGGAAGCGCTGCCGGTGGGTAACGGGCGGTTGGGGGCGATGGTTTTTGGGGGAGTGCAAGAAGAGCGGATACTGTTGAATGAGGATACGATCTGGGCGGGTCCGCCGGTTCCGGAGGCCCGTATAGAATCTTTTAGGGCTCTGAAGGAGGCGCGGGAGCTGTTTTTCGAGGGTTTATATGGTCTGGGTCAGCAAGTGGTTCAGGATCGCCTTATGTCGCCGCGGATAGCGCCGCGGAGTTATCAGCCGCTGGGTGATCTGCGACTGAAATTTGAGTTGGAGGGCGAGGTCAGTGACTATCGCCGGGAATTAGATCTGGAGACAGCTATTGCGACTACGAGATTTACGCAGGGTGATGCGACGTTCAGCCGGGAGGTGTTTTCCAGTCCGGTCGATCAGGTGATTGTAGTCAGTATAACCGCCGACAAGGGCGGGAAGATTACCCTGGAGGCAGCTTTGGATCGACCGGCAGACTATACGGTGCGGGCCGAGGGGCCGGATCGACTGGTAATGTTCGGCCAAGCCAGTCAGGATGGTAAACATAAGGGTGTAAAGTATGAGACTCAATTACAAGCCAAGATCCAAGGCGGGGAGATAACAGCAAAAGAGAAGGTTTTGAGAATCGTGAAAGCTGACGCGGCAGTGCTGCTTTTGGCGGCGGCGACGGATTATAATCACGCCCGTCCCAAGACGCCTCATACACATGATTTGGGAAAGATATGCCGGGATCAACTTGCCGCGGCAGGCCAAAAGAGTTACCAGGAGCTGCGCAAAGACCATATAGCCGAGCATCAGCGGTTGTTCAAACGAGTTGAGCTTGACCTGGGGGTTACGGCGGCGGCCAATATGCCGACCGATCAGCGATTGGAGGCGGTGAAGGATGGACAAGAAGATCCGCAACTGATCGCCCTTTACTTTCAGTACGGCCGATATTTACTGATATGCAGTTCTCGGCCCGGGTGCATGCCGGCGAATTTGCAGGGTTTGTGGAATCCGCACCTGGAGGCTCCGTGGAACAGCGATTATCATCTCAACATCAATCTGCAGATGAACTACTGGCCGGCGGAGGTGGGTAATTTATCCGAATGTCATGAGCCTTTTTTTGATCTGATCGAAAGGCTGCGGCCGTCGGGGCGCATAACGGCCCGGTTAGTTTTTTATTGCCCCGGATTTACCGCCAATCATGTTACCGACGCGTGGCTGTTCACCGCTCCGACGGGGCATGCGAGCTGGGGGATGTGGCCGATGGGTGCGGCGTGGTGTACGCAGCATTTTATGGAGCATTATCGTTTTACGGGTGACCGGGAGTTTCTGGCAGAGCGGGCATACCCGATATTAATAGAAGCCTCGATGTTTTTATCGCACTGGCTGGTCGAAGATCCGAAAACAGGCAAATTGGTTTCCGGGCCGACGACCTCGCCGGAAAATTCTTTTATAGCTCCTGATGGTAACAGGGTAAATTTGAGCATGGGGACATCGATGGACCAACAGATTATCTGGGAGACGTTTAACAATGTTTTAGAGGCGGCGGAGATTCTGGGGATTGATGATGAAAAAGCGAAGGAAAATTTGAAGGAAGTGGCGGAAAAGCGAGAGAAACTATTTTTGCCGGGGATAGGTTCAGATGGACGATTGATGGAGTGGAGTGAGGAATTTAAGGAGCCGGAGCCGGGACATCGTCATATGTCCCATTTGTTTGGGGTTTATCCGGGGCGGCAATACACATTTAAGGAAACACCGGAATATATGGCGGCGGCCCGGAAATCCATCGAATACCGCTTGGCTCATGGCGGGGGGCATACAGGCTGGTCGCGGGCGTGGATTATTAATTTCTGGGCCCGGCTGCAGGAGGGTGAGAAGGCTTATGAGAATGTGCTGTCGCTGCTGCAAAAATCGACATTAAATAATCTCCTCGATACGCATCCGCCGTTTCAAATTGACGGCAATTTCGGAGGTACGGCCGGGATAGCAGAAATGATACTGCAAAGCCATGCAGATGAGCTTCATCTGCTGCCGGCGGCGCCTAAGGCCTGGGCGGACGGTCGGGTCAAAGGGCTGGTCGCCCGAGGGGGTTTTGTGGTGGATATGGAATGGAAAGAAGGAAAACCAACGACGGTAAAAATACATGCGAAAGTCGGGGGGATTTGCAAGGTTCGGTATCAAGATAAGGTGATAGAATTAACGACAGAAGCGGGGAAAAGCTACGACCTGAAGGACTTCGATTGAGAACCGCGAATGAATTGAATCCTTTTTATATTAATTATTCAATATTGGGCGAGTTTATTATCCGTGAAAGTACCGCTTAGTTTCTAATGACATTTCCCATTGCGTCCACGGACTGCTCGATCACAACTTTATTACCTAATGTTATCGCCAGGTCGGGCAGATCGTACGTTTTCAAAGCGCCGTGGACGGTATTAATCAGTTGGTTATGTGTCATCGGCAGGTGAATGATATTCGACCACGAGAGAAGCATTCTTTTCAGATGAATTTTTTCGAATAGATCCGGTTCCAAGGCCGCGGCATGCAGGGCCGGTACGGCCAGGTTCCCAATTGCCACTAAGCGTACCTTTTTTTCCTGCAAGTTGCTAATTTGTTCGGCGGCAAATCGTGCACAAACCAGGATGTCTTCCGCCCGCATGCCTACGTATGAACAACCCAGTACATAAGCGGCATACACATCTTGACTGTCGGAGCCGAAGGAGGGTTGGCCGTAATCCTGGCCATCCTGTTTGGTCTCTCCACTGCCGCGCGGATCAACCGCCAGGACCATGTAGCCAGATTTGACGAGTTGTTCAATGGGTCCGCCGAGTCCGGCATCAGTGTGTTTTCCGTTTTCATGCAGGTACAAAGCCACGCCCCGGGATGGTTTTTTCTCCGGAACGAACTTAAGGGCAGGCAGATATATTCCTTTTTGGGGTATTAGAATCAGCTTTTCAATCCAATAGCCTTCTCGTGTTATTTTGCCCATATCTTTTAATTGAGGTTTAGGCAATTCCGCCAGTCGTCGGATGCCGGCCAGGGCCCGTACCGGGTCAAGCAGTTGCTCACGTTCCGGGCTGCTCCATAATTCTTTGCGTTTTTGATATAATTCCATTTCGTATTCGAGGTTTAAATCATACACCGACCGGGCTCCATCCAGCAGCATCACTTGTCCCTGAGGGGTGCATTGAATTTCTTCCAGGCGGAGCACTTTTAAGTCAGGCGGCTCGGTAATGGGTATGTTTTGATTGAGCAGCCAGCGGGCCATCCAGCGGGCGGCGCCCTGACGCTGAAGCAGTTGATATCCGTGAGAGTCGTCGTTTTCCAGGAGATCTATCCGTTCGGCAAAACCCATGCGACTGTATAACCTTTTAGCGTAACGGAAGGAATCCCAGGTGCCGGAAATATCAAAAAAATCCTCGGTGGCACATAGGATCAGTGTAGGTTTTGGAGCCCGCATCATCAGGTAATCGGCATGATCCATGCCAAAGGCGAGTTGGCCGTAAATGTTCTGTTCGGCGTCCTGACAGCCGATAGTTTTCAGCAGCCTATCAAAACTGGTGATGTAGCAACTGGGCGCTGCGGCCTTAATTCGTTCATCTACAACCATTAAGTAAGAGGTTTGAGTGCCGCCGCCGCTGTTACCCGTGCAGCCAATCTGATCGGGATTCACTTCCGGTCGGGATTGCAGATAATCGATAGCCCGCATGCCATCGAAGATCTCAAATCGGGCGGTGTTGCGGCCCAGTAAAATACTACCCACTCCCAGCATCGTATGAGACTTTGTTCCCCAGATAGGCGGTACACCCTTTTCGTTGAGTAATTGGCCGCGTTCTCCCTGATCGATGGGATCAAATATCAAAGCGGCCATACCATTCAGCGCCAGTAGGGCACAGACTCGTTGGTAGGCGGCAGATTCCTTACCCGTACGACTGTGCCCGCATGGAACCAATACTCCCGGATAAGGTTCAGAAAAACGTCCTGGTTCCGGCAAAAACAATGCTGCCGTTACATAATGATGCGGCTGACTTTCAAAAAGGACTTTTTCCACCAGGAAGCCATCACGTTTGACGACGCCGACGACGCGCGGATTCAGGGGAGTACGCTTCGGAAAACCGCCTAGTGCGTCAATGAAAAGGCTTTTTAACCTTTTCTGATAGGCGGTAATCTCTTCTGGTGTTTTGCGTTTTTCGTAATCGCTTTGCCATTGCTGCCGGAATTGATCCGCCAGATTTATGAGGTATCGGTTCATCATGTCAGGGGGCGGTATGCCCTCGAACGGTTTGGGTAACACACTCAAATCCTGCCCATATAGCAGGTCCGAAGTTATCAGCAACAATACGACGATTAATCCCCATTTCCTCTGCTTTTTCATCGCCTAATCTCCCACATAAGCTCAGTTAAAATTTCTTTTTTTGTTTGTGTTGTTTAGCCGGTATATCCATTTTTATGGAAGTGTTGAAATCCGTGTAGTTGATATACTTACCACTGATATTCATCCAGAGCACCTTGGGGCCGTTGGCAGCATGATTTCGCACGACAAAAGGACGGATATTGTGGTAACGGGACCCGGCAGTTATTGATATGGTTTTCCATGAAGCGCCAAAATCGGAAGTAATCCACTTTTCAATTTCAAAAGCACCTTTTCCAGGCCGAGACAGATATACCCGGGAGGGATTGGAGTGATCCAGAATCAGGCCGGCGGAGTAATGAGGTTCCGGCTCTTTTCGTCCGGGGGGCGTTTGGGGAAACCATTTTCCTGCGGGGCAGATTTCATGATCGTGCCATTTTTTGCCGTCCCAGCGGGCATAACGATAGCGGTGGTCCGTCTCTTCGGGAAGCGAAGCGTAGGCGATAACCGGATACCCATTATCATCAAAAGCGACGTCCCAAACCCAGCTTCGGGCTTGATGAGAGGCGCCATCATAGACTTTTTCCGTCTCGGCAACCTTTAGAGGCAGTTTCGACATATTTTTAATTTTAGTCCCGTCGGCCTTATGAAAGGCGTTATTATAATAACATGCGTAATAAATGTTGTTTTGTGCGGCCCGCCGGGGATGGCCGTCAGTAAAAGCCAGGTGAATTTTTGAAACTCCGTCGGAAGCGTACTTAATATAAGGCCGATGATAGTCCGAGGTTATCAAAGTTCGAGCTTTGGTCCAGCTTTTACCGGCATTATCAGAAACGGCAAAAGTCGGTTTAAAGTTACCGCCTCTCCAGAAGAGGTATATCCGGTTATTCTCAGCGGTAAGCCGACAGGGATGGGGATAGGTAAATCCCAGGTATGGCTGATTAGGTTCCGGGCGCGTATTAGTAGGGATAGTCTTTTGGGGTTCCCAGGAAGAAATATTTTCCGGGGACTTTGAAATGCGGTAGTACATGGGATCGCGGGAATGAGGTGAATAAAACACCATCAGCCGTCCGTCAGGCAGTATTAGTATGGACGGATTAGCGTGATCGTCCGCCTGCAGGGCGGGGTGCAACGTGGATACTTCCATGTGGGGTGATTCATGGTCATAGCCGGCAATTTGTATATCACCGGTATGATTAACCCAGCCAATGTAAGTTCGTTTAGACTTGCCCTCATAATAAACCGCGCGGGGATCGGCAAACCAGCACCAGGCGCCATCCGGTGTAACGTTTTTATAGGCTTGGCCCGGGCGTGCAGCGATATGTTCCTGGGGCGGCGCCGTCCATAAAAGGGCGGGTTGTGTGACTATTAACCCCCAACATAATACCCCCAAAATTACGGATAAAATGGTTTTGATATTGACTTTTGAGCCTTGAGATTCCATAAACAAATTCCGGTGTGGGCAGGGGTGATCACCGGGGCTTAATTTTCATAAATTACCGTTAAATAGATATTTACAAATGGGCATTTTAATTTTTCTTCGGCAATTTGACATTGGTCAGGCGATGGTCTGTCTTTTCTAACCTAATCAATGACAAGGCTTTAGTTATTTTTATTGTTTTGCTAAAAAGGGCCACATTTAGCAGCCCTTTTTAACAATAAAAAGTTAAACTCATCGCTTTCGGATGGGGTATTTGGGTCGGGGAGTCTTGGTGTACTTTTTGGTTTGGAGTTCGTCAAGGGCGACCTGAACGGCTTTTTCCAATTGGGGATCGCGACCCTCGATGACGTCTTTGGGGGTCATTTCGACATCGTAGTCGGGCCAGACGCCGTCGTTTTCGATGATCCATTCGCCGTCCATGCTGAAGATAGCGAAGTTGGGAGCGGTAACCGAGCCTCCGTCCATCAGAGACGGGGTGCCGCCGATGCCAACGAGCCCGCCCCAGGTGCGTTTGCCGACGAGTTTGCCGACGCCGCTTTCACGGAAGTAGAAGGGCATCCAGTCGCCGCCGGAGCCGGCATATTCGTTGATAATCATAACTTTGGGGCCGAAATTCGCCGCGAAGGGCGAGGTGTAATCCGGTCCTTCCCGCGGGGCCCAGTAATTCAGTAAATTTTTACCCAAATATTCAATAATGTAGTTGGCGACCTGTCCGCCGCCATTGTAGCGTTCATCTATTACAAATCCTTCCTTGTTCTGCTGGGGGAAGAAATAACGGTTGAAGTATGAATAACCACCGCTGCCCGTATTTGGTAAATACACATAGCCAATCTTGCCGTCGGTCATTTCTTCGACCTTCTCTCGGTTTCCCTCAATCCAAGCGCGGTTTCTGAGAGACCCTTCGCTGGCGATGGGAACCACCGTTACGTTGCGGGCGCCGTTCTCGTTAGGTCGTGAATTCACCGTTAAAACGACCTGTTTGCCGGAGGTGTTTTCAAACATTTCGTATATATTTGTCGGTGCGCGCAATTCCTTACCGTTAACGCGGAGGATAAAATCGCCCTCGTTGATGTTGACGCCCGGTTCGGTAAGGGGGGCCCGCAGGTTCGGATTCCAGTTCAAGCCGCTGTATATCTTTTTCAGACGGTAACGTCGCCGAACAATCTCGAAATCCGCTCCCAATAAACCTCCGGGCACCCGCGGCACGCTGGGGAAGGCCCCGCCCCGTACGTAAGAGTGGCCGACGCATAGCTGGCCAAGCATCTCGCTTAAAACATAATTCAGGTCCCGGCGATGGGCCAGGGCCGGCAGGTATTTTTCATAACGTTTGAAGTTGGCTTGCCAATCGACGCCGTGCATATTGGGGGCGTAGAAGTAGTCCCGATTGAGTCGCCAGGCCTCTTTGAGCATCTGGGCCCATTCCGCCCGCGGTTCGACGAGAACCTCGAGATTCGACAAATCGAGCCTGCCTTCACTGGCGCTGGGTTTACCGGCGGCGGAGACGATGCCCCAATTGCTGCCGGCGCGGTATAAAAGTTTTTTACCATCTGCGGAAATTCTATAAGCCGATACCCCCGACATAAAGGTATCGGATTTACGCTCTTTGAAATCATACACCATGAGGGACGATCCGGACAGATAAAAGAGTTTTCCCTCCTTTATGGAGCTGAGCTGAGAGTAACTTCCGGCGGCACCGGGCAGGGCGATTATCCGCTGGTCGATGTTTTCCAGGTCGATCTTGAATTCTGCCTGGGGCTTTTCTTTTTCCTTTTCTTTTTCCTGGGCCTCTTTTTCTTCTTTTTCCTTTTCTTTCTTTACTTCTTCCTCATCGCTTTGGGGCTGGAATGGTGAAGGCAGGTCTTTCCGGAGTACGGCGATATAAATATTATACGTTACCGGATGATCGTTCGAGGTCATATCGAGCCCGCTTTTGGTCATCCCGGAATTGGTGCTGGCCCGGAAAAAGAGGTATTTTCCGTCGGCATCGAAAATGGGCCCGGCGGCGTCGCTCATGCCGTCGGTTATCTGGTGTCTGGCGTCGTTTTCCAGAGAATAGATCCAAATGACGCCAAATCGGTTGTCCAGACGTTTTTGATAGGTGATCCATTTGCTGTCCGCCGACCAGGAGGGACTGGAGGACATGTCATCGACATTCGATATTTCGCCGGATTCAACGTCGAGCAGCCAGATATGGTTCTGTTTATCGGTAAACACAATTTTTTTACTATCCGGCGACCAGGTGGGATTATGAAAGAAGGTGGGATTTTCCAGGGTAATTTTCCGCGGTTCTTCGGCACCCATTTGGTCAGCAATATGGAGGACATATTCACCGCTTTCATCAGAGAAATAGGCTACGTGTTTGCCGTCGGGGGACCAGCCGGGGTACCGCTCCATGATTCCGGGGCTTTCAGTTAGATTGCGGATGTCGCCTTTTTGGGCCGGAACTGTTAGTATTTCACCGTGGGCTTCAAAAACGGCGCGTTTACCGGTGGGAGAAATATCGTAATTACGAATCTCGCGGGTAACGTTTTTATATTGGGGACGGACATGTATATTATCGCTGTTTACATTTACGACTACCTGTCTGGTCCGGCCGCTGTCGGGATCATAGGTGTATAAATAACCCTCTCTAGCAAATATCAATTTACCGTCGCCGCCGGAAAGATACTTTATATCTTCCCCTTCCCGGCCGATCAGCTGCCTCAATCGGCGGGTCCTGGCGTTATAGGCAAAGAGGTTCATGTCCAGGTTTCGGTCAGAGAGGAAATAGACGGTATCGCCGAGCCAGACAGGGTAGGTATCGCTGGCATTTTCGTGGGGTATTTCCACGTGGGTCCAGTCGTTCAGGTCGATGATCCAGATGGGGGTGGTGCGGCCGCCGCGGTATCTTTTCCAGGTGCCGAAAGCGTTGCTCACCGGGGTATAAGCAATGTAGTCACCATCGGGAGAGTAACAGGCCAGCGAAACCCGGGGGATGGGCAATTGTTCCGGAAAACCACCCTCAACGCTTACGGTAAAAAGCTGGGCCCGGCGGTTGGGGTGATAACGACCGGAACTAAAGAGGACCTTTTCTCCATCCGGAGTCCACCCCTGAACATTATCCCCGTCAGGATGGAAGGTCAACCGTTTAGGTTCGCCTCCTTGGGTGGGAATGATATAGACATCATTGTTGCCGTCATATTCACCGGAAAAGGCGATCCATTCCCCGTCGGGAGAAAATTTGGGCGCGGATTCCGTGCCGATATGGGTGGTCAGCCGTTTTGCTTGGCCGCCATCGACGGAAGCCGTCCAGAGGTCGTCGGCATAAACGAAAACAATATTATCTCGGCTGATGTCCGGCTCGTGCAGCAGACGGGTTCCCTCCTCTGCGGCGGCGATCGAAACAACGCAAAAACAGACAAGGATGGATTTGAGTAAGTTTTTCATTTTGGTCTCCTTTTTGTTAGAAGTTAGTTAAGAACCAAAAGATATTGAGAAATATATACTTTTTAGGGCTGTATTTTATCTTAATCTGTAGGCTTGTGCAACCTGTTATTATTGTGATCAAATTAAAACATTATCATGCCTAAGCGTGCTAGGCAAGCAGTTGAGGGTTTATCATCCAGGCCAGTTTCCAGGCGCCTGCGGAGACGCATTCCAGGCAAACTACGCCGCTGTTTGGGAAGGATATTACTTCTGTCGATTCGTCATCGGTTAAAAGTTTGGAGGCCAGTTTGCTCAGAAACGGCAGGTGGCCGACGATCATCAAGTTTTTTGGAAACCGATCGATTTCTTTTTGGACCGGCTTGATAGGGTCGTTCGGCGCCAAACCATCACGTTGGATGAGTCCTTTTTCAATTTCCATTACAGAAGAGAATACCTTTGCCGTCTGAGCTGCCCGCGCTTTACCGCTGTGCCAGATAGACCCGACGTGCAGATCAGCCGATTTGATAAATTCTGCAACTTTTCTGACTTCTTGAAGCCCTGTTTTAGTGAGATGCTGTTCGGGATCTTCCTGTTTTGATTTCGCTATGCCATGTCGGACCAAGTATAAATACATTTTTGCCTCCGTAACCATTTTTTGTTGTGTCAATAAATAATCCGTATTCATGTGGACTTTATTCATGCTGATATGTTAACTAAGAATATGGATATTACCAATGCGAACTCGCTTGAGTCCTGCTTTTTTTGCGGCAGTAAGGCACATCTCCGCCTGTTTTCGTGAGGTTGGCGGTAAGTCCGTCATGAGGAAATCGCCATGAAAGCCAAGAAGGGCGTAAGGTATATTTGGGTTTTGCCGGGCGATAAACGTTGCGATGTCGCCCACTTCCCGGGCGTCGATATAGCCCGGGACCAGCAGGGTGCTGGCCACCAAAGGCGGCGGTTCGGGCCTTTCAGGGATACGCCGGGCAGCGGCGGCGAAGTTTTGCAAGGTGCGGCGGTTATGAACCCCGCAAAGGGCAAGGTGCAGGT
>LJUC01000001.1 GCA_001303695.1 Phycisphaerae bacterium SM23_30
GTTCCTTTCGTAGTTTGTTTTTGGAAACATATTACAAGGAACAGACTTTTTTGGGAATTTAAACTCGATCATTTTTGTAAAATACTTTTCCGCAACAGAAACTAATTAATTATTGTTTTGCTATTGAGCCCTTTTAGTCGATTGAAATTAAGATTTAAGGAGAGTACGATGCCTGCGAAATCAATCTGGTTTTTGGTATTAATGATTACTCTAGGTATCTCTGACGTGATGACAGGGCAGACGGAGAAATCCTCAATTACCGGCGATCTTAGCCTTACAGATGTAATCGAAGGAATCAAGATGCGTCAGGAGATGCTCAATGCGGTTCATATCAAATTTAACTATGAGTGTTTTTCCGGGGCGGCCGAAGTGGCGGTCGATCTGAACAATCAATTTCATGGAATCGGCTGTTTATTCTCTTATGATTTTGAAGTGCACAGGTTGGATGACAAGATAAGATTCAGGAAAAAAACTTATGAAGCCGCCAAGAGCTATGATATACCTCGAGTGGATGAAACAATCGCCTGGAATGGGACCAAAGAAACGACACTGGGGTCTCAACCTACCAATCCTGAAATAAAACCAAGCGGAGTAATTGGTCCGACGAAAAGTCCCAGTTATAAATTTTATTATTGGCAGACACCCATCGAAGGCGATGTGTTTGAAACCAAAAAAACGGTGGTCCAATTGTTGGAGACGGGGCAGTGGCGGCTTTGGGGGCCGGAGAAATTAGGGGAACATGATAACGTGTACAAACTGGAAGGCCGCCAGTTCTTCGCCGAGGGCGATTCGGATGTGATGGAGATCTGGATCGATCCGGTTCGTGATTTTGCGCCGGTTAAAATCAAACACAGTATTCCGGAACCTTCATCGCTAATTCCTTTCCCGGCGGTTTACGAGTTAAGTGAGATAAAGCTGGAACAACGAGACGGCGTTTGGGTAATTGTCGAGGCCGTGTGTTACTTTGATTATAATAAGCCGGAGGCCTTAAAAAAGTATGAAAATCCGGATTGTTATTATAAATTTCAAGTCGAAGAATACCAGGTAAACCCCGAAATGGATGAATCCCTCTTTGAAATCCAATATCCCAGCGGCACTCTGGTCTTTGATCGATTTCTTGAAATCGCATATACCATCGGCGTAGGGATGCCCCTCAGGGACGTATTTGATAATAAGGTTGATGTCGATTTTGAAAAATGGAATATATCCGAACCCCGGGAGGCGTTCGAGCTGGAAAAAATTCCCGATGACGCGGAGATTATTCCGGCCCCCAGGCAAGCCGCAGAGCGGGAAAATACGGGTGAAGAAGAGCCGGAAATACCGGAGCAAACCAGCGCAGCCCGGTTATCGCCCCTGAACAAATTCATTATCATTGGTCTGGGCAGTATATGTTGTTTAATTGCGGTTTTATATCTAATTAAAAAACATTCACGAGGTAAAACCAGTGAACATTAAATCGACCCTAAGACACAATAAACTGTTATTGCTGTTTGTGGTAGCTATTTTGATCTATTTTGGATATCTGGCCTATACGTTTGGCGGCTTGCATACTCCTCGAGTTAATGGTCCGGGGATTCTCTTTCAAAGCACCGGCTACGACGCCGGGTCCATAAAGGCCGCCACTACCGGATCGTTTCACTATCGTTTTCATTTCGAGAATAATGGAAATGAACCTTTGATCATCGATAAAATCAAAACGGATTGCGGCTGCTCCGCGGCAGAAGCAGATAAGAATATCTATGCACCGGGGGAAAAGGGGATCATCGATGTTGATTTGGATTTAATAACTTTGGGGCGGCGTCGCTCTAATATCTTAATACAATCTAATGCCGCCACCTCTCCCGATGTCATTTGGATCGCCGCATCGTTTGAGCCCACAATAACCACACGACCTGAATCCCATCAGGTTCGATTCAACAAAATTAAAATAGGGGATAATATTACAAAAACATTAACAATAAATATATTTCACATGGACCCACTTGAAGTAACCGTTGACAATATTTACAGCACACATAAATCGATCGAGGCAAAGTTAAACAGGTCAACAAAATCCATATTCAGAAATCAGGTCGGCTATCTTTTTACCTCTTTTTATTTCGATGTCACCGTCCAGGCGGAAAAACCGGGTGAAATAGGCGGAAAACTGAGAATGACATTTACCTCAAGCCAAGAGGTGCCTGATGTAGAAATCCCGGTAGCCGCCCATATTGTTCCGGAATTCACCCATAGCCCTCAGAAAGCGATATTTATCCTTTCTTCGGCACAACATGAAAATTTCGCAAGCAGAAAAATCGAACTCTACCATGCGAACCATGGAACATTCATATATCATAAAATCGATAATCCATTCGCACATTGGCTCGACGTTCAGGTGAAAGTTGCCGAAGATCGTAAAAAAGTCATTTTAAATCTTAATCCATTAAAAGTGCCTGCCGAACGCTCCGTCCAGGGAGATATTATTGTTTACCTCGAAGATGAAACCGGCGCCATTAAGGAGGTCCATATTCCTGTCAGGGCAAAAGTTATATAATCGCGTAGCTCAAGTTCTTAACAATCTATGATTTATACCCATCGGGCACGGAAAATCCCGGCAGGGCCACATCGAAGTTATTATCCGTCAAAAACTTAAGTTGCGGTGATATGGGAATATTCAATCGTTATGGGTGTAAATTGATGAAAGTAAGTGCCAGGCTGATAAACCTTACCATTTTGCCGCTTTTGTTTTTTGCCGCTGCCGCTTTCGATCAGACCGCCGTACAGGAAAAAGAGATGCCGGGGGACGGCCGAGGCGAGTATGTCGATAAATGAGGTGGGCAATATTTGCGATTTGAATCATGACGGGGCGGTGGATTTGAAAGATTGGGGATTGTTTAGCGAGAAGTGGAAGTGGGAAAAGGTATTATTAGCGGCGGATCTGGATCGCGACGGATCGATGGGGGTGCGGGATGCGTATATATTTATTGGTAACTGGCTGTGGGGGAGGTAATTTTTAATTTTCAATCAATTTTGAATGACGAAGTCCGAAATCCGAATCGGTGACGAGTGCGCCAAGGAAGCTGAGGCGAGCAAGCGGGACCATCCCGCCGGGCCAAAGGCAGGCCACCAGACCAGAAGGGAACTTTTTGTATAACGAGGCAACCGGTTATGCACTGCCAAAGGGGCGGGGGGGCATAAGTTTCACGATTACAATTTGGGATTGCACAGGTGGGGGCGGCTATGCTACAATCTAATATTAATGGATCAATCTAAAGATAGACAATCGGCTGCCGATTACCCGGCGGCATTGCGGAGATATGAGCATCCTCTGGAGCGGTGGGTGGGTCGAGACTGGGTGCGGTATATTTTGCGGAAGATAACGGCGGAACGGCCGGGGACGGCGCGGCCGTACCTTTACGGGGCGCTGGCCAGCTACGGCGATCCCCGGGTCAATTTGCATGATAGATTGGCGTATTGGCCTATACACAAAATTATCGACCGCCTCCGGGGTTCGGCATCCCGCCAGCAGTTGCGGGCAAGGCTTGGCGGCCACCCGCCCACTTTGCGGGGCATCATCGCCACGGCCCGCAGCATCGCCGAATTCGGATTAACGATTCCGCAGCGCTGGCTGCATCCCTTGTTTGTGGTCTGGAACTTCACCAATCGCTGTAATCTTAAGTGCCGACACTGTTATCAGAGCTCCACGTTTCAGTTGGCCCATCAAGAGCTAACCTTATCGGAAAAGCTCAGCGTGATCGATCAGTTAGGGAGTCAATATGTCGCGATGGTGTCGTTTGCGGGGGGAGAGCCCACCCTCAGTGCCGATCTGGAGCCTTGTTTGGCGCGCTGCAGCGAGTACGGCATGCACACGAGCCTGGCAACGCATGGGGGTTTATTGAGCCGGGAGCGTTGCCGACGATTGGCCCGTTTGGGTTTGCGATATGTGGAGATTTCGCTCGATTCGATCGATCCGGAAAAACACGACCGTTTCCGGGGGATTGCCGGCGCGTGGCAGCGGGGCGTGGAGGGTATCAAAAACGTGGTGGCCACGGAGGGTCTGCGGGCGGGGCTGGCCATGTGCATCACCAAGGAAAACCTGCACGAAGTCGAACGTATGCTGCATTTCGCCTACAATATGGGCGTTAGCTGCTTTGCGCATTTTAACTTTATACCGGTGGGGCGCGGGGCCGACATGATCGAACAAGACATCTCGCCCCGGCAGCGGGAAGAACTGCTGGAGTTGCTGCGAGAGTGGATGAATTCCCGGCGGCTGGGAGTTATCAGCACGGCTCCCCAATTGGCGCGATTATGCATGATGCACCCGGATGAAGACAGTATGGTATCCTGTTCCCATGCGGGCAGCGCCGCAGGGACTCAGGCGCGGGTGGCGGCCAAATATCTGGGGGGCTGCGGGGCAGGCAGGACCTACGCGTGTTTTCAACCCAACGGCGATGTCACGCCCTGCGTTTATATGCCCCACCACGTCATGGGCAACATACGGGCAAAATCCTTTACGGAGATTTTTCAGCAAAGCCGATGGTGGGATCTGTTCTGTGATCGCAACGAACGGGAAGGCACTTGCGCCGTTTGCGCGTATCGCAATTATTGCGGGGGCTGTCGGGCCCGCGCCGCCGCCTATTTAAACCGGCTGGATCATTCCGACCCGGGCTGCATCAACAATCTCCAACAGTGGGAAAAATTAACGCAACAGCATGCGGCCGCCATCACCACCATCCATACTAACGGCTCCAGCCACAGCTTTCTGCATCATGTTCGATCATCTTCAATTTAAAAAGTAAATAATATAACAAATATATTTTTTTGGGAGTTTACCATGACCAGAAAAAGAATTACCTCTCTTATCATAGTCGCAGGCGTTGTGTTCTTGATCGCGTTGAATATCTCCGCTTCACGTCAAAACCGGGATCATTCTCTTTTTGATCCGCTGGTTGACGTGGTTGATCTGATTCATAAATTCTACGTTACGGAAACCGATGACGCCGCTCTGGTTACGGGAGCCATCAACGGGATGCTGCATCAACTGGACCCCTACAGTGAATACATCCCCGCCGAGGAACTGTCGGAATTTCAAAAGCAGACCAGCGGCGTGTATGAAGGGATCGGGATCACCATCGACGTCCAGGACGGGTATATAACGGTGGTGAGTCCTTTTGAGGACTCGCCGGCCTACAAAGCCGGGATTCGGCCGGGAGATAAGATTATCGAGATCAACGGTAAAGAGACCAAAGGCTGGTCCACGACGCGGGCGGTGCAGGAAATATCGGGACCGGGCGGCACCAGCACCAGCATTAAGGTCATTCATCTTGACGGCAGGGTGGAAACCGTAACCATTGTTCGTCAGGAAGTAACGGTTCCCTCGGTGCGGGGTTGGCGGGTGGAGGCCGGAGGGGAATGGGATTATCTGCTTGATGCTAAAAATCACATCGGTTATATCCGGATCACGCAGTTCGTCGGCGATACGGCGGAAAACCTCGATGGGGCTATTAAACAATTAGCTCGGCAGGAAATGGAGGCTTTAATCCTTGATCTGCGTTCCAATCCGGGCGGGTTGATGTCTTCGGCGCTGGAGGTTGCCGATCGGTTCCTCGATCAGGGGGTTATCGTTTCCACCGGCGGGGCTAACACGGCGCCTCAAAAGCAAATAGCGCACAGTCCCAACACCTATCCCCGTTTTCCATTGGCGGTGTTGATTGACCAGGGCAGCGCCAGCGGCAGTGAGATTGTCGCCGGGGCGCTGCAGGATCACAACCGGGCCGTTATTGTCGGCAGACGCTCCTGGGGGAAAGGCTCGGTGCAGCGTCCCATGCGGCTGCCCGATTCCGGCGCCGTATTGAAACTTACGACCGACTACTACTATTTACCCAACGGGCGGTGCGTCCATCGTCGGGACGATTCCGATGACTGGGGAGTTGATCCCGATGTGGAGGAAGATTTCGATCCCGACAAAGGGGATCGGTTTCGAAGCCTCATGGATGAGCTTACCCTACCGCCCGTATCCAGATCTCAGATCGAAAAACTACCGCAGACAGGGGGGCAATCCGGCCAAAAAGTTGTCGATCCCAACCAGGCGGCCAAATTACCCAAGCCGGCTCAAGAACCGGAAATGCTTAAAAGGCTGCTCGCCCTCGACGATCAACTGGACCAGGCCGTCAAACAATGCAAAGGGCTTATCCGCACCAAACCCGCACTCAGAAGCCTGGCGGAGTCTTTTGCGGAGATTAAAAAGACCCCTGACAAGGTTAATCCCATCAAAAAATAATACCAGTTTTGTTTTATTTTAGCGCGTTTTCATAAGAGTAGAGACACCCTCGGCGCGACCTATCGGGTTGGGGGAGGCCACCGATGCCGCCCTATTGTGTATTTTTTTATTACGTTGGGATACGCGTTACAGATTTTCAACGATGACGAAATTTTGCTGGGGGCTCAAATTGGTATTAATCGACTGGGCGGCATAGAAGCCGAACTCGGGCAGGCCGGGCTCAGTATAAACCGTATTACCCCTGATATGTCCGATAGTGCCTATGCCGGTGGATATCTGTGAGCCGGCGGCGCGGGGCAAGGCCAAACTCTCATAGATCCGGTCGGGCATAACGCCGACACCTACAAAGGAGTTCCGCAATTCACCGCCAAACCGGAAGGAGTCGAGTCGTCCCTGATATAAATAATCGTCGGTGGGGTCCTGCAGGCCATTCATGCCGATATCAAAACCGGCCAACAAGTAAGAATCGACGACATCGGTGTCGATGTAAACCTTTCCAAGGTGCCAGGCGCTGATTATGGCCTGATTCATATTGAGGGCCTTGATGGAATTGATGGTATGGCCGCGGACCTGGGCCGATAGGGCGCCATTTTTAGCGTTAATCGATTTAATGAAATCCCTGGCGAAGATACCTCCGGAGATATCCAAGGGAGCCGTAACACTGGCGATGCTGCCGGATTGAGCGACGATTTCGCCGGAGATGGCCCCGGTTTTACTGATTACTTTGCCGATATCTCCATCAGCCTGGATCTCGCCGGCAATATCACGACGGACATTGACGCGGCGGATTTGCTGAGCGTTGACATAGGCCCCCAGATCGCCTTCGGTGATATTGAGCTTATTAATCTCCGCCGCCGCCAGACTCCCTCCCGTGAAGGAGTCCGCCTTGAAGATCCTAAGGTTACCGGCGAAATTCAAAGCGACATCATCTCCGATATGTGCCGCTTTGACAATCATGGGTTTGGCTGACGCCAGAGAGACGTTTATCACCGCATCATCGGCGATGTCTCCCAGCAGTAATCGGTTCAGGGAGCCGTTGATGTCGATGCTTTCGTTGACAGTCACCTTGGGCGCCTTGATAACCGCCAGGCTGTTGTCCGAGATGATGGCGCCGATAAGCGTTTCAGTACCTCTTACGGAGATATCAAGCTTGGTGGCCTGGGAGCTTTCTATAAATTCCAATTGATCGATGAAGTGGCCCCCCAGGGCGCCGTTTTGCAGGGAGAAAACGGCACTACCGTTAGTGATAGATACTTTCACCAGTTGGTTGTGGTAATCAAGAAAACTACGGGGATTTCCCGGGGCCACTTCAATCTGCTCTCCGGGATTATAAACCGACAGGTCGATGTTGCGGACCGGATCATCCAGGTCATTGGACAATAAAGTCAGGGTTGAATGGGAGGTTCCGAAAATTTCAGGCCGACAGAACAGATCAGCGGTAATGGTCTGGTTAGGTTCAATAATAAGTTTACCGTTGGCAAGGTTTGCAGAGGGCACCTGTATTTGAAATTGGTTATCGTTAGTGTACCATTGCCGGATGACCAAATCAGCGCTGCCCTCATTGGTGATGGTGAGAGGCAGGCGGGCCTGTTGATGAGGGGACAGGGTGCCGAAGTCAAGGGTTTGTAAGGTGGCGATTTGGGGAGTGACAGTGTTAGCGGTCAGGATCACCTCGGAGAGACTCGGAGCGCTGCTGTATGCTTTGAGGCTTCCTCTGAAAATTCCTTGGCCCAAAGAGGCCTGGGCGTCGAATCGGACATTGACCAGGAAATCATCACCCGGCTGTAAAATGAGATAGCCCTGAGGGGCATTTTCCAGTTCGGGGGCGGCGACCCAAAAACCGGCGCCGAAGATTTCCACGCCGTTGTTTTGCATCTTAAGTTCCACTTGGCCGTTGTTTCTAATCCGAAACTGATGAGAAGATGTTTGGCTCAACAGAACATAGCCCAGGGATAATTCTGCGTCCTTTTGGACCGATTCCCCCAGGTAAACAAATTCCAGGGAAGGCGCCGTTGATTCTCCCGAGAGGCTCGAAAGCTCCAGGGCCCGATCACCATCGTTACTGTGAATGACAAGGGTGTCGGAAAATTGTCCGTCACCGGGGGCCTGGAAGGTGATAGTAAGTTCATGGCTGAATCCGGGAGGAAGCACAATGTCATCCCATTTATAATCAGGCTGATTAATCTGATCGATGGTAAAATCAAGGGGATTATCATTGGCGAGGTGCCAGTCATAAATATATAGGGTGTAGTTACCCTCGTTGACCAGAGTGATAGTAGCCTGAGCCGGTTGATTTACCGGATGCCATCCGAAAGGTAAAAATTTATCATCGGAGGCGTGACCTTTATTGTCATAGACCGCCAGTTTAGGCGCTACTCCCTGTCCAACTAATCGCACATGGTGATCTCCGGCGGGGACATCGCTGCGGATAATCAAGGTGTCAACGAATTTATTTATAGCGTAGGGAGTAAATTCCACCTGCAACTTCATGACGTCTCCGCTGGTGCTGCGCGGGGCCAATTGAAAGGGCGTTTCCGGCATATTCCAAATAGAATAGGCCGAATTGTCACCATTGGCGAACTCCAAAGCATTGACAGTCAGTGTCTCATTGCCCATATTCACTAAGACAATAATGATCCCTTCGCCGGTTACCCCGACCGGTGCGATGTCTAAATCCAGCATGTCAATTTCCTTGCCGCTTCCATCATCAAGTATTACCAGATCCGGCCCTTTCAGGGTACCTGTCAAGGTAACGGTGTAGGTTAAATTTTCATCGGTGGAAAAAACCAAACTGCCGGCGGCGGCGGCGGCCCCGTCGGGGGGAAAGGCACTGGGCGCGAAAACGAGGGGTATATTTTTCACCTGACGGGGCGCGATGACAAATTGCTGTGGGAGCTGCTCCGGATCTTCTAAGCCGAAGGGTTGGAATGAGTGATCGGAGATCAGATCCAGATTCATAACGGTGATGGGTTGGTAGGAACGATTGTGAAGGCTAACTACCTCGATGCTATATGTCCCGAGTTCGGTAGGACCAAAGTTAATCATGGCGTCGTATTTATTTGCCGCCGTGTCAGCCACTACAAGACTATTAGGGGAGATGACATGCAGCTCAGAAGCCAATACGTTGGAATAAACGCCATCACCCAGGGGAAATTCCGGGATCTCATCCTCAGGATCCACCACCGCTAAAAGATAATAGGCGCCCTCGATCTGATCGGGGATGTAGATCGCGGTCTCAAAAGCGTAGGTTTCACTCCGGAACAACGAAACGAGGTCGATAGCGGGTTCGAGCAAGATGTCTTCATTAGGGTGGAATAAGGTGTCCGAACTTAGGGCAAAGCGCAGTTGGGGAATCTCACTAATGTCTCCCTTACCGACATTGGCGACCTTACTCGATATTTCCAGCGGTTTGCCCGCCTGGATTTGGTTAGGAAACATTAGGTTTAGCGTTTTCACCTCGGTAACGGTAAAGTCTCCCGACATGCCCAGGCCTGAAAGCGCCACGTTGATTACTGTCGGTGCGGCGGCGCCGGTATCAAGCGACATGATCAGTTCATCCTGCCGCATATCCGCTTGCTGGGGAGTGAACCAGACGGGTATTTCCGCCTGTTTATTGGGATCAAGCATCAGGATATTGTCCGTTTCTCTGAGGGTGAAATTGAGGTTGAGCTGCTCATCAGGCGATAAAAGATAATTCAGGTAAAGATAATAAGCACCCTTGTTAAAGGAGGTGAATTCATATTTTTCAATGGATTTTTCGGTAGAACTTTTCAAATTGATTTGCGAGCCGTGTTCGTTATATAAATGAGGAGTGACCAAATCCAAGGCGGATATTATGGCCCCCGCCGGGGTGATGAGGGAGTTTTGCAGTTCGAATTGCACCACATCGCCGTAGTCGGCGTCAAACCGGAGCCGCGTTAAGCCCCAGCCGGAAAGATCAGCGCCGCTGATCGTTTTGGTGTATCTGGCGCCACCGGGGGATAATTGAAGTTTCGGGGCGGGATTAGCGGTAGTGGTGACCAATACTTGATAGCCGACTTCGTCGGCCAGACTACTACCCAATATTTCCAGGTAATAACCGCCGGTATAAAAGGCAGGAAATTCCAGGGTGATCGCTGGCTCGAATTGATTTACGGTTACTCCTAAATCAATTTCGTCAAGGATCTGATCACCATGATACGAATAAACATTTACGAGGCCCAAGATGATATCTTCATCCGCATAGGCTTGTATCCTGGCGTTGATATAACTGCCCTCCAGCGCTTCTACGTAAAAGAGGTCCACGTCAGGAGCGGGGATGGTCAAATTTTGTCCGCGTATATTAAATTCTCCGATTTCTCCGGAAACGATGGTCCCGACGGCCGGTTCGCCGAGGGCAATTTCCACCGCCTCACTACGGCTGAAATCAAACGTCGGTCCCCACTTGGTATGGGCGCGCGGGGGCATTTCCAGGGTGTAGTCATGACCGGATATGTCAATATTTTTAATCTCAATGGGTTCATTTTTAAGGTTGGTTAAGTATATGCTTTCGGGTTCGGAGACCTGTCCCACGCCGGTGTTGAAAAAGTCGATGCGGCGGTCACCGGGCGGATAACTAGAATCTTCCACAAAGTAAGTAACGTCAAAATATAATTCCGGCGAAGCCAGATAATTAACCTGGTCCAGAGCCTGATTTTCCCGGTATTCCGGTATTTGCCATAAGGGGTCCACGTTGGCGATGACATGATAAACGCCGCTGAGTTTGGGGACTTGATCCGGGGGTATAGTATAGTTTAATGTTTGACTTTCCCCTACGGCAAGGCTGGACAAATATATGGTAGGAATGTTAATGAGTTCGTTGATTTTCAGTTTTGAAAAAAGCCCCACGGGATCATCGCTGATGAGCAAATCCAATCGCGCTTGCCAAGTGATGTTAGCCGTGCCGACATTTGCCACGGTCACCGATATATCAATTGCTTCCCCCGGATCGATCTTCATCGGGTCGTCCGCGCTGGATATGACCAGATCACTGACCGTGAGATCGCCTAGTTTATCCGGATTAAAAGGTGTTTCACCTTCCACGCCTTCGCCACGCAGATTGATTTTATAGGTTTCCTGAAAAGACTGGGAGTCGAAGGCCACAGTGAGCTCCCCTACCACCTGTTCGATTTTCCAGGGGATGAAGCCCAGATCGATAAATTTCACTTTTGTAGGCTCGATGCCAATCGGTAAATTGTCGGGCGGTACAAATTTAAATGAAGTGCTGTTTACACTTATGGATTCAATAGTCACCGGCTCGGTAGTGCTGACGTTCTGGATTTTAAGTGAGCGGTTTAAAGAAATTTCCCCCAATATAGTTTCAGGGAAGTCTAAAAAATATCCGGCAGCTGTAGCGTCGGCGCCGAAATTATCGATAATGGTAACAGATAGCAGGCAACGCGGTTCCAAGATTTCCACATTTAGCATGATTGTACCTCAGTATTACAAAACCGGCTAGTTATTCCTATTTTCTACCAAATCCTTTTGAATAACAATAAAATCATCTTTGGCAGGCTGCTTCCTAGTGCGCGGTTAGGCGTTCAACCACCCCGCTTTATAAATATAATAACACAGGGATATAATCTTTGTCAAGGATTTACTTATCTACTTTATTTATAAGGAGTTATAGGGCGTTAGGGCCGCGTAATATCTCCATTGCGCCCGGCAAAGATTCCAGGTGGGGTAAAACTTTGAGATATAAATATGAATCTGAGATCCTAAGTTACGACCTGAGCTGCAGGCGATTTGTATCAACGTATGTTGTTTAATATCAACATCTTATAACAAAATTGCCTGAAATCCTTGATATTGCCGGCACAAATCAAATTGGAGATATTATTCCCTTGGCAAATATTATAGTAAATCTTATTGATTTCAATAACTTCTTTGGTTAGAATAATTTATAGTATGAAGGCGGCTGGAAAATGTCACCTGCTTTCTTATCGTATAAAGTATATATATGCAGAATTTAATCAGGTTCTGATTTAAATCTATGGTTCTGCTCATTTGCCGGAAGATCCTTAGGATTGATCTATATTAATTAGTATCATATTTGCGTTCAGGAGGCTCTAAGTTGAAGTCGCGGAATGCCCTGAGAATAATTCTAGCCCTGTGGGCAATCCAAGGGGTTTTCGGACTTTCATTGGAGCCGAAAGTTCAGGCGGAACAGATCGTACGTTTTTTAATGGACAC
The DNA here is from genome assembly GCA_001303695.1 of Phycisphaerae bacterium SM23_30. Taxonomy (GTDB): domain Bacteria; phylum Planctomycetota; class Phycisphaerae; order Sedimentisphaerales; family SM23-30; genus SM23-30. Next base: position 12,470 of record LJUC01000001.1, read on the forward strand.
CGATCCGGGCTGGAGCGTGGAGGGAGAATGGGCCTTTGGGATTCCGCAGGGCGGCGGCAACACACGGGGCGTGGATCCAACTTCAGGTTTTACCGGCGATAACGTTTACGGATATAATCTGGCGGGGGATTATACAGACAATATGCCGGAGTACCACCTGACCACCACGGCGATGGACTGCACCCGGTATGAAAACGTAAGACTGAATTTTCGGCGTTGGCTGGGGGTGGAAGCTTCCGGCAATGACCACGCCAAGATTGAAGTGAGCAATGATGGAAGCACCTGGACCTTAGTATGGGAACATACCGGCGTCAATCTCATGGACAGCACTTGGATTGAGTGCGAATACGACATTTCCGCCGTAGCGGACAGGGAAGATACAGTCTATATTCGTTGGATCATGGGACCCACGGACAAATCCGTGACGTATCCGGGATGGAATATTGATGACGTTTATTTATTGGGTGATCCGCTGGACAATTTTTCGATTAGCCCGCTGGAGGAATTGAACGCCTCCGGATATGAAGGCGGACCTTTCACGCCTTCAGATAAAACCTATACCCTGTACAATAGCGGATTAGCGCCGCTAAGCTGGAACGCCTCCGTCACCCGGAGTTGGCTCAGCGTACAACCGGACAAGAGCACGCTGGACGGAGGGGAATCGATACCGATGCAAGTGTACTTTACTCTCGATGCTGATTCTTTGCCGCCGGGCTCATATAGCGATACGGTAACCTTCACGAATATCACCAGCGGTTTTATCCAAACCCGAGCAGTGACACTAACGGTGAGTACCATTCCCGCGGAGATCGAAGTAACTGATTCGATCTTTCCGTCCACAGATCTGAGATTACCTTTCGGTGATGTTTTTATCGAGATGGAGCCGCAGGCACAGATTACCATTACTAACGCCGACCCGGATTTCGATCTTATTATCGATGAACTTTCTCTCAGTACAGGTAACAACGGATTTCGTCTGGAGAGTGTACCGATGCTGCCGGTAGTGATATCGCCGTTAAACAATATTATTATTGATGTAGTTTTTACCCCCACGACGGTCAGGGATTATCAAGATTCGGTGATAATTCAAAGTAATGACGAAGATGAAACACAGGTGGAGGTGAGGTTAAGCGGCACGGGCAAAATCGACACTTTGCATATTACTCCGACGGAGGATTTCGAGTTTTCGGGTCATCCTGGAGGCCCCTTTGTTCCTTCCAACACTTTTTATCATCTGACCAACAACGGCTCGGGGGACATTGACTGGACGGTCCAAGGTCCGTCCTGGCTGGACGTTTCCCTGTTCAGCGGATCTCTTGTACCTGGTGAGTCGGTATCCGTAAAGTTTTGGCCAAACGCTCTGGCCCCAAACCTGCCCGAGGGCTATTATCTTGGCACGTTGCTTTTTACCAATCTGACCTCTACCGCCGAACATAAACGCATGGCGAACTTAAATGTGTACACCGAGCCGAAAATATGGTTCAATCCGTTTTTGTTTGATTTAACCATACCCCAGGGTGACAGTCAAACTGAAATACTCTCTATCGGCAACAGCGGCGATGCCGTTTTGAAATTTACCTTGTTGAGTAAACACACCGATTTTACTCCCTTGATGGGACAAGAAACAGAGGGTGAATCAATCGGAATCGCCAGCGGCGATCAAGATAGTAATCTACAAATGGATAATTTTCCCCTCGGAGACGAAACAACTTATGTTCCGGGGGAACTACTGGTTTGTTTTGCACCGCAAGCAAATGGTGTCCAAACCGATACGGTTCAACGTAATGCCGTCCTGGCAAAACTGGGCCGGGCCACTATTGCACGAGAGTACCAAATTGTCCCCGGTTTATGTCTGGTTAAATTGCCTGCCGAAATGAATGTTAGCCAAGCACTGGCTTGGTTCAACCAAGCAGAAGGGATTTTATGTGCGGTGCCCAATTACAAAGTAAAGGGGACAACAACGATCCCGGATGATACGAGATTTGATGAACTTTGGGGTTTTCATAATAGGGGGCAAAGCGGGGGGACCATAGATGCCGATATTGACGCCATAGAAGCTTGGGACATATCAACAGGCAGCGACGAAATCATCGTAGCCGTTATCGATACGGGGGTGGACTACAACCATCCTGATTTAGCGGTTAATATGTGGGTCAACGAAGCGGAGTATGACGGGACGATTGGCTTTGACGACGACGGCAATGGTTTTGTCGATGATATTTACGGGTACGATTTTCTCAACGAAGACGGCGACCCCATGGATGATCATTATCACGGCACCCACGTGGCGGGGGTGATCGGGGCGGTGGGAAACAACAGCGAAGGGGTGGCGGGAGTATGCTGGAACGTTCGCCTTATGGCGCTCAAGTTTCTTGACAAAAGCGCCAACGGTTCGGATGCTGATGCGATTGCATGTATCGATTACAGCATTTTAATGGGCGCGAAAGTGTTGAACAATTCCTGGGGCCGAACAGGTTTTTCCTCCCCGCTGCTAAAGGCGGCGATAGAAAGAGCAAGGGAGGCGGGGGTTTTATTCGTAGCGTCTGCCGGCAATAACGGCGACAATAATGAAATTTGGCCCAATTACCCGTCGAGTTATAATACCGAAAACATCATTGCCGTGATGGCGACCGACCGGAACGACGAAAGATCCATATGGTATGGGGACACTTCCTCAAATTATGGCGCCACCACGGTTGATCTCAGTGCCCCGGGTTCTGAGATCTTAAGTTGTCAGTCGGGTGGGGGATATCAATCCCATAGCGGCACCTCGGCAGCCGCTCCTCATGTCAGCGGTGCGGCAGCCTTGATATGGTCTGTGAGTCCTTCCTTGTCCTATTCGGCCGTCAAAAGCATCATCATGCAAACAGTGGATTCCCTGGAGACTCTGGACGGCCTCTGCGTCAGCGGCGGTCGCCTTAACGTGTACCATGCCATGCTGGAGACCGGAGCGGCATGGATGGATAATGAACCTCAAAGCGGCAGCATCTTTCCCCAAGAGGCCGATGATATTAAAATAACTTTCCACGCCGACCGGCCGCCGGGTGTATATCAAGGCCGGATCAATATATATTCCAACGATCCTTTCAGCCCCTTTATAACTATTCCGACCACTATGACGGTGGAATTAGTTGATTATCTTACGGAAATATTTGACGTGGCAGACAATGATCTTTCCCATCAGATATTGACTTTAGTTCCGGACGATTCCTTTAACTATTATAAAGTCTGCCGGAATTACGCGGTAGGTTTTCCGGTTGATCCGACGGGGGGAACCGTTCTTTCTCTGGAAGACGATGATTATAAGGAAATACATATTACGGGCGAGACGATTAATTTTTACGGCACTAACTATGACACATTTTATGTCGGCAGTAACGGTTATGTCTCTTTTGTCTCCGGTGATACCTTTTATGTTGAAAGCCTGACGGAGCATTTTAAATACCCCCGCATATCGGCGTTGTTTGACGATTTGGATCCTTCGCCCGCCGGCGGCGGCACCGTATCCTGGCAACAGCTTGATGATCGGGTAGTGGTAACCTATGAGAAGGTGCCGGAATTTCACGAAACGGGCACCAATAGTTTTCAGATAGAGATATTTTTTAACGGTAAAATCAGGATTACCTGGTTGGACATAAACGCCGAGGACGGATTGGCGGGCCTTTCGAAAGGCGAAGGACTCTCCGCCTTCTTCCAGGAAAGTGATTTGTCGGAGATAATACTCTGTTTCGCTTTAGGGGATCTCAACGCCGATGGTAAGGTAGATCTGTTAGATTACGCCGTATTAGCTTCCCACTGGAGTCTGACAGATTGTCGGATTCAAACCGATTGGTGCCAAGGCAGTGATTTTGACCAAGACGGCGAGGTAGGCTTGCTCGACTTATATCTTTTTGTGGAGCGTTGGCCATTCAAATATATTCGTTGACTCATTTATAATATGATGAGGTTGGAGCTATCAAAATAGTGCCGTCAGAGAGATTTTAAGCTCGGCACATCCAATCCTTTTGTCAATAAACTTCAGAAAGCTTTCGCATCTGTGGGGATATTTTGTTGCATCATTTCTAAAAAGCTTGCTACCAACTCGGGGTCCATGGTGGTGCCTGCTTCGGCGCGCATAATCTCCATGGCCTCGGCGGTTGTCATAGCGGCCCGGTAAGAACGGGTCGAAGTGAGGGCGTCCCACACGTCGGCGATCTGCAAGATGCGTGCGTGCAAGGGAATTTGCGAGCCTTTTAATCCGTCGGGGTAGCCGGAGCCGTCGAAATGTTCATGATGATGTTTTACGGCCGGCAGAATATCCTGTAAGGCCAGGACCGGTTTCAGCACTTGATAGCTTTTTACGGGATGGGATTTAATATGAGCAAATTCTTCTTCCGTCAATTTACCTGTTTTGGAGAGAACCTCGTCTTTAATCCCGATTTTACCAATATCGTGGAGAAGGCCCGCCCATTGTAAGATTTTTACTTGCTGAGGGTCATACCCAAGACGCAACCACAACCGGCAGGCCATTTCGGCTACCCGCGTGGAGTGGCCGCTGGTGTAAGGGTCTTTGGCTTCGGTGGCTCTGACCAGAGAAGCGATAGTTTGGATGGAAGCTTCCTGCAGCTTTTGGGCGAAAATGACGTTGCCTATTACCGCGGAACCCATCTGGGCCAGGGAAGCCCCTAAATTCATATCTGCCGCTGCAAAAAAGGCCTGATCTTCGGAGCGGACGAATAATAAAGTTCCGAAATCTTCGTTCCCGCTCTCTCCGCCTACCAAACGTAAAGCCAATACATCACCTTTGCCGTCACTGTCGTGATGAGAAACGTTTCGGTTGCCGATCATACTGACTAAACGGTCGGTTTTGGCTTCAACCAATGTCTGTAAGGCTGTTTCGTGTTGACGGAGAAAATCCCGGGCGGTGATAATTTTGTCACCTTGGGCCGGACTATAAACCACATTTTTGTCGAGATCAACCTGATCGGGGGGCAGGGAGAATTTAGGGGCCAAGGGACCCAGATAAATATCAAATCGGCTGTCCACCGCCCGGCTGATCCCCCGAACCAACGCCAGCAGCGCCTGCTGCACCGTCTTGGCGCCGGTTACTTTGGCCGGGACGGAAAAAGCGATGTTCAATTGTTCATAGCACCTTAACAATTCTTCGGTCAACTGCCTGTTGGATAAATCAACTTGTTCGAACAAATCGATAATTTGAGCCGCCTGTCGCGCCAATGACCGAGGTAATTGGGCTATTACATCATCCTGAGCGGTTAACGAACGTTGATTGGCTGGTGCCGACAGCGGAAGATTTTGCTCCGGCTGTTTTATTCCATCGGCCAGCCCCAGCAGGCATCTCATAAGTTTTTCTTTGGCTTGGCTCATCAGGAAGCTGACTGCGTGACGCTTAGTTTCTCAATTGCTTCCGACAAAAGCGCCGGACTGAACGGTTTGCTGAAGAAGTGCACTCTGGAAGAGGTGAATTGCTTTTTCAAGTCGGCGTCGTCGCAGCGGGAGGTCAGAATAATGATCAGTTCCGGCGGGCAGGGCAGTTTAAGAACCGCATTAACCAGATCAACGCCGTTCATTAAAGGCATGTTGACGTCGGTTATCAGAACGTCAAATTTATGTTCTTTTATGCGGGCCAGTGCTTGTTCTCCATTTTGAGTGCTCTGGACGTGATGACCTTTTTGCTCGAACCACATCCTAATGACAAGACAAATATTGGAGTCGTCGTCTGCTAGCAGTATATTCATAATATTCAGGTCCTATATATATTTTGGTCCGCGTTCCGACACGACGATTTCACTCGGACTACAAACCGAATCGACTATCTGTCGGCGTCCCTTAAGTAAGATATTGGGGTGACAGTGTGGTTTTAGGTTGGCGCTGGGCCCTTCTGGGAAAATAAAGTATGAAAAAATCGCTCCTCTCGGCCCAATCGCCATCTTGATTAGGTCGATAGGCAATATGAGTATCTATATCAAGGGCAAGGAAGGAGAAATAACTCTGATAGTTGGCGTATAGCAACTGCCGCTAAATAATGCGGCAGGAACCGGATGCCTATCACCCGGTTTGATGAATTGGGAGGAAAAAACCTTGGAAAATTCATCTGGATCCGAAACCAAGGCTTCTCCAGAATCCGTAAGTTGTGGAAGCCGACCGGCAGAAAGAAGATTTGCCGGTAGCAGCGGCAGCGGTGTCATTATATTCATCAATTTTATATCAGTGCTGTTGCTGTCCCTGATGTTAATTACTTATAGGACTAATTGGCAGCTATTTCAATTTCCGCCTGGATTATCCCAGGGTTTGGCGTGCGTAGCTTTGACAATGACCGGTGTCTCGACCATTATATATATTAGGGTGCTTCGTTATCGCCGTAAATTTAAAGCCATTGAAACCAATCTTTTGGCCATCTGCCGAACGGACGATTTTGAACAGGTTCTGCAACAAATGGAACCGTTTCCTGTGGGTTGGCGGATGCCTGACTTCGGTCGAGGATGGAATAATCTGGTCGGAGCTGTCGATCAGGTGCGGCACGGATGGCAACTCAAACAGGCGGAAAACAGCATGGGCCAATTCCTCTGCAGTTACGACGCCCAGAGGCTGCTGGGGCTGCTTGATTCATTATCGGACGGTATTGTTTTAGCCGACGCCGACGGGAAGATTATTTTAGCCAATCGCGCCTGCGAAGGTAAGGTCAGCCGGCGTCTCAGCGAGTTTATCGGCGGTTCAATTACGGAGCTTTTTGACGACCCCAACAGCAAAATCATTCTGGAAGAACTGATCAACTACAATAACCATCATACGAACGCCTCTTTTGAAGTGCTTGTTCCGCCCTGCCGGTCAACAGCAGCAGGGTCTGATAAAATCATCGAAGATTCAGAAGAACCAAATCAGAATCCCGCGCCTTTTAGTCCGGAAAATGTCGTCCGTTCCGGAGGCACCATATTATGGATTTGTGGTCATAGATTGGCCGGGGAACGAGAAAACAGCGATATACTTCTGACCCTTCGGGATATCACCCAACGAAAGATAAGTGATGCCGGACAAGAAGCTTTTATCGCCCATGTCAGTCACGAAATGCGCAGTCCTTTGACCAACATTCGAGCGTACGCGGAGACGCTGCTCTCCGATATGGTGTTGGACGCCCGGACTCAGAAGGAAGCCTTCAATGTGATCAATGAGGAAACCTCCCGCTTAATCCGCCTGGTGAATGACGTTTTGGATTTATCCAGCATGGAGACCGGGACGCTGACGCTGGACAAAGGAGAAGTGGCGCTGGATCGCCTCATTCGTCAGTGTGTTAACGACGTTCGCGCCGCCGCCAGTAGCAAGAAGATCACGCTGCAAAGTAATTATCATCCCAAGCTGCCTAACTTGCAGGCCGACCGCGAGAAACTGGCCCTGGTAATCAACAACATTCTTAGCAACGCCATTAAGTACACGCCGGAAACAGGTACGATTTTTATCGAAACCAACGTCGATGACCGTTATGTATATATCAAGGTTACGGACACGGGGATGGGCGTCGCCGAAAAAGATAGGGATAAAATTTTCGACAAATTCTATCGAGTACAGCGCCAGGAGACCGCCGATATTCCGGGCAGCGGTTTGGGATTATCAACCGCCAAAGAGATAGTCGCCTTGCACGGCGGCGCCATCAACGTCATCAGTGAATTGAACAAAGGCACGGAGATGGAAGTTAAACTGCCGTTAACGACGACCGGTCCGGTGCTGGGCCCGGCGGCGAACCATAGCGCAGAAAGAGAATAAGCCTGGGCGGGACATAAATTTTCGAGGTGAGAAGACATGAAAAAACTTCGGCAAAACAACCCCCAGGAAAGTGATTATCTACGCGGCATCCTCAACGAACTAAGCCTGATGCTAAGCAGCAATGACCTTAAAGAGCGCTATCAATGTTTTATCAGAGTGGTTGAAAGCAGTCTCGAACATGCTCTGGGTTACTGTGGCGTCACTTTGTGGTGTCCTGACGAAGAGTGTGAAAATCTTATCGAATGTGTCATTGAGCCCTCGCGAACGAAAAGTCGCTTCCCCGCCGGCGCCGCCCCCTTACGCGTTCCCTGCCGCGTGCCTCTCGACTCGCAGGTTATTCGCGATTCATTGTTAACGGGAGAACCGTATCTGGGCCTGGTAAAAGGGGCCAACCAAGTGATGTTGGGCCGAACCCCGGAAGCGACTTTACAGTGTGACGCCTGTATTCCCTTATACCGCAACTACGGCCAACCTCTTCTTATCAGTGTAGAGCGGATCGAAGAAATGGGGCGAAAGTGCCGTCGTGAAGATTTCCAGGCGTCGGTGCAATTGATAAACCTTTTTTGGAAGCAACTGCAGAGCACCAACCAGCGGCAATGGCTGGTCGAACACGATCAGACCAGCGGCGCCCTGCGCGACGAAGTCTTTCTAAGACAGGGGCAAACATGGGCAAATACTTATCAACGGCGTGACGAACCTTTTACTGTTGTGGTTATAACCGTCCGCGGTTTTCGCAGTATTTTTACGGGTAATTCCCAACAATGGCGCCGCCTGAGTAAAGTGGTAGGGCGGTGCCTGAACAAGGTTCTGCGTGAAAAGAGTTCGAAATATTTGTTGGGGAAAATGGCCGACGACGTTTTTGCCCTGATGTTGCCGAGTAAAGATAATTTCCTCACCGATGCGGTTATGCACACTCTGGCGGACCGCTTTGGTCAGGAGATGGTTAGCGATAAGGCTATTGAAACATTGGACATCTTAGCCGTCGATATTCAGTGGTCTATCGCCGACCATAACTCCTATGAGGGTAACCTGGAAATATTACTTAATAAGATATACCGACGCTTGTTCAGCCGTAACCATGAAGATCATAAACACACTCATCGAATTATCCTGAATGAACAGAGCGGCACGGTGGAAATCCAGCCATGCAAATAACCGTTAGTAATGAAGGGGCGGTAACCGTCGTTAAGCCCGTGGGGCCGATCACGGCGGGAGAACTGGAGGAACTGGACAAAAAGCTGGATAGTTTAAACCGAAATTGGACCAAACGCGTAGTTATAAACATGAGCGAAGTTGCTTTTATTGACAGCGCCGGTTTGGAACTTTTCATCCGTTATCAGAAGCAGCTAGACGAACGGGGATTAAAACTGAAATTATGCGGTATGAACGAAATAACCCAGAAGATTTTTGATATAACTCAGCTTTCGCGTTTTTTTGAGATATTTGCCGATACCACCGGCGCAGTACGGAGTTTCTTGTGAAACTATTATCACAAACCATCAAAATAGGCCAGATACTGATTCAGCAAGGCCACTTAACCGAAGGGCAGCTTCAAGAGGCTCTGAAGCGACAAAAGAACACGCGTAAGAAGCTCGGGGAGTTGCTGGTAGAGGAAAAGATTGTCGAGGAGTCGGTGATGCTGGAATGCTTGTCGGAGCGTCTGGGTCTGCCGGCCGTTAAGCTGCGGCCGGGATTAATCGATCCCTTAGCGGTGGACATCATCAGCAAGGATCTGGCTGAGCGTTATACCATCATACCGATGTTCAAGGTGGAGCAGACCCTCACGGTGGCTATGGCCGAACCGCAGGCCCTGCTGGTAGTGGATGATCTGGAACAATCCACGGATTTGCAAATTCAACCGGTGATCGCTCTGGCCGGCAATATCAATGAGTTCATTAAAAAATACTACGCCCAAAACGTAAAAATGGATAGTTTTGTCGCATCCCTGGAAGATGCCCAGGTGCAGGTGGTGGAAAAAGAAGCCTATGATGAAGAAGCGATTATTGATTTATCGGAAATCTCCGAAGGCAGCCCCGTGGTCAACCTGGTGAATATGAGCCTCATGCAGGCGGTTAAGGAAGGCGCCTCCGATATTCATGTCGAACCCGATGAAAATTTCGTCCGAATACGTTATCGAATTGATGGGGTACTGCATGACCTGATGACGCCGCCGAAAGAATGGCACGCGGCAATCATCTCGCGCATCAAGGTTATGGGACGCATGGACATCGCGGAAAAGCGAGTTCCTCAGGAAGGGCGAATTCACATCAGAGTCGAAGATCGAGAAGTGGACGTGCGCCTTTCATCGATGCCGACCATTCTCGGGGAAAAGGTCGTCATGCGAATTTTGGATAAAAGCAACCTGCAACTGAACCTGGACAAGCTCGGCTATGAAATACAGATGGTACGGGCCCTCAAACGGATGTTGACCCGCCCCCACGGTCTGTTTTTAGTGACCGGTCCCACCGGCAGCGGCAAAACCACCACCCTGTATTCAGCCTTGGACCTGCTCCGCAACAAAGATCGCAACATTATCACCATCGAGGACCCGGTGGAGTATCAGTTAGAACTGGTTAACCAAATCCAGGTGCATGAAGCGGTAGGTTTGACTTTTGCCCGTACTTTAAGGTCGGCATTGCGTCAGGATCCGGACATCATCATGGTTGGCGAGATTCGTGACGAAGAGACGGCCAAAGTGGCCATTCAAGCGGCCTTGACCGGGCATCTGGTGCTGAGCACGCTACATACCAACGATAGTCCCGGCGCCGTTACTCGGCTGCTGAACATGGGTTGTGAACCTTATCTGCTGGCGTCCTGCCTGGTAGGCGTCGTGGCCCAGCGGTTGCTGCGCACCATCTGCCCCAAGTGTAAAACAACCTATTTCCCCGAGGAATCGGTGTTGGATGAAATCAATTGGCAGGGACCCCGCAACCGCGCTTTTCATCGAGGTGAAGGTTGTCAGCTATGCCATGACAGCGGCTTTAAAGGACGACGCGCCATTTGTGAAGTGCTGGAAATGACTCTGCCAATTCGGGATCTGATATTAACCCGCCCCAGTGCCGATGAAATTAAAGCCCTGTTGAAAAAAGGCCCCTGGCGTGACCTCCGGCAGGCCGGCATGCTCTGCGTCGAACAAGGGATAACCAGTATCGAGGAAATGATGCGCGTCTGCTTCATCGAAGAAGAATCGACTAGTGATAAAAAAGAACTCGTCGCCGAAGTATCCGAGTAAAATTATGATCGTTAATTATCAAGCCATAGATCGCACCGGAGCCTTGGTCAACGACAATTTGGTTGTCGAAGATGCATCTCAGGCTTATGGACAACTGACCCGCAACGGATTAATACCGGTGCGCATCACCGCCCAGAAATCCAAACCCATTTGTCAGGCTCAGGGCGGATCTGGGCTTTTTAGTCGATGGGGATTTTCTCGGGTGCCGCGAAAGGACCGGGCCCGCCGAAAGGAACTGCCTTTTTTCACGGAGCAAATGGCCATTTTACTGGAAACCGGCACCCCAGTGGCGGCTTCCCTTAGTGCTTTAGAACGGCAATTAACCGATCCCCATTGGCGTTTACTGGTGAGCCAACTAAAGAAAAAAGTATTGGAGGGGGGGTCATTGGCCTCCGCCGTAGCCGCCCACCCTAAGGTTTTTGATCCGATATACAGCAGCATGATCGCGGCCGGGGAAGCCTCCGGTACTCTTTCCACTATATTAAATCGGTTGGCGCAGCTTTCCCGACAATCAGATCGCCTGCGCCACAAAGTTATTTCTGCCATGATATACCCCGCCTTGCTTACTTCTATCGCTTTTACGGTGATGGGAGTGCTTATCTTTTTTGTACTGCCGCGTTTTGCCGTCATTTTTGAAGAAATGAGTGTAAACCTGCCGGGCACTACTAAAGCGCTGTTAACGATATCCAGGCTGGTTCGCAGCCATATTCTGGTAACGATACTCTCATCGGCAATGGTGGTTGCGGGTATTATCATCTTTTTGCGCAGCCAAAGAGGTCGGCGATTTGTTGCCCGCAATGTGTTGAAACTGCCCATTTTCGGCTCTCTCGTATCGTCGATCCATAATGCCCGGATATGCCGATTGATTGGTTTGCTAATCGAGTCTAGTGTTCCCCTTTTAGAAGCGCTGGAATTAACCTGTTCTTCCGTCAAACACTATATGTATGCTGAACTGTTGAAAAAAATACACCAGAGCGTTCTCAACGGTCAGTCCATGCATGAGGTCATGTCGGAAAGCAAGCTGGTGCCGGCCAGTATCACCCAGATGATTCACACCGCCGAAGAAAACGCCCAGGTAGGTAGAGTTATGACGCTGCTGGCGGATCATCTCGACGACCGTAATGAAACCCAGATCGGAACCTTAACGAGTATTATGGAACCCGTGATCCTTATTTTCATGGGTATAATTATCGGTATGGTGGCTATATCTTTGGTGCTGCCGCTCTTTGATCTATCTCGAATTTCCGCATAGAGATCAACATAATGCCACATAGGATCGGAAGAAAATATTCAGCCATTGGCCTGGATTTGGGCCGAACCGCCATCCGTGGCGTACAATTGATGCGACAGGGAAAATCACTGAATATCCATGCCGCCTTGGAAGTTAGTGTGGTGGAGAGTTACGGTTCACAGTTCGCATCTTTTGTTGAGCCTGAAGTCGATAAGTCTTGCCTTGCCGATAAACTTAAACGTCTTTTGGGGCATGGTGATTTCATAGGTCGAGATGTAATGGTGCACTGTCCGGCCGACAAACTGGATCTCCGTCCGGTGAAATTGCCGGCCGCCGGCTCCATACTACCCCGACAGGCGGTTTTAGGAGTCTTGCGTTTGCAAATGGGCAGTCACCTGCCCTTTCCCGTTGAACAGGCGGTGTTTGATTACTTTCGGATGGATAGTGACCCTGCCGGCAATACCCTTCGAGTAATGGCCATAACAGCCGACGGCGCATGGATCAAACAACGTATCAAATTAGTGGAATCTCAGGGATTACATTGCCTCGGGGTGGATGCCCTGCCCTGTGTTTTGGCCAGAGTCAGCCTTGGGGCCGACTCAAGCAAGGAAAAAGAGTTGAATCGTGAAATTAATAATTGTGATAGTCAGGATGATGAAATATCAACAACCGAGATTCTTATTGGCATTCTGGATATAGGTTTTTCCGGCAGCACCCTGGTTGTTCGTAATAGTCAAAATCCCATTTTCTGTCGCCGGTTTTCCCTGGCCGGACTGGAGATGAACAGTATTTTGACTCAGCGTCTAGGAGTGAATTTCGGCATAGCAGAAAATCTCAAACGGAGCTATGGACTTGATTGCCAAACCCGGCAGTTACGAACTACCCGCAACGGCTCCGACCAGGCGGCTTCCATGGCGGCCGAGGCGAATGACAAAGTGGCGACGGGACCGGTAGTAGCAGTTGAAAAAACGGATGAACAAAAGGCGGAAGTCGCCAAAACTATTTACGCCGCCCTCCAGAGCGAGTTAGGCCATTTTGTCAAAGGATTAACTCGCTCACTCAACTACGTCATCACCGACCATGGCAGCGCCCGACTGGGAAAAATTGTGCTCTGTGGTTCGGCCGCTCATACTAAAAACTTGGAAAAGTTTTTAACACAGCAGTTTGAACTGCCGGTGGAAATAATTCGGCATCCTTTGTTAACGGAAATTGCCGAGAATCTGCCTGCCTCTCGGGCCCAGGTCGGTAGTTGGGCTACCGCGCTGGGCTTGGCTTTGTCAAAGGAGATGGCTTGATATGGTAGCGGTGAATCTTACTCCTGATGAATTTAAGACCGCCCAAAAGCGGCGGCAACGCTTGCGTTTTTGGGTATTGATGCTGCTGGCGGTTGCCATAACGGCGGGGGGCTGGGCAACTATGATATATTTCGATTATCGGCGGGCGAATCAGACCCTGCATAGAATCACCCGGGAATATCAAGACCTGCAACATACTATTAAAGCGCTCGGTCAGGTGCGGAATCGGCTTGACCTTTGGCAGGATCGTATCGCCTTGCTTAATGAATTAAATCATTACCATGATTTTGTCAGAGTCACTGACTACCTCACGCAGCATAGTCCTGATTTAATATATTTAGAGCAAATGAAATTCTGGCGGCCTGATAAGCCGCAAAGCACGGACCAACCCAAAACTCAATCTAAAGCGGCGCATATGTTTATATTGAAACACGGTGCCGAGGGCGAGGCTGTCGCGGCGACCGACACGAATATCGAACCCATTATGATATCTCTAAAAGGAAGATCGGTCAATTATCAGGCGGTGGCCGATTATTTGCAGATGCTAAGCTCGGCCGACATCATTGCCGGGGCCCAGTTAAAATACAGCCGTCGTCAATCCGCCTTATCATCGGAAACCGGCGAAATCGTCGATTTTGAAATCGAGGCCCGGTTGCTTCCGATGCTTTCTCCATAGGATGTGGTATATGTTGATATGTAAAAAACCAAAAATTTTTGACGTTGATCTTTACGCCCTTGCCGCCTTTGTCGGCTTTTGCGCTCTGACGTGGTTGGCGCTGATTAAGCCTCTGAATGAAAAAGTATCCCAGCAGCATCTGGATCAGGAAGAACAAAGGCTAAATAAAGAATCGGCACAAACCAAGCTGGTAAACCTCCAAGAATTGACCCGTCAAGAACAGGTTTTGGCCTCGAGGTTGAAGCAAACCAGAAACATTCTGGGTGATAATGCCGCAATACCTGAAGCGATAAGAAATATGGAACGTCTGTGCCGGCTTTGCGGGCTGCGCCTTGATGAAATCAATCCGGGAGAAGATACTTTCACCCAACATTTCCGCAAAACCGGCTTGCATCTGCGCCTGAGCGGCACCTTCCCCCAGGGACAGGCGCTTTTGACTCAAATCAGAGAAGAACTGTATTACGTGCGCATTAAATCCATGTTAGTGACTATGAAAGATACCCAGCTAAACCTGTGCGAGATAGTTATCGATTTGGACATTTTCAGTGCCCGGTGACATTTGGAGATGCTCTGTTAAAAACTAAGAGCATCATATAATAAGGTCGCATTACCATGACGAAATCACGAAAGATTTACGTCGGCATCTTAATAACGGCGATCAGCGCCCTTATATTTGATAAAGCGGTATTGCGCCCTTCGGTGAGCGAGCCTCAAACTACCCTGGCGCGCCCCGCCCAATCCCCAACGCCGGACACTAACGTCGCACCTCCGGTTGAGAAACCTCTCGACCAGCAATTCCCCTTTCCTGTTTCTCCCGTTCTATCTGCTACTACTTCCCTGTCTGCCGAAACAACGTCGGGGACGGCCAATAATTCAACCCTTTCCCTTAAAGAAGCAGTGCATAAAGTACTGCACGCCATAGGGAGCGGGCTTGCCCCGCCGGAAGTTCCCCATGAAACCAGAGATTTGTTTGCTGCTTCTGATGAATTTCTATCGGCCCTTCGTAACAATTCCCCGCTCCAGGACGATCAAAAAGCACCTCCAATACCCACCATGACCTTGCACTTGACGGGTATATTAATCGGGCCTGAAAATCGCTGCGCTGTAATTAATAACGAAGTGCTGTTTTGCGGTCAGAATATAGGACCCTATCAAGTTCTGGAGATATATCCCGATCAGGTCATACTGGCGATACAATCGGAACGTATAACCTTGTTTCTTGATAAATAACTTGCCTCGGACCTTCGGTCTTTAGCCCTAACCTCCTGCGGTCGCCATTAATATTGGTATTGACGAGGTTTTTGCAAAACTTCGGTATTGATATAAATCTGGCGGCGGTGATACCCGATATAAAATAACGGTTCCTGTGAAATAATATGCCTACTATCGTTTTAGCAAATTCAGACATTTGATGAATATAAGAAAAAGCGAATAAAGGAGAAACTCATATGTTCCAAAGAAATCCCCGGCGGAGGGCATTCAGCCTGATTGAGTTGGTGATAGTCATCGTAATTTTAGGCATCATCGCGGCTATTGCCATCCCCCGAATTGGCTCGGGAAGTAGAAACGCCGGCGAGTCGGCCCTGCGGGCCAACCTGGCCAGCCTCCGCAACGCCATTGACTGGTACTATGGCGAGCATCACAACGTCTATCCGGGCGCCAATCCTGACGGCCTGGGGGGCGGGGCCGATTCGGAAGCCGCTTTTGTTAGTCAGTTGACCATGTACAGCGACGCAAATGGCAATGTTTCCGCTAGTAAAGATCCTGCCTTTCCCTTTGGGCCTTACATTCGCGTTGACATTCCCGAATTGCCCGTAGGGGCTAATGCCGGCCAAAATACGGTTACGGTGGTGAATCAGGCCGGTCCTCTGGTAGCCAATCCTGGCGACGGTAACGGCTGGCTCTTTAACGCCAACACCGGGCAGTTCATCGCCAATTCAACGGATGCCGGCAGTGACGGTGTCACTTATGATTTGTACT
The DNA here is from genome assembly GCA_001303695.1 of Phycisphaerae bacterium SM23_30. Lineage (GTDB taxonomy): Bacteria > Planctomycetota > Phycisphaerae > Sedimentisphaerales > SM23-30 > SM23-30. The sequence continues at coordinate 28,639 of LJUC01000001.1, forward strand.
AATCAGACTTAGTTGGCGAATTAATACACTTATTTGTGGAACTCATGACCTAAAGTCCGAAAACAGGTCCTGGAGCGGCGGCTGTTTGCTGTCCGGGACCTGTTTTTTCTATGTTTAACCAAACTTGTGCAAAACTTTAATTTTTATCCATAATGTTTAATACTGCGAAAATATTTTTTATCAAACCAAAAATCAGGAGCGGCTTTTCCCTGGTGGAACTGGTGATAAGCGCTTTCCTTGTTGCCCTCATCGCCGGAGCGGTCAGCTTGGCCCTGTATCAGTCCCATCAGCACAGCGACCGGACCCGCATCGACCTGATCCGGTTACAGCGAACCAACAAAATCCTGCAAACCATAGCCGAAGACTTGCGCTGGGCCCGGGAAATTCTGCAATTCGATGAACAAACGATAAGTTTCAGCACTCCTGATCCTGATAATATCGGTGCCACCTTGGAAATTACTTATCAGTGGAATGAGTACCAATACGCCCTGTATCAATCGGTCGAGGGAGATTACCCCGTCTTGGTGGCGGAAAATGTTAACTTCTTTATTTTCCAGGCTGATGTAGTGGAAGAAAAGTTGGGCCCCAAGACATATTCTTATCTCCGCGGCGTGACCGTAACCATACAGATAGGACCCCATGTTAACGACGGTTTGCAGCGATACATCGAGTGCTATAACCGGCCCGTTTATCAACCGGAATAATAATGATTAATAATCTACATGACTATCCTTTTAACCGTCCGGGTATGTCATTGGCCGAACTGATCATCGTCCTGTGCATCACGGCGTTGTTGGCTTCCATTGCCACCCTGACTTTTAGCGGCATGACCGGTCGAGCCCAACTGCAAAGCGCCGCCGATCGCCTGATAAGCGATTTGCGCCTGGTCCGCGACCAGGCGCAGAGTGATAAAAAAACCTACACCCTCCAAATTAAACCGGGTCTGCTGAGCTATGAGGCGCCAGGTGTTTTTGATATTAATAACGAGCGAGATATTTCCGTGAACCTGGGGGATAGTTACTATCGAATTAACGCCATGATTATTCAACTGGATAATGGCAGCAGTATCTCCTTTGACAAGCGAGGTAAACCCTCTTCGGTCGGCAATATAATCCTGCGCCGTGGTTTAGATAAAATTACCATAGTGATAAACAAGGTAGGTAGAATTGAGCAAATTGATCCCTAGAAACAGCAATATTCGCCGTAAACTTGTCGGGACAGGATTATCATATGTCGAGGTCCTGCTGGCCTCGGTTATTATGGCGGTTTTATTGGTATCAGCGGTTCGGATTTTCGGTAATATCGGTCGTTCCAGCCGAATGGTTGCCGATCAGGATAGCGCCGCGAGGCTGGCCTTGGAAATGATCCAGGAAATAAAACAGCTCCCCTATAAAGATCCCGCCTCCGCCATCCAGGGTGATTTGGGTCCCGAAACCGACGAGAAAGGCTCGTACCGCAGCTTATTTGACGACGTCGATGATTACCACGGCTGGTCGGCATCTCCCCCCCAGGACCGTACCGGAGAGGACCTCATCCCGTATTCCCACCTTACCCGCAACGTAAAAGTTTATTTCGCAGATGCCGGCAACTTCAAACAACCGGTCCTCTCTGACGAAGGTTTCAAAGCCGTCGCTATAACTATCAGTCAAGCGGATAAAACCCTCGCCCAGCAGACTTATGTTATTGCCGATGTAGCGCAAATTACTATTGATAAATCCTTGCCGACACCAAAACCAACCTCACTACCGCCGGATGATGGTGATAATGATATCAATGAGTAAACATAAAAGAGCTAGCATTTACATCTTAACCCTGGCTTCAGCGATGGTGCTGGTGTCGCTGGTTTTAGGCCTGTCTTACTTGGTCATGCAGTCGCGCCGCAGCTTACGCACCAACGCCGAAATCGACCGGGCCCGCGTTTATGCCGAACTGGGTATCTACCACGCCCTGCATTTTACCGCCGTCGAACCCAACTGGCGCCAGCTTCTTCCCAGCGGAATATGGCTGCAGGACGTCACCGTTGATCAGGCCACCTACTCTGTTTCCGGGATCGATCCGGTAGATGGAAATCTGGCCAATAATCAGGTAGATCCGGTGGATTTGATCTGCACCGCCGCGGTCAACGGCGCCCAACATACCCTTCAGGTTCAGGCCCAAAACGCCCCGTCGGAACTCTTGAAATATGCCCTTGCCGCCGGCGGCTTAATCGACATCAATAATCACGCCCGCATCGAAGGTGATGTATTCACCAACAGCAATATTGATAAATCCGGCGGCGATACCTGGGTCTTCGGCGACGCTGAAGCGGTGGGGTCTATTCATGAAACCGCCAACATCACAGGTGAGATAACACCCGGCGCCGCCGCCAAAAACTTCCCCGACGACCAGGTCCTGGTTAATTATTATCTGAACCATGCCACACCAATTCCCTTTATAAACCAAATCCAGGAAGTTCTAATAAGCCCGATCTCGAATCCCCTTGGCCCGATCAATCCCGAGGGACTCTATATAATCAACTGCACCAGCCAGAAAATCGTCATCCGCAATTGCCGCATCGTAGGCACCCTGGTCCTGGTAAATCCCAAAAGCGACAGCGAAATCAAAGACGCCATTAACTGGCAGCCCGCTCTGGCCGATTACCCGGCCCTGGTGGTGGTGGATGGCGCCGTAAAGATTCAACCCAATATGGACCTCGATGAGAATAATCTCAAAGTTGATTTTAATCTGCCGGGTGAGGATGGCCAGGGCGAAAATTATCAGACTTTTCCCAACCTTATCTTTGGTCCGATATACTGCCGCGGCAATTTAGAACTGGGTAACTCTGTTAACGTCCAGGGTCCGGTTATCAGCACCGGCTTTCTCGTCTTAAAAGATTACGCCAAAGTCACTATCGTGCCGAATTATTATCATCACCCTCCAAAATATTACCGTGAAACCTACCTCGCCCCCATCCGCGGCACCTGGAAATAGCTTATATACCATCCAAAATCATCCCCAATCATCTCGATGGCCGCTGTAAGCATCTGAAATTCAATATGTTACATGTTTTGCTGGCCGTTTCCCCCTCCCCGTTATAACCGTTTAAGTTGAGTTCGTTGACTAAATAAATCCATATCCAATAAAACAACTATGAATTTTAATTGTATTTTTTCCCTCTAATCTGATATAATATTGTCGAAGTTTTGCATTCCACGGATGGTAGCAAAAACGACCAAAATTGGGTGTTCTTGTTATCACCCACTATGACCCTGGACCTTAATTTATAATCCAAGGAGAATTCGTCATGAGGCGCTTACGTCGAAAATTCGCCCAGGCTGCTGGTGCACATTCAAACTCACCTGTTCCTGGCCCAAATCCTCTTCTTAATCTGGAGACCTTGGAGCCGCGGGTACTGCTTAACGGTACGCTGCCGGGGTCGGAGCATTCATACGAGTATGGTTGGACCGACGCCCTTGGCGGCAGCGGGAGTGATATCTCCTACGATATCACCCTGGATTCCCAGGGTAATATCTTCCTGACGGGATATTTCCATGGCACCGTTGACTTCGATCCCACCGCCGAATCGGATAGTCACACCTCGAATGGCAGTTCCGATGTCTTTGTTACTAAGTTAAACAACGACGGCAGTTACGCCTGGACCGTGACCTTCGGGGCAGGCGACAGTGATTGCGGCAAGGCCGTGGCGGTCGATCCCGATGATAATGTCTTCGTAACCGGCTCTTTCTTGGATACGGTGGACTTTGAAGACGGAGAAGAACTTATCTCCAATGGCAATGCGGATATCTTTGTTGCCAAGTTCCAACCTGATGGCACCTTTGAATGGGCGGTGTCTTTTGGTTCTGGTGGTTGGGATCAGGGCAACGACATTGCCGTCGATTCGGCGGGAAATGTCCTGGTGACGGGCGAATTCACCGGTACTATTGACTTTAATCCTACAGGCGAAGGAGGTGAACGTACTTCCAATGGTAGTATCGATATTTTTGTTACTAAACTGGATAGCAACGGCAACTATTCTTGGAGCCACACTTTCGGGGGAGATGATGTCGATAGAGGCTACGCCGTCGCGGTAGATGCCGCGAACTCAGTATATATAACCGGCCGATTTGGTTTAACGGTTGATTTCGATCCCGACCCGATAAAAGAAAAAAAAGAAACTTCAAATGGCGGTTATGATGTTTTTATTACCAAAATCAATGCCTTCGGCATCTATAGTTGGACGGAAACCTTCGGCGGTGCAGGTTGGGATGAAAGCCGCGGCCTCGCCCTCTTCCAGGTGGATGACGACAACTGCTATGTCTATGTAACCGGGGAATTCTCTGAAACCGTCGATTTTAACCCTACCGATGATATGGATAGTCATACCTCCAATGGCTTCAGAGATATTTTCGTCACCAAAATAACAGGTGGTAGCCATTACGAATGGACCGTCACCTTAGGTGGATCGCATAGTGACTATGGCAGAGACCTTGTTGCGGACGCTCAGGGAAATGTGATTGTGACGGGTGATTATGAGGGCTTCGTCGATTTTGATCCCGCCGGGGGAACAGAAGATAATTATACATCAAACGGCCTTTCGGATATTTTTATTACTCAATTAACCGCCGACGGCTCCTACGGCTGGACCGCAGCCGCCGGAGGAATTGGAAATGACACAGGTCTTGGGGTGGCAGTGGGGCCCGCACCTGCTGCGAACATCTTTGTCACGGGTCATTTTCAAGAAACCGTGGATTTCGATCCCAACGATACCACTGATCTGCGAACCTCATCCGGCGAACACGACTTTTTTGTCACCATGTTGGACCCTAACAATCCACCCACCGCGGATTCTTTGACGGCATATCCTGATCCGGTGGCCCGGGGTGATCTCATCACTTTGTCCGCCGTTAACGTTGTAGATGCCGATGGAGACATTGACAGCGTCCGCTTCTACCGAGACAACAATAATAACGGCCAGTTGGATTTGGACGCGGATGTCTTTCTGGGAGAGATCAGCGGGGAGTCTATGGCCTTTGATTGGACTGGTACGACCAGCAATTTCCCTCTTGGCAACAATACCTTTTTTGCTCAAGTACAGGATGACGACGGCGCCTTGAGTAATATTGTCAGCGTTACCGCCTGGATTAATGAGCGGCCTTCAATCGCTTTCCTTTCCCATAGCCCTTCTGTGGTGCTGATCGGCGATGACCTCACCTTGACCGCCAACAATGTCGTTGATACTGATGGGGTAGTCACCAGTGTCGAATTTTATCGGGATGCCAACGGAAATCACAACCTGGATCTGGATACCGATGATTTTCTCGGAATGGGTATCCAAAACGTGGATGACTTCTTCTGGATCGGATCGACTACTGGATTCAATATTGGAACAAATTATTGCTTCGCCCGGGCCCAGGATAATGATCTGGGCTGGAGTTATGCCGCCAGCAACGATGTTTTGGTTTATAATCCGCCTACCATGGACTCCCAACTCCTTGATGCTCCCGACCCGGTGGTGAACTTGGGTGAAAACCTGACGATAACCGCCGTTAATGTCCAGGATGGCGATGGCAATGTCCCTAAGGTCGAATTTTATAGAGATATTAATGGTAACCAAACCCTAGACGTGGGCGTAGATGATTTATTGGGTGTTGACACCGATGGATCCGATGGCTTCTCCTGGACCGGGCCTACCACCGGCTTTAATATCGGATTAAATCTGAACCATTATTTCGCCCGGGCTCAGGACGATGACAATCCCAATGCCTTTAGCAACATCGCCGCCACTACCGGCAGAGTAAACGATCGACCTTCCATCGATCTATCTGCCAATCCTGACCCGGTAATTCAAGGTTTTCCTCTTATGATCTCTGCCATTAATGTCAGCGACAGCGACGGATACATCATCCAGGTTGATTTTTACCGAGACGATAACGACAACGACGTTCTCGACTTTGACGCCGATACGCTGATAAAACAAGATACCGACGGCTCGGATGATTGGTTCTGGTTTGGAGTAACCAGCGGGTTGCCCGTGAAAACCCATCGCTACTTTGCTCGGGCCCTGGATAATGACGGCGCCTTTAGCGACGTCGCTGCCGTTACTTCAACCGTTGAACACTTTAGCATTACCGCCGGCCTGCCCAACAGCAAAACCGTCAAATATATGGACTCCGATGGCTCTGAGGTTAAGCTTAAACTCGAACGAGGTACCGCCACCTTGTATTTTGAAGGCGATTCCCTCAGTTCCTCGGTCAAGGGAAGCACCGTTACCCTCTCCGACAAAGCCGATCTAATTAAGGTCCAGCTCCTGAACACCGATCACCGAAGCAGTTTATCCTTTATCGTTAAAGGAGGAGATGGTCAAACCACTCTGGCCGGGCTCACCGGCGGCACCCTCAATAAAATCACCGGTAAAAATGTTGACCTGATCGGGGATATTGATTTAACCGGTTCCCTGAGTTCTCTGATCTTGGATGACATCGACCCCAACGTCTCTATCAGCACCCAGCTTCCCTCGGTTAAAGGGTTGAAAGTAAAAGCCGATCAAATCGCCGATGGAGTCGCCTTCAATATCGCAGATGACGTCAAAAGCTTTCAAGCCTCCGCCTTTGCCGGCGGTTCGGTTACGGCCGATATGATAAAATCTGTCAAAATTAAGCAAGGTCCGCTGGGCGCCGATCTGATCTCGCAAATCGGCCCCATCGCCAAAGTATATGCCTTCGGCAACATTGAAGGAAGTATAGACTCCGCTGGGTTCGTCAAGACCATTACCAGTAAAACCGGCGGCATCGGCCCCCAGACGCTCATTACCGCCCAAGACGGTTATATTAGCGCAGTTACCGCTTCCCAGGACATTGCCGGAGGTATCATAGCCCACGATTTCATTAAAAAAATCACCTCCAAAAAGGGTGATTTCACCGGCCTGGCCCAGGCCGGCCTGGATGTCGCCAAGATTCAGGCCCACAATTTCCAAAACGCGGTAATTGCCGCCGCTGGTGATCTAAAGAAAATCATTGCCAAAGGCGATATAGATCAATCCTTCTTCATGGCGGGCTACGATATGAGTTACGGCACTATCCAGGGAGTCGGAGACGGTGATGTCGGTTCCATTACCGTCCGGGGCGCCTTCAGCGATAGCTTCATCAGCGCCGCCGTCCTGCCGCCCGTCCCGCAGTTAATGGATGTCCTGCCCAATGTGGCCCCGCCCTATATAGGATTAGGCTACAGCGGTAATATCGGTAAGGTGAAATTCGGCGCTATCGACATGAACGCCGACGATGATTTCGGTCTCTACGCCGCCGACAGTATCAAACCCGTCAAAGTCGGTAATGTGACCTTTATGGATAGCGACCCCCTCTTGCACTTTATGATAGAAGACTTCCTGGGTTAATTTTGGACAATCTTATAACTAAAGCGCGCCGCGGCTTTATTTTAGTTCAAACGCCGCCGGCCCCGCCCGGCTGATAAAAAAACGCGCCTTATGCGCCCGGTTTGGGTAAGCCTGTTTATAGCGTTTCTCCCAGTTCCGTAATATCGTTTCAATTTCATCTTCCGCCCCCAACGCCCAAACGCTCCCGCCGAATCCCGCCCCAAAGGCCGACGCCGACGCCGCGCCTAGTTCTCGTGCGGTCCGGGCCAAAAAAATCGTCTCGCTAACCTGATTGCCCAGTAGCGCTTCTGCCAACTCTTGAGAACGATCCACTTCCCCGCCGAACGCCTCTATATCACCCCTCTCCAGAGCCGCCCCCGCCGCGGGGATGATCTCCTCGCTCTCTACGCAAAAATGCTCGAACCGCCGCGTCAGCTCCTCCGCGCCAAATCCCCCTGCCGTCGAACCTTTCAGAATATTACGCATCTGTTTAATAGCAACCGGACCACTTGCCAGCGCCGCGGCCATATGCCCATCATCCCGCCCCGTCGCCCGGTTCCAGGCCGCCGTCACCGCCGACGCCAAACGCGATACGCGATTATACTTCTCCAGCGCCGAACCCGTCTTCTCCGCCGCCACCCCGCTGGATGCCAATCCAAAAACATAGCCCTTTGGAACCTTAATATATTTCTCAAACCGCACCGGACAATAACGGTATTGGCTCAACCTGCCGCTCCGGGCACACAAAATAGCGGTATGGTCCTCGCTGCCCCCAAATGTCCCTACCCCCTTATCGCCCGCCATGCCGCCGAAATCCTGACCGTTTTCTATCGCGCCCAAATACCCTGCTAGGGATTCTTCATCGGTGATATTTCGACGATATTCATCACGCCCATCAAGTTGATTTACCCCCGCCAACACCATGTAAATCCCCACCATCATGGCGCTGGAACTGCTCATCCCCGCTGCTGCCGGCAGATCACTGCAAAACGCCATATCCGCTCCCCTTAATTCGCCGCCGAAATTACGCGCCACCCGACGCGCCACTGTCATCGGATAATTGCTCCAATGCCCCATCTTCGGTTGCAGGTCGGGATGAATCTCAAATTGGTGCTTTTCCCCCGTGGCCGCCGCCCGTATATTTAACTGAGCATCTCTCCGCGGTGCCGCTACCAGACAAAAACCCTTTTCCGTCGCCGCTACCATACTTCGGCCCCCCGCATAATCCGTGTGCTTGCCCAAAACTTCTATACGTCCCGGTACCAAAAAACCATACGCATCTATCCCGCTATTAATATCCGCCTGCAACAGAACCCTGGCACATTGAGCAAACAGTTTCTGCTTGTCCCGCGCCGACGTCTCGCTTAAACCTGACGTTATTAGCTTCCTTAACAACCTATTGTCGTTTGCAAAAAAATGTAAGGGCTCCATAAACTCGAATTATAAGTCTAAAAAAGACTCTGCCCAACAATTTTTACCGAGCGTAGCACAATATTTGCCGGAATTAATGATATAGGCATGATCTTCCACAAATCATTGAATTGCAGAGAGATAAAAATCGGGGTGACTGGATTTGAACCAGCGGCCTCCTGCTCCCAAAGCAGGCGCTCTTGCCAAGCTGAGCTACACCCCGATGATATAAACATTCTATAAGTGTAGTCGGCAAAAATGCCCCCGTCAATAGACTTTAAACAAAACAAACACTCAGTTGACCGTCTGCGTCACCGCCGGATCTGAGTGGTCCACCGCAATAACCTTGCGTTTTTCGGCGGCTAGTGCCTGATCCGCTTGACGATTCTCTTCGGTTACTACCGCGGAGAGTCGATCCATAAAGTCCGGCAGGGCCGACATCACCCGATTCCAGGAGGGGATTCGCGGCAAGTCGGTGGGATCTTTATGAAATTCCTTGGCCGCTAACCGAACGGCTTCGGTGAAACTCTCAACGGCTTGGCCTTCGCTGTGCCGCTCATAGGGCAGACCGTTTAGAAGTGCATCCGCCGCGTATTGATCTATCGCTTCCCGGGCCCTATGTAAATAAGAAGCCTGCAGGGTGTCAAAAAAGCGGTCCGGAAAAATTATCCCCCGCGCTGCCAGGGTTCGCAAAACCACCTTGGCGATATCAACGGCCATTTTCAACAAACCTGATTGAGGATCGTCCGGATCCAGATGTTGATGTTTGTGCTCGTAGGTTCGGGCGATATCTACTTGACAAATGCGCGTAAGAGAACACGCCCCATAAACCTCAGAAAGCGTGCCGATCTCCAAACCCCAATCACCGGGCATCCGTATCACGTGCGCCAAAGAGCGGCTCATGCAGATTTCCCCGGAAAGCGGATAACGAAAACTGTGCAGAAAAGAAAGAAACTCATGAGTGCCGAATATACTCATCAGGGCTCGGATTAAGGGGGTGAAAAACAATCGTGTCACGCGCCCGTAAACCCTATTGCTGACCCGCATATAATAGGCCTTGGCAAATTCAAAATCCATCCCCCGCACCGCGCAGGGATAGCACAAACGCGCCAACATATTACGGGAGTAATTGCGTATATCGCAATCATGAACCGCGACAACCCATAACTTACGATTGCTGAGGACGTAACCCAGTCCTGTCCAGACGCCGCGGCCTTTGCCGTCCGGCCCCACATCAAGATAGTTCTCTCGCAGCTCTTCAAACAGCCCCCTTATACCAGGACCGGAAGACCAGACTACCGAATGAGGCTGGGGCAGAGGCTTGAGCCGCCGGCGGGCCTCGACAAAGTCTTTGAATTCGTCGGTTTGCCCCAAACTTAAGATAACTTCAGATATATAAGGTACTTGCGCTATTTCCGCTACAATGTCGCTAAAAGACTGCGACATCAGGTCGTGGGGGATAATCGGTAATATCAAAGCAATGTCGCGGCGCTTGAGCATATCCGACAGGCGCGATTCCATGCGCTGTAGATTATCAGTCTCGAAATCATGCAGCGTGGTTATGATTCCATTCTGAAAAAAATCACCCATATCGGCTTTCTCCTTTCCCGTCAGGGTCGTATAATACAGAAGTTATTATAATATATAAGCTTAAGGCGCTATCCTCCTTGACTACGACCGGTATCTTATTTGGTTTCAAATTAAAAGGCGCATATCTCTTATCTCGAACGAACGGGTTAAGATATCTTTATTAGAGATCATAACTTCCGCTCGATTTATTTTTGTTTCTCCCTTACTCTCTAAACGTCGGTCAATCAGAGAGGTTAAACGACGCGCTTTAATGGCTAAATTATATTGAGACGCTACGATTTCCTTATTAAATGCTATTTTATCATTTGAGACAACATCAAACCAGTCTGTAATCGGCTCTAAAATCTTATTTGTTGCAACTACCTGCTCTAATAATTCAGGCGCCGCCACAAGATCTTTGAGCACAATAAGTTGCATTTCCACCGAGAGGTCGGCCCAATCCAGCATTTCTTCGGATTTTCCTTTCCGATTATAGAGGTTATACGTTTTGTGACGATTAATCCGGTTTTTCAACCCCTCCGGCTGCTCACCGCCCAGTCCTGCCGACTCGTATAAATGTTGCAGCTTCTTATAGTACAACCGGCAAAGTTCTTCCCATTTTTCACCCACCCATAGCTTGGGTATAAGCAGGTGATCGTAGAGATGCCTTAAATCCATCCCCTGGGCGATGAAATCTCGTGTCACCGTTGATATGTTTCGACCTACCACCGCCCTGCCCATCAACCAGGGCTCATGGAAAACGTAACCGAATCCCTCCTGAACGGAAGTGGTCATAACTGCCTCACTGAGATGAATCAAATCAATCAAGCTATACGACAAGACCCTGCCCTCCTCGATTATCCGCTGGTGACCGCCTTTAAATATTTCTCCGCCGAAACCTGCCGCCACCGGCAGGTGATAGCGCTTGACGAACTGCTCCAGGGCCCGGGCATAGATGATATCCGCTTGGCTATTAGGTTGCATAGTCACCAGGAGTTGATATGAATCCTCTTTCGCGTTGAGGACCATCAGTTGAAGCACGGATTCCGCCACATTTTTCCGCCGGATAAGCTTGATGGGCGCCGCCAGAATCTTACGGTTCGGTTCGAACCGAAAACCGTGGTCCTCGGCAAATACCGCGATGCGGCTCTTCAAATCGCCCCCGAAATCCATCGGCTCCAGATCCAACTGCTGCAATTGTTCCGGCGACATCTTGGTTAAAGGCGGCGATGTTAATGTTTCCTCGTCCACCGAATTTGGCAAAACATCCACCATATCCGCTTCGATCCCGGTGCTGAGCAATTTTTCCTTATCATTCGAGTTAATGCAGACCCAGTGTATATGCGAACCGACCGGATACATCATTTCCGCCGCCAACTGTACGTCGCTGCGGCCCGAACAGTCACGCAGCGCCGCCCAGCATGAGGGTCGATGGTCCTCGGCAAAATCATGCATTTGATAGAGAATCAGGACCGGCAGATTCTCCTGATCGATGCGATCGCTCAAAAGCTTCAGCGACAGTGTCAGGCGGGGATTTTTGCCCAGATTGGCATTATGAACATGAAGAACATAGGGATTCTCCGGGCTGCTTCGAGGCAATTCCAGCATCCCCAGCAGCTTCTCGGCCAATTCTCCCGCTTCAAAGAACAACTGTTCTCTATCCCGGGCGGGTTGATCGTTGTACGCCAACTCAGGCAGTTCAATAGGCCTTATTAATACTTCTGTGCCCTCTGCTTCCTTGGCATAATATTGTAGTTCGTCGGCCGCCTCCCGACCAGAAGACCTTTTGGCATCGCTGGAGATCAGGTCAATCTCCAAGCGCCGGTAGGGGCCGTAGCCGATCAACGACCGTAAACTATTGACAATCACCGTCCGTACCCCACCACGCAGAAAATGATAATGCAGCACTCCAATACGTAGTTTATTCGGACTCATAGTGTGTGTATTTCTAATTGAACCTTTGCAAAATTATAATCTTAATCTAACACCAATTCCGCCACCTGTTCGGCCTCGGTGACCACCCCGTCAGGGCGTAAATCCCGGCATCGTTCCTCATCCTCACGAAGAACAGTCTGTGTCTCATCAACGGCAAATAACAATGTTCGCATCCCGCAGTTTGATGCCGCCCAAACATCATTGAGCATATCATTACCTATATAGAGAATTTCCCCGCGCCTAATGCCTCTACGGCTTAAAATATCGATCGCCTGGACAAATCCGCCCGGATGAGGTTTGCTGTAGCCTAATTCATACGAAAATAGCACCAATTCAGCCGTAAAAATCTCTTCCAGCTCCCAATCGCTCCGCTTCCCGCCGGCCCGCAGCAGGCGGCGCAGTTGCAGCGGGGTATAAAACTGGGCGTTGGAAATAATACCCTGAATAATCCCGGCCCGGCTCAGGGCCTCCAGGGCCCGCTCGATGCCCGGATAAAGATAGTTCTGCTGAAGACTCGCGTCGAAGAAATAGGCCCATCGATAGGCGGTGTCGATGGTCGCCTCCGTCATCGGCGGCTGATACCCGACCCGGCGGCAATCCAGCACGATTTCGCGCCAGATCTCTTCGATCACCACCTCGGGATATTCTATGCCGTCGGCCCGGCTGCGCTGATGAGATTCGTTGATTAGCTCTAAATACCGTTGATATAAGTACTCTTCGACCGGTCGATCCGGATCTAATTGATGCAGACAGCCTTCCAGGGAAAATTCCGCTATGGTGGCGCCGGCGGCCCGCCGCAGCCGCTCCTCAACTTGACAGCTCTGCTCCAAATCCCCGATATCCACCCCAAATAAGGTACCATAGACATCCCAGAGAACCGCCCGAATCCCTTGCAGATCATTACTACCCCAGTTGACAGATGCGGGCTTCACCGGCGGCGCCTGATCCCGGCTCAAGCGTCCGTCCACCTGCTGAAAATAGGCCCAGACCGACGGGCGATAAGCGAAAAACCTTTTCATGACAGTAGTTTAGCTGCATAGGGCAATTTTGTCAATTAAGCCTGCTTTTCGGATTTTTTTCTTTTCCAAAGGTGCCAAACTTCTTATCATGCCGATAATTAAACAGTATATGCTCGGAGTCTATCAATCCCCCAGGGAGTAATATCATATGGCAGGAAAAACCGCCCTAAAGATTTCGGTCGTCGTACTAATGGTTTTGTTTATCGCCGGGCCGGCCTTCGGACAGTTTGCCGGCGAGGTCGAAACCCCGACGGATTGGCAGGTCAGTTTTGTTTCCGGTTACTTCAGCGGCGGCGGCCTCCTGTCAACACGCGTCGGTCCTCAAAATGAGCTGGTCAAGGTGGAGGCCCATTCCGCCTGGCTGGCAGGCCTCCGCTTCGGGGCCGATCAGGAATATCTCGGCTGGGAAATCACCGCCGCCGGGGCCTTCGCCGACCTCCACGTCAAGGCCGCTCCGCAGGATTCCTTGTCTTCCGGCAGGGATCTAAACGTCTTCCTGGGTGACCTCAACGCCCTGTTGTTTCCTGCCGGCAATTCCTTGGCTAATGGTCGTCTCCGCCCCTTTATTACTGCCGGCGGCGGGGTAGCCCATTTTGACAGCAATTTCGACGAAATCGGCGCCGAAACCGCTTTCGATGTCAATGCCGGCGCCGGCCTCAAAGTCCTGCTGGGCGAAACCGGCAAATATCACTTACGCCTCGACTGGCGCTGGCACTACATGACCGGAGGGGGCAAGGGAATACAGGAGAACCTGTATAGACAGGAATTGACCCTTGGCCTCGGCATCCGGTTCTAACCCTTATTTTATTGGTATAAGTTCCATAACTGCTTTAATCCCCCCTTCACGCCGGGGGTTTCACCATAAGAGTATTCAATCCATGAAAATCGCCCTCGCACAAATTAATCCCGTTGTGGGCGATATCGACTGCAACCGCGACAAGATCATCGACTATATCCGCCGGACCGCCGAACTGGACGCCGAAATAGCGATTTTCAGTGAAATGTCCCTTCTCGGTTATCCGCCCATGGACCTGCTGTTAAATCCTCAGCTCATCGACGATAATATTGCCGCCCTGAACGAAACGGCCGACGCCTGTACCCACTGTGCCGCCCTGGTCGGCTTTGCCTGCCGACACACCGGCCCCGTCGGCCGAGAACTCCATAACGCCGCCGCCCTGTTAAACCAGGGGCAAATTCGGGCTGTTTATTACAAACAACTGCTGCCTGATTATGATGTCTTTGATGAAAATCGCTATTTCGAGCCCGCCGGTGAGCAGGAACCCCTTGATTTCCATGACAAACGTTTGGCCGTAACCATCTGTGAAGACATCTGGGCCCGGCCCCAAAACGCCCCAAAACCTTACTACAAAGTCGATCCCCTGGCCCGCATGATGCAGGACCATCCCGATCTGATTGTCAATCTTTCCGCCATCCCTTTCGCTCATGACAAACAGAAATTCCGCTTTGATCTGTTCGCGCAGCAGGCCCGTAATCATCGCCTGCCCTTAATAAACGTCAACCAGGTGGGCGGTAATGATGAACTGATTTTCGACGGCTCCAGTTGCGCCTACGATGCCCATGGTAATCTCATCGCCCAGGCCAAAGCCTTTGATGAAGATCTCCTGATAATCGATCTAAATAATCTCTCCGATGCCCGACGCGAGCCGGTCCCCGGCGGCATCGCTTCGGTGCACGACGCCTTGGTTCTGGGCCTGAGAGATTACGTCCGAAAATGCCGCTTTGACGGCGTCCTGCTGGGCCTCTCCGGCGGCATCGATTCCGCCGTCCTCGCTACCCTCGCCGTCGCCGCCCTGGGCCCCGATAAGGTGCACGCCGTCGCCCTGCCCGGACGTTTCTCCCGCCCCGACAGCCTCATTGACGCCCAAAAGCTCGCCCGGCAGCTCGGCATTAATCTGCGGACCATCCCTATCGAAAAACCCCACGCCCTAATGGAAGAAATCCTCCAGCCCCACTTTGCCGACCGTCAACCCGACGTCACCGAGGAAAACCTACAGGCCCGCATCCGCGGCAATATTTTAATGGCCTTAAGCAACAAATTCGGTCATCTCCTGCTCGCCGCCGGCAATAAAAGCGAACTGGCCGCCGGCTACTGCACCCTCTACGGCGATATGACCGGCGGCCTGGCCCCCCTGGCCGACGTACCTAAAACCATGGTTTATGAATTGGCCCGCTATGTCAATCGCCATACCGGGATAATCCCTTCCTCGATCATAACCAAACCCCCTTCCGCCGAGCTTAAACCAGACCAGACCGACCAGGATACCCTCCCCCCCTATGATCAACTGGACCAAATCCTCGAACGTTACGTCGTCGAGTCTCGACCCTTCGCCGAAATCGTCGCCGCCGGCTTTGATAAGGAATTGGTCGCCCGGGTCATTAAAATGACCGACCGCAGCGAATTCAAACGCCGTCAGGCACCCCCCGCCCTCAAAATCTCCCGCCGTGCCTTCGGCCTCGGAAGACGACTCCCCCTCGCCCAAAATTACCAACCTTATAAACGCTTTTAACAAAACACGACCCTGTCATCCCGACCAAAACCGTCTCATCTGTCATTCCGACCGAGCGCAAAGTTGGCCTTCATCACGATCAGCGCGGTAGCTACAACATTGATGAAGAAGATGATGATAGGAATGGGCTAAACAAACCCTGGAGTTGACATTTTATGTCCGTTGGACTAATTTCATATCATATAGTGTTGAGAAATGCATATTTAAGAAAATGCATTTGAGTCAGAGGAAGTAAGAAATAGTAGGTGGTTCTTTTTTATTAATCGTTCGAGATAGGGCATATTTTCTAATACGGTTTTATTATATGGCAAAAAAATTCTTTAATACCCGTTGTGTATATTGTCTTAAGCGTTTTGAAAAATTAACTTCCGATCATGTTTTGCCTAGAGCATGGTATCCTGACAATACTCCGGAGAATCTTGAAAAATGGCAAGTTCCTGCATGCCCTGCATGTAATAGGGAGCACGGAATAAACGAGGAGGAATTGCTGTTAAAGCTTGGTTTACATTTTGATCCACAAAGGGGAAATATGAAGGGGATAGCTAAAAAAGTAATTCGCTCAATGAGCCCAAGTCGTGGAAAGTCTAAGCAGGATCGTGAAAAGCGCCGAAAACAAAATATCCGCACAAAGAAAGAAATCAAGAAGGCATTGAATTTGGTTCCTTCTCAATCAAACATTCTTCCTGGATTTGGTTTTAACAGGAAGTTTTCTCTACAACATCAGCTACCTTTATTAGTGTCTGAAGAACAACTTCAAAAATTTAGTTAAAAACTTACACGTGGAGTATTTTATATGTTTAACAATAGTATGTACATAGAATCTGATTTTGAGTTTAAAGTTTTTGTTCCAGCAGAAAATGTTCCTCAAGAGTGTCGTCAGGTGATTAGGAAGTACGGTAAAGAGTATAATTGTGGTCCTGTTATTGTTGTTGTTATGGCAGTTTGTCCTGATGATGTACGCAGTGCAATACTCGAAATCGCAATATGGGATCGATTAAGAATATGTAGTGTAATATCACCACGCAAATCTGTATAAAATACAAAAGCATCCTGGAGAAATTTAAAATGAAAGATAAAGGACAACATGGCTGGGGAATTAAGGATCCCCGGTACGAATGGTGTTGGAGGTGACAATTTGGGATTTGGTTTTTAGATACTCTTTCTTCCTTAGGAATGTGGCTTTATACAAAAATAAATATTTTCCAAATTTTCCTTGACAGGCTTAAAAACCTGATGTATATACCATTCAATTGACAAGTGAATATCGCCGGTTCTGGGCGGCTCAGATGAGCCTTAATAGGGAAGACGGTTAAAGGCCGTCGCGGACCCGCCGCTGTAATCGGGACGAACGCCGGATTATGCCACTGTCTCAAATGATGGGAAGGCCCGGCCAGTAGGATCAACCGAGAGCCAGAAAACCTCGCCCTTTACCGGAAAACCAACCAACGACTTCGTGGAATGAGTCGGGCGGTAATCCTTGGCTCGCCGGACGCTGATCTCACGCCGCAACGCCCTGGATAATCAAAGAATTTAAGCCTTGCCTTTCCCACGAAACGCGAGGCTTTTTTATTGCCTATAACACGTATCTTGGAAAAAACGCCGATTTGTAATCAGCCCCGCGCTTTATCGCGGAGTCATGCTTTGGGAGCAGCAAAAATGAGCAAACTAAAACAAAACTACGGTCTTCTTACGATCGCTTTATCTCTGGCGACAACTATCCTGACGCCTCCGGCCCGCGCCCACGTGACCGACTTCGACGATTTAATTCTGGCCCCCCAATCATACTGGAATGGTGCCGACAGCGCCGGAGGTTTCACCAGCGGCAGCGCCTCTTTCAATAATTCCTATTCCTCCGGAACCGGCTGGGAATATTGGGAAGGCTTCGCTTATTCCAACTTAACCGATACCTCCGTCTCCGGCCCGGCCGGTCAATACTCCGCTAGCGCCGGTTCCGGACAGAGCGGCTCGGCCAACTACGCCCTTGCCTTTGTCGGCTGGTCCGACGCCCCCACCGTAACGCTTAACCGCCCCACGATGGTGAAAAGCTTATACGTAACCAACAACAATTATGCTTATTATTCCATGCTCCACGGTGATATGTTCTCTAAAAAGTTCGGCGGCGCCGCCGGCGACGATCCCGATTGGTTCAAGCTTACCATAACCGGCAAAAACGCCGCCGGCCAGACGGCGGCAGCCAAAGATTTCTACCTCGCTGATTTTCGTTTCACCGATCCTGGTCAGGATTATATCGTTAACACCTGGCGCAAAATCGACCTGACGAGTCTGGGTACGGTTAAAAGCCTGGAATTCACCCTGACCTCCAGTGACACCGGTGCGTTTGGCATGAACACCCCGGCCTATTTCGCCCTGGATTCGATAACCGCTATTCCCGCCCCGGCGGCTATTTTACTCGGCAGCGTCGGCATAACGCTGGTAGGTTGGTTCCGCAAGCGAGAAATCCTGTAATCCCGGCCAAAAAGGCAACAAAATACGACATGTCCGCCCGCGCTTGCCCCCGCCCACGTAGAGGCGGCAATACGGAAATGGATTATGGTAAATGTTGGTGTATAAAACATCTGTCATCCCCGCGCAAGCGGGAATCCAGACGCCCAAGAAGGCTCAAAACTTGAAAATTTCAAAAATATCCTTGTTTTTGATCCTTGCTTTTCATTGCTTGGCCTACGCCCAACAGGGACCTTACCCTGTTATGGGCATCAGCGGCTTTGTCGGTGCTGATGGGCGGCCTGCCCATCCCCTGGAGGACCCCGATAAAAGGATCAATCCCCTCTTTAGAGGCTGGGCCGGCGGGTATATCAACTACCTGCCCGCCCCCGGCGTCAACGCCCCCTGGAATAATCCCCAACTGGCCCTGGGGCCGGTTACCGGCGATCACTTCCACATCGTCAGTCTCGGAGACCTCGATCAAGACCAGATCAGCCAGCAGGTCCCCCCCGGACAAATCACCCTTACCTTCAACGAACCAAACAATATCATTCGTGATGTTAAAGGCTATGACTTCGCCGTCTTTGAAAATGCCTTTGTCGTCCAGGGTCAGCCTGATCCCTGGCGGGGGTATGTCAACGCCGATATCATCGCCGAGTTGGCCTATGTGGAAGTATCTTCGGACGGGCTCCATTTCGCCCGCTTTCCCCCTGTCTCTCTGACCCCTCAGGCGGTGGGTCCCTATGGCACGGTGCGTATGGAAAATGTCTTTAATCTGGCCGGCAAACACCCAAATGCCGCCGGTCTCTGCCTGGGTACGCCCTTTGATCTACGGGATATAGCCGACGATCCGCTGGTGGCCGCGGACCGCGTTGATCCCAACAACATACGATTTGTTCGTCTCATCGACATCCCCGGCTCCGGCCACTTCCAGGATCAGGCCCAATACCATATTGATCCCAATACCTGCCCATATTGGAAAAATTACCCTCAAAACCATCCGATTTACGACGCCTGGGTTACCTGGGGCTCAGGCGGTTTCGACCTGGAAGCCATCGGCGTATTGACAGAGCAGCAATACCCCGCCGATATCAACTTGGACGGTATGGTGGATATGTATGACTTACATTTGTTTTCCTTGACCTGGCTGGACCGCTTTGGCCGCCCATCCTGGATCGATCGTTGCGACCTGGCCCCGCCCATAGATATGATGGTTAACGGGCGCGATTTCGCCATCCTGGCCCAACAATGGTTGAAAAAGGAAAAATGGCGCAGGTAATAAAAAAACTTCAAAGCAACTTTGATAAATATATTCCGTATCCCGGATAACCTGCCTGGTTTAATCATGTGGACGTCGAAAAAAAATTGCGGTTTCACCCTCGTCGAGCTTTTGATCGTTATCTCGATCATTTCTCTATTGATGGCGCTGATCTTACCCGCCCTCGCCGCCGCTAAAGATCAGGCCCGCAGCGCCGTCTGTAAAAACAATATCCGCCAGATAGTATTGGCCAATATCGGTTACGCCCACGAAAATGATGACTATTTCGTCATCGCCGCCTACAAAATCATCGACCTCTTCGACTTCGCCCACTGCAACCTGCAACGCTGGCACGGCGCCCGAGACGATCTCAACTGCCCTTTCGATCCGCTCCGCAGCCCCCTGGTGCCCTATCTAGCCGGCGGCGCCGTCAAAGAGTGCCCCCAAAACGTCCCCTTCCGACACGGCGACCCCTGGCAGTGGGATTATGAAGACGGCTGCGGCGGCTACGGCTACAACCTCACTTATCTCGGCTCCCGGCTCGGGACCGGTGAACCCTTCGACCGGGCCTGCCTGCAAAGCGCCCGCTCCACGGATCTCCGCAAACCTTCCCAGACCCTTATGTTTGCCGATACCGCCATGGCTAAACGACAGCACGGCATGCCGTATTACCTGGAGTATTCTTTTGCCGAACCGCCCTTTTTCCTCGATCATCAGGGATTGCCTGTCAACGGTTTCTATGCCTCCCCCTCGATTCACTTTCGCCACCGCGACTGCGCCAACATCGGCTGGGCCGACGGGCACGTGGACAGCCGACCCATGGCCCCCTTCGACCAGAAAAATGTTTACGGGGTAAAATCCGCCGATATGATGCTCGGCTGGCCCGAACCCCTCGACAACTCCCTCTTCGATCTGAAATAACCCCATGAAGCATTCAAAAATTCCAATCGTCGCTGCAAGTGGTTTGATTAGTCAAAAACTGAAAGATGACCAAATACATGATCACAATTTCAAAGTTATACCTGCGGGTAATTATCGTAATGGAAATCATTTAGTCTTGATTATTCACTGTAGTCTAAGTAAAGTACTTGGGATGGTTTCGTTCCTGTAGGTCGATTAATTTTGATCAGCTATAATTTTATTATGAGTTTCAAGCAAATGGCCGCCGCAGACCAAAAGACATTTCCGCCAAACATCAATATAAGAAACAACTTGAAACCCGGCGATATAGGCTATTTGACCTATTTGCACGGAATATTATATGCCCGAGAATGTGGCTGGGATTACACCTTCGAAGCTTATGTAGCCGGCCCTTTGGCGGAATTTGCCCGATCGCATAATGACCGGGAACGGATTTGGATAGTGGAAAAAGATAAAATAGTTACGGGCTCGATGGCAGTGGTTGAAGCCGGCAAAGACGAGGCTCAACTCCGCTGGTTATTGCTTCACCCTGATTTACGGGGGCGGGGGATGGGCAGATTTCTCATGGAACAGGCTATTGCTTTTTGCCGGGACCGGAACTACCAAATTGCTTTCCTCTGGACGGTTGGTTCATTGACCGCCGCCGCCAGGCTATACCAATCGCTGGGATTTCGTGTGACGGAGGAAAAAACCCGTATGTTGTGGGGGGCGTTGTTAACCGAACAGCGCTGCGATTTAAAACTGTGACAGGATTGACCTGTTTTTCAGGATCCGCACCGGATGTATTGTAATCGAGTGTACTTTTTCAGCATCAACATGGAATTATGCCCGGAGTCGCACGGATTGTTTTACCGGATTTCCCGCATCACATTACCCGGCATGGTAATAACCAGCAGGTCGTGTTTTTTGTCGATGATGATCGGCGTCTGTACCCGGCAAAGAAATAAAGGTCCCTGGTACTAACAAGACTTTTGCAAAATTGGATTTTGGCATACATTATTAAAGAAATTTCTTAGGGGAAATTTCTTTAATAATCAACGCAAGCTTATATATTTCAATTATTTGGAACAATTTTTCGCCGGCGAAGTTAAATAAAAATATATCTCAAAAATATGCCAAAATCCAATTTTGCAAAACTTCATTGCTAATATACCATGAAGCATTCAAAAACATCGATAATTGCCCTGCTGCTCTTTGTCCTCGGTATGACCCTGTCCCTGCTTCTGTACTATAGCATTAATCTCAAACCTGCTGGCTCGGCGCCCTCCGTCGATTCCCGGCCGCTGCCCTCTATCCCCCCTTTCCCTCAGCGCATCGCCTGCATGACCCCCAGTGTCACCGAATCCGTCTTCGCCCTCGGCGGCCAAGACCGCGTCGTTGGCGTCACCGATTTCTGCGACTATCCCCCCCAGGCCGCCCAAAAAGAAAAACTCGGCGGCTTCTTCAATCCCAACTTCGAACGTATCATATCGGTCAACCCCGACTTGATAATCTCTCAGGGTAAATCCGAAAAAATTACCCAATTTTGTCAAAAAGAAAACATCCCCCTTCTGCACGTCCGGATGAGCAATATCGAAGTGATATTTGACGACCTGACCCTCTTGGGCCGAACCCTCGGCTGCCGCCCACAGGCTGAAAAATTATGCGCCGAAATTCGCCAGACCTTACGGCAAATCGAAACCGCCCTCGCCGATCTGCCC
>LJUC01000058.1 GCA_001303695.1 Phycisphaerae bacterium SM23_30
CATCCTGACCCCCGCCATACGTATATATCCCCGCAATGCCAAAACATGATAGGTCTCATCTTCTGTATTTCGCGCTATTTCAATCAGTACCGCCGCCGGCACCGCGTCATTCCAGTCCGCCAAAGCCCGGATCGCCGCCCCTTGAACCTGCTCATTCTCATCCCGCGTTGCATGTATCAGAGCTTCCAAGGCCTCATCACCGCCAAATCGGCCTAAAAGTCCTAATAAGCTCGCCTGACCTGATGGCGATGTTTTCGGCAGTGCCTCTATAATGAAATTGCTGAATTGTTCGGTATCCCCCAACCGGTTGCTTATTGCTATAATGGCCCGCTCCGCTTCTCTACGGTCCGCATTATTCGTAGCATTAATCAGTGCCTCTACCAAGGGCTTCATGGCCTCTTTATCCGCCAATGCTCCCAATGCCCGAAACGACTCCCGGCGTATGGCCTCATCGGGGTTCTTGATTAATAATAGCAGCATCGGCGCCGCCCCCGTGAATCCGCGGGCCGCCGTGCTGCGAATTAATACTACTCGAACGTTTGTATCAGCATCGCTCATTCCCTTTAGAATAGCTTCATTTATCCCTCCGCCCGATAGACGAGAAAGACTATCAAACGCCGCCGCCCCGACATCTCCCTCAATAGTAGCCATCTGGGCAAGGAGCCCAACATCGTAAGCATCGCCAACTATCCCCAAAGTCTTAATAGCCGCAATACGAACCGATTCATCCCGGCTTTGTACCATGGTTTTGACCACGGGAGCGGTGGTTTTTTCGCCATATTCCTCTAATACATTGAGCAGTATAATTTGTGCATGAGGTGGTAAGGATGGTAAATTCGCGGCAAAGGTGCGTATGACGGATGGATTTGGTATCTCGGCAATATATTTCCCTGCGGCCTGTTGTAATTGAACATTTTCCCCCAGTAGCAGGGCCCAGATCGTCGGGATGGCTTTTATCCGATCACACCTCACGATTCCATGATAAGCCGCAATTCTAATCGTCGTTGGTTTATCTTCGGCAGCCATTTCCTGGTATATTAACTTGGCCTCGCTTAAATTACCCTCAGCCAGCATCTTATCAGCACACATCAAATAAGCGTCCGCCCGCAGTATCCCAAAATCACCGCCCTTCGCAGGGGAAAGCGCCTTTGCCGCTTCCGCCCCGCCTATCCGGCCCAGCGCCATTATCGCCGCCTCTCGCAAAGCCCTATCCTGACTATTGACCAATGGTGCAATTTGTGGCACTGCTTTTCGATCTTCCCGCTCACCCAGCGAACTAATCACCCCGATCTTCAGATCGCCCTGTAATCGCTCCAGCGCCTCCCGCAGGGCCTCTGTCGCCTCTTCGCACGGCATCCGCTGTAGGGCAAAGCGTGCCATGTGCGACAGTTGCTCATCAACCAGCAGCTCCGCCAGCACCGGTACCGACTGCTCCGTCCCTATCCGCCGCAGCATCCGGCATACATACTGCTTGCTCGCATACTTCGCCTCCGCCGATTGCAAAACCTTTAATAATCCGGCTTCAATAGCCTTGAGTTGTTCAGGATTGGATTTGCGTATTTTCTCCTCAATCTCAACCAAATATTTACGACTCTTCCCAAAATCATAAGTTATTATATTATTGTAACTTACATCTTGTTGCCGCAAACTGACCTTATCCGCTGTCGGAAAATCTTCCGGCAGCCTGGTTTGGGTAACCTTCCCCGTCGCGGCCCATTCCGCACCACGCTGGAGGGTATAGATAAATCCCACACATTTCATCGACTCGGTATCGTGTCCTAAAGTGGTATGAAATATCCGCCCCTTTCCATAACGAATGGTAAATAACGCCGGTTCGTGTTCGCCGGTGCCTCTCATTTTCGGATCTGCGTATGCCGTCGCCAGTAGGGTCATGTTTTTGGCCGGTCCGCGCAGCTCGCTGTAAAGTTCATCTTTGGCGTGCATCCATTTTTCCGGAAGATCCGCCGTGATGGGGTGCTGTCGGTCTCGAATTACCACCTCGAAGGCATGCTGCGGACCATGAGATCCCGCCCGACCCACCCTGGTATCAAAAACCACCTTGCCATCCCGAAAACGCACCATTGGCCCCGACTTCTCATCCCGGCCGCCCCAGCCCCCCAAACCGATCATCTCATTGAATTCCTTCCACCCGGGAAATGAATTATCCGCCGCATGATAAACAACTAATCCGCCGCCGCCGCGTACATATTCAACAAAAGCATTTCGGGTTTCTTCCGGCCAGTCGGCGCCATTGTAATTCAATACAACTGCATCATAGTCAGCGAAATTCGGCTTAAAAGCACCCATGGGCTGATTCTGAGCCGGCGTCGTAGTTACGTCCACCTGAAAAAGACCCGTTCCCAGCAGAATGTCTCTCAAAACCGGCGTGGTCTGCACCCAGTCATGATTATTCTGACCGTCTATGATTAATGTTCTTAAACGGTCCGATTGGATTTTTTCTTGAGATATGGCATTATTCTGGTAGGCCCAAATAGCACCGGAAGACATTATAGTAAATGCAAGGGCTAAGGTAAGGGTCCAAAAATTTCTAGTATTAAATTTTATTTTCGTTTTCATAATACTTCTCCTCCTTGATTTAAAGGATCCAGGGTTCCCGATATGGTCGGCCCAACAGGGCGCTGGCGCCGGGATCGTTAAGAATTTGCTCTTTTTCCGGATCCCATTTGATCTTCCGTCCGGTTAGCATGGCGATTTCCCCCAGCAAACCTACGCTGATGGATCGATGGCCGACCTCCACGGGCGCAATGGTAAGTTTACGGCTTTTTACGCAGTCCAGAAAATTCTGCTTATGGTCTCTGCTAACGTACAGCTTAATCTCATCGGGCGTGATTACTTCATTCAAGATGCTCTTGGGATTCGCATCGATCTCAC
The DNA here is from genome assembly GCA_001303695.1 of Phycisphaerae bacterium SM23_30. Classification (GTDB taxonomy): domain Bacteria; phylum Planctomycetota; class Phycisphaerae; order Sedimentisphaerales; family SM23-30; genus SM23-30. The sequence continues at coordinate 2,893 of LJUC01000058.1, forward strand.
TGCGGTTGACAAAAATCCACCCATTATCTCCATACCAACGGATGCCTTGATCGACTTGGGTGTTGTTCGCTATGATCATAGTCAGGCCATTGGCATACTTGCATTCAATGTTATATTCCATGGGAACGTTGTAGAGACCGTCTTTGGGATAAACCCCCGTACCTTCAATCTCGACGGGGCCGGTATATTCCAGGTCTAATCCCCAGTGGGCGATGTCGATGTGATGGCCCGCCCAGTCGGTAAGCTGTCCGCCTGAGTAATCCATGATCCAGCGCCATTGATAATGGCAGCCGTCGTCGCCGAAATTGCAGAAAGGCCGCCACGGCGCCGGTCCCAGCCACATAATCCAGTCCAGCCCTTCCGGCACCGGACTTACCGGTTGCAGCGGATAACTGCCGCCGGTGGGCAGACCTACTTCAACCTTAACAACCTTGCCGATTCTCCCATTGCGGACCAGTTCGCACGCCTGCCGGAACCGCCTGTCAGATCGCTGTTGGCTGCCCGTCTGCCAGACGCACCCAAAGCGTTTCACCGCCTCGCAAATTGCCCTGCCTTCCCGGATCGAGCGGGCCAATGGTTTTTGGCCGTGGATGTCCAGACCGGCCCGCGCCGCCGACACCGACACCACCCCGTGCCAATGATCCGGTATGGCAATTTGAACTGCGTCCAGGTCGCCCCGACCCAGTAATTCGCGAAAGTCCAGATAGGCCTTGCAGTCATTGTTACCATAATGCTCATCCACGTAGCCCTTGGCCTGGTCGCGGTGTTTTTTATCGACGTCGCAGACAGCCACCAATTGCACTTCCGGCTTGCCCAAAAATCCGCGCAGATCCCCGGTTCCCTGCGAACCTGTCCCAATCGCCCCCATCACAATCCGGTTGTTGGGAGCGTTCGCCCCGAAAACAGACGAGGGTACGATAGCCGGAAACACTGCCGCCCCCGCCGTCGCCGCGGCGCCCTTGAGAAAATTACGTCGAGTGATTAACCGTTTTTTTCTCATAGCGAGTCCTCCAATTCGCGTATTTCTATTAAACGCTGACCGCGTATTTAAGTTTTTCTTTAATAAATTGACCCGTATAGCTGGATTTTATCTGGGCGATTTCCTCCGGCGAGCCGGTTGCGACAATCTCTCCACCCTCATCGCCGCCTTCCGGACCTAAGTCAATGATATGATCGGCCATCTTTATCACCTCCAGATTGTGCTCGATCACAATCACACTGTTGCCCATATCCACCAGCCGGTTGAGGACGTCCAGCAGGTTATGAATATCCGCAAAATGCAGCCCCGTGGTGGGCTCATCGAGGATATACAGGGTATGCCCGGTGCTGGGCTTGCCCAGTTCCGAGGCCAGTTTGACCCGTTGAGCTTCGCCGCCGCTGAGCGTCGTTGACGATTGCCCCAGTGACATGTAACCCAGCCCCACGTCATAGAGGGCCTTGAGCAGCCGCTTGATCTTGGGAAAATTCTCGAAAAACTTCAAGGCGTCTTCAATCCGCATATCCAGTACGTCCGCGATGTTCATGCCCCGATATTTGATCTCCAGCGTTTCCCGGTTATAGCGGCTGCCCTGGCACTGATCGCAGGTGATATAAACGTCCGGCAGAAAATGCATCTCGATCTTTTTTGTCCCCTGGCCTTGGCAGTATTCACATCGGCCTCCCTTAACGTTGAAACTGAATCGCCCGGGGCTGTAACCGCGGATTTTAGCCTCTCGGGTCTGGGTGAATAACTTACGGATCAGGTCAAACACCCCGGTATAGGTCGCCGGATTGGAACGCGGCGTACGCCCGATGGGGCTCTGGTTGATCTCGATAACCTTATCAACTCGGCCGGCCCCTACTATGGAACGATGTTTACCGGGCTTGTCCCGGCCGTTGTGCAGCTTTCGCCGCAAAGCCGGCAGCAGAACCTGACTGACCAGTGAGCTCTTACCCGAGCCGCTCACCCCCGTGACGCAGACAAAAACGCTCAGGGGAAATACGACATTTATCTTTTTCAGGTTATTTTGTTGAGCCTGACGCACTTCGACACAATATTTCAGGTTTACTTTTCGGCGCTTTTCCGGCGGCTTTATTTCCCGCTCCCCCGACAAATATTTTCCGGTGATCGACCTTTCCGCCCCCACGATATGCCTGATTTTACCCTCCGCTACAATCTCGCCCCCATGGGCGCCCGCCGTCGGTCCGATATCGATAATATGATCGGCCGCGTACATCGTCTCTTCATCGTGCTCCACCACCACCGCGGTATTTCCCAGATCAACCAACTGGTGCAGCGTCTTGATCAGCTTCTTCAGATCCCGGGGGTGCAGACCGATCGACGGTTCGTCCAGCACGTAGCATACCCCCACCAGGGCCGATCCTACCTGCGTCGCCAGTCGAATCCGCTGGGCCTCTCCTCCCGATAAGGTCCCGCTCCGCCGGTCCAGGCTTAGATAGTCCAGCCCCACATTGGTCATAAAGTCCAAACGGCTGCGTAACTCTTTGAGTATCGAACGCGCAATCTCACGATCCTCCCCCGAAAGCTTGAGCCTCTTGAAAAACCTCTGCGCCCGAACAATATTCATACAGGTAATATTACAGATATTTTTACCATCAACCAGCACCGCCAGTGATTCCGCCCGCAACCGCGCCCCGCCGCATTCCTGACAGGGCTGTTCCGACAGGTAACTGCTCAACCGCGCCTTAACGTACTCGCTGTCGGTGTTCTGGAATCGGCGGGTAAGATTGGGAATAACACCTTCGAAGGACGGCCCAAAACCGTAATTATCGTCGCTGCCGTACATTAAAACCTTACGTGCCTGCGTCGGAAGGTTCTTAAAAGGGGTATCCGGGCTGATATCAAAGGCCCGGCAGAACTTGCGAATAAGTCGATTATAGAAGATGTTCATCCGCTTGCCCCCCCGACGCCAGGCGCTGATGGCGCCCTCGCTCAATGACACCTCCGGATCGGGGACGATCAGTTCGGGATCGAACTCCAGAATAGTACCCAAACCGTCGCAGCTGCGGCAGGCCCCATAGGGACTGTTGAAACTAAAACATCGCGGCGACAGCTCCGGCATCGCCGCTTCGGGATGATCCAGGCAGGTGTATTTTTCACTGTAGAAGGTTTCCCGCCAATGCCCTCGTTTGTCCTGCTTAAGTATCAGGGCCAGACCTTCCCCCATCTTCAGGGCAATTTCCACCGAATCCGCTAAACGAGGTCGAATCGACGGTTTGATCACCAACCGGTCGATGACCACCTCGATGCTGTGGACCCGTTTTCGGTCCGGCCGCGGCGCGTCCTTGATTTCATACAGCTTCCCGTCGATCCGAATCCGCACAAATCCCTCCCGCTGGGCCCGACGCAGCAGCTCGATATGTTCGCCTTTCTGACCCCGGACCAGGGGAGCACAGACCTGGATACGCGTCCCTTCCGGCTGATCAAGCAGGATGTCCACAATCTGCTGTGGGTTCTGCGTCTGAATGGGCTTACCACAAATACAGCAGTGCGGCTTACCCACCCGCGCAAACAAAAGCCGCAGGTAATCATAGATCTCGGTGGTGGTAGCCACCGTGGAACGGGGATTATGACCGCTCGTACGCTGCTCAATAGCTATTGTCGGAGGAAGCCCCTCGATGCTTTCCACGTCGGGTTTTTGCATCCGTTCCAGAAACTGACGCGCATAAGCCGACAGCGACTCCACATATTTCCGCTGCCCCTCGGCGTATATCGTGTCAAAGGCCAGAGAACTCTTGCCCGAACCGCTCAATCCCGTGATAACCACCAATTTATCTCGCGGAATGTTCAGATCGATAGACTTAAGGTTGTGTTCTTTGGCGCCGCGAATTCTTATATATTTGCCAGACATCGATGGGTCCGCTTGCCTTGGGGCCCGAATTCAACCTGAGCTTATGAATCCGGACCACGGTTCGTTTTAACTATATGTCTTGACCGGGCCGATCTAACCTTGTCATTTTACCCCCTCCTCAGCGAAACACAAGCCCAAAACGGTCCGCCCCATCCAGCCCCGGAATCCCGGAACATCCGGTTCCCAAAATCGATTTTTTTATACCTAATCCCGATTTGTGCCCCTATTGCCTTTAAGGCGTTCTTGGCGTCTTACCCCCGTCATTATGTTAAAAAGATTCTTTGTGTCTCTGCATCCTTTGCGGGAGATCTTCCGGTCGCTTTCAGATAAAAAAAGGTGAAGCAGGACGGGAGGGTATGTCCCACTTCACCAACAAAGGAGGAGAAAAGAAAACTATTATGATCCCACGGCTTCATACCGGGATTTCAATTATATATGCTAAAACATCCTCCGTTTCCAATAAGTGCTTGTCTAATATACCCCATACTTTCCCGGAAGGAAAGAAAAAATATTTCCTCCCCCCTCCTCTAGCGGGCCCCCTTGGCCTGTTTATAGTAGCCGATAAAGTAAAGGAATCGGCTGCGGTTGAAAGTGGGCACACCTAAAGCAGCACCATCCGCTCGATTCTTATTATAATGTTCCACTCGAGCTTGAGCCTCTTGAAAACTTTTCATCAATTCCTCGCTGCTGATGGTGAAATCCTCTTGCATGGGTTCGGGCTGTTTAGGTGGTTGGCCCACCACGAGAAAATCAGTATCCACAGATACCGTGGGCGTTACCTGCCCGCCCCATTGTTCGATAAGCTTGGTTATGCGCTCGTAACCGTCGTCATCGATTTTTTCATCGCCGTCAAAATCAAATTCCCCCGTCACGCAAAAACGATATTTCTTGTCCCTCGCCCACACCAGGTTGGCGATTATATCATTTTCTCGAATGGGATTGGCCTTGTTATAATCAACGATACGGCACCGAGCCACGGTTTTCACGATTTCAATAACTTCCAACGAGCCTTTTCCCTGACCGGTTTCCCGATTCGCAAAGGGTTTGTAACTGTCATATACGCTGAAGGTCAAACCTCGATAGATATGGTCGTTCTCTCCCAGATTGATATAGGCGAACTCCGGCGGCGCCGGCGGCGGCGGCACCACCAGGGTGATTACCCCATCGGGTTCAAAAGCGGCCATCTCCATTTCCGGATTAGGCTGGAACTGCTGGAGCCGTTCATTGAGATTTTTGACCTGGTTTTTATATTGCTCAATTTCTCGGGTTAGTTCTGCATTTCTCAGGCGGGTTTCCGCTTCCTGAGCCTCCAGATTACTGTATCTGCTGCTCAGGTCGTCGATCTCCTTTTGTTTTTCACCGACTTTCTCGCCCAACAGACTGTCATAGGCAAGTTTGTAATCCTGGGCGGCAGAGGTAGCGACGTTGCTGGTCTCCGTAAGTTTCAAGATCGCATCTTGCTGGCCGGCAACCCTATTTTGCAGGTCAATCATTTCTTGCCGATGCAATATTTGAGTTTCTCCGAAGCGGTTCATCAAATCCGTGGTTTGCCCCAGAATGGTTTTCAGGATATGGGCCAGTCCTTGATTGCTATCGAGAAGTTGAGGGGCAACTAAATTGATCTGCTGGCCGCTTATTTCATTGATTTGGTTAGCCTGTTGGTGCCATGAAATTACGGCATTTTCCAGATCTTGCCAAATCGGTTCCAACTCCGTTTCCACCATGCCGCGGATCTCACCTAAGGCGGGTTGAGAGATTCTTTCACCTGCGATCACGCCGGTTAAATACTGCATATCTTCCGTAACGCGGTCTATAGCCGTGGGACCTGTCGCCCCCGCTTGACCGCTTAAAGACCGTAACTCACTGACTTGCATGGGATTGGCAATCCGATCCAAATTTTGCTCGGCGGTTTCCTTGTCGTTGATGAGTTTGGTGCGGCCCATAAACATAACCACGGAGACGGCGGTCGCCGCCAAAAACAGCACCACCAATATCCCCATCGCTATAAACATCGACTTACTCGGTTCGGAGGTAGTTTTAGCAACAGCCATTAGTAACTCCTCTGGGAAATTCTTATATTTAGGCATCGGAAGCAGCCCCACGCTTGGCTAGTACTCCCGATGTCGGCGGGTAAATACTCTTGTAGAATAGTATCCACGAAAAAATACCTCCCGTCAAGTCAAAAACATCTTTGCCCTTACCAAAATTCCGCCAACACCTTCCAGCCCCATCTGCGCCCCGGCCAAAAATCAACGTAAATCCTTATCAAATAATATTTTATAAAAAAATACTCCCCGGATCCGCCTCTTGCCATTGGTACTACCTCTTGTTTTTCACGGCCTCGTACCCTAGAGTTACGAGAAGTGTTGACAAGGGTATGATGAGTAGTATTATCATGATGTGTCGTACAGTTTATTCCGTATGAAGGAGGTGAATATAGTTGAAAAAATACTCAGATTTCAGAAGTGACACAGTTACCAGGCCCACCGAAAACATGAAGAAGGCGATGGCCGAGGCTGTGGTGGGTGACGATGTTATGGGGGATGACCCTACGGTACAAAAGCTGGAGTCGTTGGCGGCAGAAATAATGGGAAAAGAGGCGGGATTATATGTTCCCTCGGGAACGATGGGGAATTCTATTGCCGTCAAGGTCTGGACCAGGGAATTGGACGAAGTCATAGTGGAAGAGCGATGCCATTTCTATAACATGGAATCCACCAGTATAACTTTTATTTCCAGGGTAAATCCTCGGCCTCTTCCGTCTGATCGGGGGGCGATGGATCCGGGATTGGTGGAGCGGAATGTCAAGAAGCCTTCGGTTCATTTTCCCAGGACATCCGTTATTTGCGTGGAAAACACGCATAACAACTGGAGCGGGTCGGTGGTGCCCATGGAGAACCTGAAGGCTATCAGGGAGGTTGCGGACCGGCATGAGGTAAAAATTCATTTTGACGGCGCTCGTATTTTTAATGCCAGCCATGCTTCCGGTATTCCAGTAAAAGAATACGCCGCTATTGGTGATTCGGTGATGTTTTGTCTTTCGAAAGGCCTTTCGGCTCCGGTGGGTTCTATGTTAACCGGGCCTCAAGACTTTATCGACTATGCCCGCAGGGTAAGGAAGGCCCTGGGAGGAGGAATGAGGCAGGTAGGAGTTCTGGCGGCGCCGGGGATCGTGGCTCTTACGGAAATGACAGACAGATTAAAGGAAGATCATGTTAGGGCTAAAAGATTGGCTTTAGGCATTGCCGAGATGCCGGGGATTGAACTCGATCCGGAACATATCGACACTAATATCATCATATTTGGCATTTCTCACCCAAGGATTTCCCCGCTGGAATTTGTCGCCGAATTAAAAGAGAACGGTATTTTAGCATCGACCCCCCCGGGTGGAATCCGGTTAGTCACTCATAAAGATATTGACGATGAAGACGTTGACAAAGCAATCTCTGTATTTCGGAGAATACTCACCAATTAGATCATACATTTGTATTCATAAGTAGGCATTTTATATATTTCTTTCCGGTGGAAACAAAGTTGCGATATTTTTATCACATTTGATTATAACATGGATCAAATGATATTTCCGGGATTTTTCCCTGTTTTTTATTCCAATTTTCGACGGACATACCGGCAATAGACGGCGGCGACGGGATTGTGACCAAGCACCCGGTCTTTGGCGATCAGGGTGGTAACGGGGGCTTTTGACGCCTGAGTAAAGACGGCGTCGTGTCCCACACAGAGTCCGCAGAGGACATTCAACTCGGCGCCTGCCCGGTGCAGCAGATCGGCCTGGCCGGCGGGGTTGCACATTATTTCATCCGCGTCGCCTTCGATCTTTTCCAGGTGGAATTCATCTTTTTTCAGGGCGCAGGCCTTACAACATACGGAAACGACCTCAAAATGCTTGGAGAGGATTCGGTCGATAATTTTAGCCTCTTCGGACAGGCCGATGCAAAAGGCCAGACCTATTTTTTTACATTTCAACTCTTTTGCCAGGAGGATAACTTCGCCCAGGCGGGTTTCGCGGCCGTAATAACGGGCCTCCACCGCCGAGGCGGCCTGGTGTAATTTACCCAGGGGGGAGCGGCGATATAAGTTTTTTTGGTTTTCAGCAAGGTTAAAGCAATCTTTTCCGTCGCGGCATGATTTATGGTCGCAACGGGCACATTGGGGCAGCAGGTCGTTGGTCATGATTTTTCCTCTTGTTTATATTGGGTAAAAGAATTAATATAACAAGGCCAAATATAAGTAAATGGACAAAGATTAACACTGATAAACGCTGATTTGATAATTATAGCAATATAGTCTTTTATATGCCAGGGACCAATTTCAAAGAAATTTCGCCGCAAGAATTGGCCGGGTACATCGACCATACCCTGTTGAAGCCGGAGGCGGGCCCCGAGGCGGTGGAGCAGTTATGCGCCGAGGTTATTAAGTACGGCTTCGCGATGGCGTGTGTCAATCCCTGTTATGTGCGTTGGGCGGCCGAATTACTGGCGGATCATCTCCGCGGGGTTTGTGGGGTGGTGGGATTTCCGCTGGGGGCCAATCAAAGCCGCATCAAGCAGGCGGAAGCGGAAAGAAATATCCAAGACGGCGCCAGTGAGATTGATATGGTTATCAATATAGGGGCGGCGGCGGCGGGAGATTTCGATTATGTGCGTCAGGATATCGAAGCGGTTTTAAGGCCTTGCCGAGAGGCTAAACCCACAGTCGGTTTGAAAGTTATCCTGGAGATGGGGGTTTTAGGGCGGCAGACCAAGATCAGGCTGTGTAAGTTAGCTGGCGATCTGGGGGTGGATTTTATCAAGACGAGCACGGGGATGCATGAGACGGGCGGAGCGACGGTTGAAGATGTCGAATTGATGTATGAACATCGAGGGGGATGTAAAGTCAAGACGTCCGGCGGGATACGTGATATGAGGACGGCGCTGGCGATGCTGGCGGCGGGGGCGGAAAGGATTGGGACCTCGTGGGGGCGGATGATTATGGAGGAGATGGGAGTTAAGTGAATGAATGCATCAGCCCATGAGGGATAATGATAAGAAATCAAAGAGCAAAATGGTGTAACGGCAACGAAATCCGATTTCTGAATCATTGTGCTGACAGCCGGAGCGGGTGGGTCGATTACGCTTTGCGATGGCGCACCTTCCAGCGGGCCCGTCGTTTTTTAGAACCAACCTTACGCCGACGTCTGGGTTTACCCATACAAGTCTCCCTTTATTTAAAAAAATCTCAAAAACGATTTTCTTGAATAATATTCACCTAACCTAAATTTTGCAAAAATCCAGTTCTTATGGTAAAGACTCTTGGAGTCATTAATATATCGACCCCTGGACGCAGGGAATATACCTTAATCGGGCCCAACATGCAAGAGGTTGATGATAAAATCTTTAAAGCTTTGCAAAAAAACAACTTATGATGATTATAGGAGTGTTTTACCCGATGGGGCGGGGGCAGAAGTTTAGGATTTTGGTAAGTGCTTGACATATACCAAGTTGGTCATTAGAATTTTGGATTGGAAGGTCAAATGGGCCAGCCGAGGCAATCTCAACCAGTTAGGTCTTGGGAAAAAACGTGAATCGGCCGGGAGGGGAAGGTGACGATAATAACAAATACTAAATATTAAGGATGGTAAACATGGCCAAGTTTGAGGGTAAAGATATATTGATCGTGGATGACGATCAGGACATCGTGGAGGCTATCAAAGAGGCTTTGGAAGATTTCGGGGCGGACTTTCGGACGACAGGCAACGGTAATCAGGCGGTGGAGATGATACTGGAAAAGACACCTGATCTTCTGATCCTGGATCAGATGTTGCCGGGCCGGAGCGGTTTTCTGGTGATGGAGAAGATCCGTCCTCAGCGGAAAGAGACGGGCAAACCACCCGTGATTATGATCACGGCCAATCCCGGGGCCCGTCATAAGATTTATGCCGAGACGTTGGGAGTTGATATGTATATCAACAAGCCTTTCCGGATGGACCGACTGGTCAAAGGCGCTGAAGAGCTGCTCGAAAAAGGCTACATCGGGGAAAAGAAACCGTCTTAATCTGCGGAGTTTTCCGGTAAACAAGCTTATACCAAGACCGGTATTGAGGGTCTTCAGGTTTGTCCTTTTACCCCGGGGTAAGAAATATTCACCTTTTCAGTTCGTTTGGATAATGGATATTTAACAGGCCCGTGCGGCTAAAGGGGCATGCCGCCCAAAGAGGTCTTTTCGACAAAACATCAGGGATTTTTAGAATTTGTATCCGAGGTTGGTGAAGTAATACATGTCCAACCGTTCGACGTTGCGGGTGGGGTGATTGTCATAATCGTGGATGAGGCCGCTTTTGATAAAAAAGCGGTGGGAATTGTCGAGGTAAATAGTGGCGGCGGATTCGGCCCGCAGGCGCCAATCGGTTTGACGATTAAAGTCCGGTATCCAGGTGGTCTCCTGGCTCAAGTCAATATGGTCGTTCGCCTTGTAGCGAAGATCGGAGGTTAGCTCCCCCACCGCCGAATAAATGCGGCCGTTGTTTTCGTATTCTTTTTGCTGGTAACCAAAGCCGAGTCGGTTTTCATATAAGAGCCTTTCGTTGTCAAGCCAGCAAATACCCAGGCCGGCGTCGAGCACGCCGCGCAGTTTGATTTTTTCAATTTTGTCCCTTTCCGCGTCAACTTTGACGTAGGCGGAGATGCCGTCGGTTATCATTCTCTGCAGGCGGGCGCCGCCCTTGATTTCATCGTCGGTGCGCCGGGTTACGCCGTATCTTTCCTGTTCAGCGTAAATAGCGCTGACATAAGCAGACATAGTCCAGTCGGGATTTTTTGCCTCCAGCCGGGCCTTACCCAAAGTGGCGATTCTTTCGGTATTACCGCTGCGGCCGGAAAGACCCAGCTCTACATCGCCGGTCCATTTAAAGCTTTTATCCGGACCCTGGAGAATTTTTTCGACAGCGTCGCCCAGGGCGATGATATTGTTGGGATCAATTTGGTTTTTGGGCGCCGGGCCTTCGAGATAGACGCCGCGGGGGGCGGGCCCCAGGCGCACCTGCAGGGGCCGGTCGTAATCCGGCAGCAGGATGGGCAGGTAATCATCGGTTTGAATAGTGCGTATTTGGTTTAGTTCAATGGTCAGTTGCCCCAGAGGTCCTGATTCAAAGATCAATTTGCCCTGAGAAAGGGAAATTACTTTACCCCTAAGAGAGTCGCCGTTAATCAAGGTGATTTTATCGGCCTTTGTGACAGGGGCAAAAATACATAAGATTAACGTCCCAATAAACCCACGCAGTAAACAGTGCGAAAAATCAAATTTCATGGTTACCCGTCTCAAAATAGTTACATCGTTTCCCCGGCGATACCGTTACTATTTTTCGGCTGGGCAAGAGAAGTGAGTTTACATAAAAACAATGAGTTTCAGGTCCTATATGGTATTAAAATCGAAGCAGGTGGGGCAAAGCCAAATATTTAATTTAAAAACGCTCGATATGATGCCGCCGGCAAAAATCGGGAATTTTATCTTTTGCTATTTTTAAGTGGGGATTTACAACCTTTTAATTGAGGTTCATGGTCATGAGGAATTCGGCGTTGGTTTTACATTTTTGCAGGCGGCTCTTCAAAAGTTCGATGCTTTCGACGGGATTCATGTCGCTGAGCACGCGGCGGAGGCGATAAACCAGTTCCAGTTCCTTGGGATCCATGAGTAGCTCTTCCTTACGAGTGCCGCTGCGGCTGATGTCGATGGCGGGCCAGGTGCGGCGATCGACCAGACGACGATCCAGGTGCAGTTCCATGTTGCCGGTGCCTTTGAACTCTTCGAAGATGACTTCGTCCATCTTGGAGCCGGTTTCGATCAGGGCGGTGGCTAAGATGGTGAGGGAGCCTCCCTCTTCGATATTGCGGGCGGCGCCGAAGAATTTTTTGGGTTTTTGCAGGGCGTTGGCGTCCACTCCGCCGGTGAGAATTTTCCCGGAATGAGGCACTTCGGTGTTATAGGCCCGCGCCAAGCGCGTGATTGAATCAAGTAGAATGACCACGTCGTGGCCGTACTCGACGAGTCTTTTGGCCTTTTCGATCACCATTTCGGCGACCTGGACGTGGCGGCTGGCCGGTTCATCAAAGGTGCTGCTGATGACTTCAACGTCTTCGGCGGTGCCGCGCTCCATCTCGGTGACCTCTTCAGGCCGTTCGTCGATCAACAGGACGATCATGTTGACGTCCGGATGATTTTTGCTGATGGCATTGGCGATTTTCTGCAACAGGACGGTTTTACCGGTGCGGGGCGGGGCCACAATGAGGCCGCGTTGGCCCATACCCACCGGGGTGACAATGTCCACAATGCGCATATTAACTTCCTCGGAGATGGTCTCCAAAAAGAAGCGTGAATTCGGATGCAGGGGCGTTAAATCCTCAAACACCACTTTTTCCGTCAAAGACTCCGGGTCTTCGTAGTTGATGGCTTCGACGCGCAGCAAGGCGAAATATTTTTCCGATTCCTTGGGGGGGCGAATCTGGCCGGCGACGATGTTGCCGTTGCGCAGGCCGAAACGGCGAATCTGGGAGGGAGATACGTAGATATCGTCCGGGCAGGGCAGGTAGTTGTAATCGGGGGTGCGCAAAAAACCGAAACCATCCGGCAGCAGCTCCAGCACTCCTTCGCCGTACATCAAGCCGTTCTGCTGGATGCGGTCTTTGAGAATCTTGAATATCAGGTCCTGCTTTTTGAGGCCGGTGTATTCGGTGAGACCTTCTTTCTTGGCCAGTTTATGCAGCTCATCCACCGTCATTTTCTGGAGGTCGGTGATGTGGAGTTCGCCTCTTTTGACCTCCTCGTATTTGGCGTGCGTTTCGTCGTCGATGATATGACGGGATGATTTTTTCACCTCTTCCAATATTTCTTCAACGTCCTCTTCCACGGGCAGGGTCAATTCGGTGTCGTCGGAAAAGACAGTATCCGGGGGCTTGGCCGTATCAGGGGACGCTTCCGTTTCCACCGGCGCCTCTGCTTCGGGAGTGTTTTCGGCAGGGGCTTCTATTGTTTCGGGCACTTGCGCTTCTTCGGTCTCGGGCGGTTCCGCTACGGCGGTGGCGGCTTTGGTGCTTTTTTTGGTCTTTTTCTTCTTTGCTTTTTTAGTTTTAGTAGTGGCCTTGGCCATATAAGTTGCTCCTTTTAATTTCCTTAAACAAATAATTTAACGATACCAGTACCCCTTTTTATCGGGCAGAAACGACCTGTCCGAAATAAACCCCAATAAATGTCAAATCTTCTTTTGTCGTGTGATGCAGGAATTTTTCCCGCAAGCATAAACCCGTTTAGGGCTGCCGGGGCATAATTCCAATGATCTAAATTCACCCCTCCCAACCACCTCTCTCTACTATATTTTATACCGACTTGGTTATCTTATCAAGCCGACGCAACTCGTTAAGGTTTCCTGCCTTCAATCAGCGTGTTAAAAATTTTTTCGATCTGTGAGGCTAAAACGGAGATGTCGGAGTTGTTATACACTATAAAATCGGCTTTTTTCGCCTTGCTGTCAAGTGATAATTGCATATTTTCAATTTTTTTTACTTTTTCTGCCTCCCAACCTCGTATTTGCATCAATCTCCGGCGTCTAATCGCTTCATCGGCAGCGACAAAAACGACAAGGTCACACCCTATTTCATAACCGGCTTCTAATAGCAGCGGTACGTCCAAGACCACCGCCGCTACCTGAGAGTCCCCCTGATAGGACTCTATCAGTTTTTTTACCCGCTCGGCAATCAGGGGGTGGACCATATCGGTCAGTTTTTTTAATTTTCGGGCGTCCTCGAAGACAATCTGCCCGACGGCCTCTCGGTCAACCTGGCCGTTCGGTGCTAATATGTCTTCTCCCCACCATTGCACCAATTGCCGGGTTACCTCTGGATGGGCCAGCACTTGATGGTTAATTTCGTCGGCATCGATTACCGCACAATCCAGCTTTTGGAATTGCCGAGCTACTGTAGTTTTACCCGCTCCAGGCCCGCCGGTCAACCCTATTATAGGCTTGTTTTTGGGCATTTTTTGAAAAAGATACTTAATTCTTTAAAAATCAATCACTTACATTCCAGCCAATTTTTTCCCCAACCGACGTCCACGGTAATGGGCACGTCAAGTTTGATGGCGGTTGCCATTTCTTCGCGAATTAACCGGGCATACTGGGGGGCCCTATCCCGAGGCAGTTCAAATACCAACTCGTCATGTACCTGCAGCAGCAGCTTTAGGAGGAGTTTTTGGCGTTTGATCCGCCGGAATATGTTAATCATGGCAGCTTTGATTAAATCGGCGGCTGATCCCTGGATTACGGTATTGACGGCCATCCGCTCGGCCAGACGTCGGCGGTTATGATTTTGGCTGTTAATGTCTAAAATCACCCGCCGACGACCTAAAATAGTCCGTACATGCCCTTGCCGGCGGGCCTTTTCGATTACCTCGTAAATAAAGGTCTTAATGGTCGGATATCGGGCGAAATAGTCGTCTATGAAGCGTTGAGCCTGTTCTACGGGCATTCCAATGCCGCGGCTTAATCCGTAGGCTGTTTGGCCGTAAATAATGCCGAAATTGACCGCCTTGGCCTGGCTCCGCTGGTCCTGGTCCACCTGCTCAGGGTCGATACCGTGTACCTGGGCCGCCACATAACGGTGAATGTCCTGCCCGCGGGTAAACGCCTCGGTCAGGGCCTGGTCTCGACTGAAATGGGCTAAAAGACGCAGCTCGATCTGCGAATAATCCGCCGAGAGGATTACGGAATTTTTATCAGCCGGTACAAACGCCCGTCGGATTTCCTGGCCCAGTTGGGTGCGAACCGGGATGTTCTGCAGGTTGGGATTACTGCTGCTGAGCCGACCGGTGACGGCGACCGTCTGGTTAAATGAGGCATGCAGCCGGTTGGTCTCGGCGAAAATCATTCCGGGGAGCTTATCCACATAGGTATTTTTCAGCTTGCTAAGCTGGCGATATTCCAGCATCAGCTTGGCAATCGGGTGCTGCCAGCTCAAGGCCTCGAGCACCTCCTGATTGGTGGATCGGCCCGATTTGGTTCTTTTGGTGGGCGGCAATTGCAGTTTGTCAAAAAGCACTTGGGCCAATTGCTTGGGCGAGTCCAC
>LJUC01000059.1 GCA_001303695.1 Phycisphaerae bacterium SM23_30
CACACCAGAGCCAATCGAAGCTGTCATCGTCGAAGGGCAATTGGTTTATGTTTCCGACCTGAAAGGAAATCCGTTCTGTTAAACTGTGCTTTTTTACGGTTTGGCGCGCGCGGCTGAGAAAATCTTCCGATATATCAACACCGGTGACACGACCCGTTGGACCCACCGCCGCTGCTAATAAGGGAGTATGCAGCCCGACCCCACAGCCGACATCCAATCCGTAACTTCCCCCTGGCAGTTGCAGCTTTCGGATCGCCGCCTGCAGGGCCGGCTCTCTTATCAGGTTGGACAAATACAGCATGTGAGCGTAGCCGTCCGGATCGGACCCATGACTTTCGGGACTCTTTTTTTCGTCCGCCATGTCTTAAATTTCTTTACTTTCTATTCCCGCCGCTCAATATTTTCTCTTCAGTCAGTTCCCTTCTTGCTTAATTATTACCATAAATAGTAATTATTTCCATAAATATCCGACTTATATATAATAAAGAAAAATATGTTTGAATATATCTTCAAAATGGAGCCGCATTGGATGATCTTCCGTTGCGTAGGATTGGGCTTTAGCCCCTGCTGATTGCTAAATGGAATCTAAACGTTTGTTATCTCTGGATGTCTTTCGCGGCCTGGCTATGGCCGCCATGGTCCTGGTGGAAAATCCCGGCCTGGATCGTAAAGAGGATATATATGCTCCCCTGCTCCACGCTGATTGGCATACCGAGCCTATTACTTTTAAAGACTGCATCTTGCCGCTTTTCCTCTTCTGTATGGGCATCTCGCTAACGCTGTCTCTGGCCCGCCGCCTCCGGTCCGGCGCCTCCCGTCTGAAAATCTTTCGAAAAATCGTTCTTCGCAGCTTCATTATTCTCGCTTTAGGTTTGTTTTTGCACTTTCTCTATTATGTTTTTTATGGTGTCATGCGAATTCCCGGCGTCCTGCAGCGGCTTGCTCTGGTTTATTTCATTTGTGGCTGTTTGTTTATAATTACCTCCTGGCGCACTCAGCTCGTTGTATTACTGATTATTCTCATCGGTTACTGGTTGCTTTTAACATTGGTCCCGGTTCCCGGCATAGGCCCGGCCAATCTCGATCCCGACACCAACTTGGTCGCCTGGGTAGATCGCGCCGTCTTTAACGGCTACCTCCATCCCCGCTTTAAGACCTCCGATCCCCAGGGGCTCTTGGGCAGTCTCTCCGTCGTAAGTTCCTGTCTGCTCGGCATGCTCACCGGTCATTGGCTCTCCAGAAACACCCGCCCCAACAAAAAACTCCTTGGTTTCTTCATAGCCGCCGTCGGTCTGATCGCCTTGGGGCGCTTCTGGGGATTAGTTTTCCCCATCAGCCGCGACCTCTGGACCGGCTCTTACGCCCTTTACACCACGGGCCTGGCTATGTCGGCCTGGTCGTTGTGTTATTGGTTGGTTGAAGTGCAAAATTTCCAAAAATGGACTAAACCGCTCGCCGCCTATGGCACCAGTTGCATCTTCGTATTTGTAGCTTCCCACGTTTTTGACCTGCTGCTTCGGGAAATCAGAATCCCCACCGGCGGCCAAAACAGCATCGCCGTTCACGATTTAATTATGAATGTCTTCTTTAGTAGTTGGCTCAGCTATCCCCCAAACGCCTCCCTCCTGTTCGCTTTTTGCATAGTACTCTTCTGGCTGCTCCCCCTCTACTTCATGTACCAAAAACGAATCTACATCAAAGTATAAACTAATAAAGGCAGAATGGGACGTGCCAGTGCAGACAAAATAAATGTAGGGCGAGGATTGATTCGCTGAAAATTCTAATTTTTACCCTTTTTAATCTTTTCACGGTAAAAATAATACCCAAAAAAGCTGCATGCTTCAATTTCTTATTCTACGACCTTTTTAGCTCTAGGTAATGGGGGATAATTTATCCACAAAATTCGTCGGAGTATGCCTTTTCCCGGATCGGCGTGGGAGTGAATCGCAACTACACCATATTTTCGATAAATTCTATCGCCTTACCCACCGTCTTGACCGCCAGGGCCTCTTCTTCGTCCATTTCGATATCGAATTCCTCCTCAAAGGCGGCCAACAGTTCGATGCTCTGCACCGATTCCGCCCCCAGATCCTCCACAAACCGCGCCTCCCGGGTAATCCGTCCCGGCTCCACTTTCAACGTCTCTTCTATCACCTTCTTGACTCTTTGCTCCACGTCCGACATAAATTATCTCCAAAATTATCACCATATATATCCGAATTTAAAATACGCATTTCGAATTTATTTCTTACTTTCCGATGTTACTTTCTTTCCCTCTCGGCTGTCGGCTTGCAGTCTTTGCACCAGCTGTTCGATCCGCCGCTCAAGTTGTTCGATGTTATTTCTCATCTCCCGAACAAACTTATTTTCTTCGTACAATCCGCTTACCTGGTAGAAATCCTTCTCCACATCTTCGGGCGTACCGTCCTGGCCGAATCCATAGCGGCTCAATTCCGAAAACTCCTTACGGGCGTCCGCCGTCACCAGGCGTAAAAACTTGCTCTTTACTTCCAGCAAATTCCGGGCCGCCTCAATGACGTCCTCTTTGGTCGCTTTTTCCAGATCTATCTCGAAGGTCTCTTCGTACATCCGTCTGACCCAGATCCATTCATCCTGAAGGTAAGCCTTTTTAATCCTGGCAATCTCGCCGGCAAAATCCTCGATCGTGCTAATCTCACCTCTCTCAACGGCATCCTCCAGATCAACCAACCGTTGTTTCGGCATTAATTGCCCCCCGATGTCCAGCCATTCCCTGCTGAAAACCGCGTCGCCTTCCACCCTAAATACTCTGCTTAAATCCCCTTCGGCGTCTTGCGGGACCTTTTCCGCCTTTTCAAAAACCTTCTCCAGCAGGTACATGTGTATCCCCGTGCGATAAAATTTCTGGCCCGTCCGCAGTATCGGCCTGCGCACCACCGCCCCGCCGATGGTCACTTCCTCCACGGATTTATCGGTGCTTTCCTGCAGCTTTTTCAACAACGCATTGGCCTTGATCATCTTTCCGACCGTGTAAGGGCTGAAAACGTCAAAACAGATGATGTCGCGTTTATGGGGGCCTTGACGCCGATCCCGGGCCGGCCACTTGGCCTCGTCGCGGACGGTCCCCACCGTCGTCAGATGCAAACCGGGAATCATTATGCTTTTGCCATCCGCCCGGGCGTCCAGATGGCTGAAAGGATAATCCGCCACGTCGAAATTGCTGCTGTGTTTACCCAGCACCACGCTAAAAGGTCCCGTCCGGCACGGCCACATCATATAAGAAAAAGACCCCGTCTTGGTCCCCCGCAAGAGTTTCCCTTCATGGATGGGGCCCAGCTTGTACATATGGTTCGACTGGTTGGTCCCGCTGCCGGCGTTATAAAAGCTAAACAACCCCGCTATCAGCAGCGACGACTTATGATGGCTCACCGTATAAGGACCGGCGAATACCGAACATGCCTCCCCTAAAAACGCCTCCGAATTGGCGAAAAACGCCGAATTTTCCGCCGAAAACTGACTGCCGATCTGGCAGCCTTGACCCACATACACCTTACGCAAAACCGCCCCATCCACTACCGTGGAACTCTCTGCGATGATAAAATCCCGGGCGATCACTCGCGAACCTACTATCGTCGGCGCCTCCTGTGAGCTTAAAATCGTACCATTAACCAAACTCGATACCCCCTTCACCGTGGCGTAGGGCCCTATATTGACGTCCTCGATTTCCATCGCCGAAAAGATGCACGCCCCCTCCCCGACCCTGCCTCGATCCGACCACACCATCTGGGCATACGCCTGGGCGATTCGTTCCAGCTTTTCAATCAATTTCGGCCGATATTTATGCAGACACATGATATAGGCAAACTGTGCCGACAATTCATTGAATATGATAATTTCCCGCCCTCCGGCCTCATTGAGAACATTAATCTCCACCCCATTGCCGAAAGTGGCCCCCCGGTTGGTCTGCATGGTTGTAACATTTTCAATGCATACCCCCCTGCCGATGTCGTAATTGGCCAACTGCCCGACGATATTGGCCACCCGGCATTTATCACCTATCGTGCAGTTGGCCACCGTGGCGTTGTAGATCCCGCTGGGTTTCTCCAGGCCCTGGCCGCTCCTTACCTTACCGGTCAGTCGCCCGATCTTAACTTGGCCGATAAAATGGGCATTTCGCACACAACCCGGCTCAAAATCCTCCGTCACCAGTATCCGCTGCCAGTTCTCCGCGCTGCAGCCCAACGCCTGGAGCGTCTCCCGTTGATTAACCGTCAATGTTTTATATGCTTTTTCTTTAATCATACTTATCTCTCAGGTTCGATTCAGGTTATTATTTCCGCAATATACCTTAATAGCGGAAATGTTCGTATCCTATCAACTACTTTTTGCCCCTTACTTGAATCCAGGGTCATAAAAATTTACCTTACGGCCTCTGGGCTGCGTAAATATATGAAAATGAATGATTTACAGTTTTTTTAAATTTTCTCATATTATATTAATAGTGGCTGTTAAACTTAATCACCGCTAGTATTGACGGATTGGCAATATAGCGCTATTATCATTTTGAGGTAAAAAATGAACATGGAAAAGATCGAACTTAAAGAAGTAAACGAGCCCAATCTGCTCTCTGACATATTTCCCCATATTACCCCTCCCCACATCACCTTTGATGGCCCCATTACTGAGCAATTGGGAGGTCGGACCTATACTATCGATCCCGACGACATCCGCACCCGGGATATTTTCATCACCGACACCACATTTCGCGACGGTCAGCAGTCCCGGCCCCCCTACACCGTCGAGCAAATCGTAAAGCTCTACGAGTTGCTCTCCCGGCTCAGCGGCCCCAACGGCGTCATCCGCCAAACGGAATACTTTATCTACAGCGCCTCCGACCGTTTGGCCGTCGAAAAATGTCGCGAATTGGGCCGACGCTTTCCCGAAATCACCGGCTGGATCCGCGCCGAACCGGAAGACCTTAACCTGGCCCTGAATATGGGATTAAAAGAGACCGGCATGCTCACCTCCTGTAGCGATTACCACATCTTTTATAAGCTCAAGCTCGATCGCCGCAAAGCTATGGATAAATACCTCGGCCTGGCCCAACAAGCCCTCTCCAAGGGCCTGCGACCCCGCTGTCACCTCGAAGACGTCACCCGGGCCGATATATATGGTTTCGTCATCCCTTATGTTCAGCAGTTAATGCGTATCTCCGAACAGGCCCCGCCAGACCTCCGGGCCAAAATCAGGCTTTGCGATACTATGGGCTTTGGTGTTAACTATCCCGGAGCTGCCCTGCCCCGCAGCGTGCCGAAACTGGTCCTGGCCATGATCCATGATGCCGGCGTACCTCCTGAACAGCTCGAATGGCATGGCCATAACGATTTCCATCGGGTCTTTGTAAATGGAGCTACCGCATGGCTTTACGGCTGCAACGCCCTCAACGCCACGCTCCTCGGCATCGGCGAACGTACCGGAAATCCCCCGCTCGAAGGCGCTATTTTTGAATACATCTCTCTTAAACGCAATTTGTGCGGCATTGACACCACCTTCATCACCGAAATCGCCCGGTATTACCGCTCTATCGGAACCCATATCCCGGCCCGCACTCCCTTTGTCGGCGACGATTTCACCAAAACCCGCGCCGGTATTCACGCCGACGGCCTGGCCCGCGATAAACGCATCTACAACATCTTCGATACCGCCAAACTCTTGAATCGGCCCCCCCAGGTCACCCTCACCGACAAATCCGGTACCGACGGCGCCTATCTATGGATCAACAACTTCCTGGGCCTTTCCGGCAAAGACCGCATCAAAAAAACCAAACTCGTCAAAATCATGCGCTGGGTCCAGAACCAGTACGAAGTAAAAAAACGCACCACCGCCATCTCCGATCAGGAGCTGATTGAACTGGTCAAAAAGTACCTCCCCGAGCAATACGAACAGGCCCGCCGACAAGGCCGCCTTTTAAGGGAGGGTCAGTTTTTACGATGATAATCACTTTATATTATTATCCGATTGGGAAGTTATTATGGTGATGGTGGCCGGCGCGCTAAGGTATTTACGAGCCACGTTACGGACCTCTTCGAGGGTAATGGCCATAATCCGGTCGCAGTGCCCCTTAGACCAGTCGTAGCCGAATCCGAACAGTTCATCCAGAGCGGCGGCGGCGGCGGCATCGGCGTTGGTTTGCTTATTTAAAACATCAGCATTGATGCGATTGCTCTTGGCCCGGGCGATTTCCTCCTCGGTGAACTTTCCCGCCCTGGCCCGGTCCAGCAGCTCTTCGATAGTCTTTTGCACCTCGCTCAGTTTATTTGCTTCGCATTGGGCCGTTGCCGCCACATAGCCGGGAAGCAGTCCCGAAAAATTGTAGCACCAGGCGTAATACGCCAGTTGGGCCCCGCGCAGCCGCGCAAAAAGCCAATCGTTGCTGGTAGCGCTGCCGATGATTTCCGTCAGCACTTCCATCGCGTAGCGGTCCTTGATATTGGTCAGTTTCATACCGCCAAAACCAATATATATAGTGGCGCCGTTTTTATCGGTTTTTTTAATAGAGCGGCGGGGCTCTTTCGGGGGCGGCTCCGGCTCGAATTTATCCAAATTCAAAGGTGTACCTTTTTCCATAACTCCAAAGCGCCGACGCACCAGGTCTTCCGCCGTCTCAAGGTCAAGGTCTCCAAAAACCGTCAGCACCGCGCGCGATCCTACCGCAGCCTGCTTATGAAAGGCCGCCAACTGCTCGCGGGTCAACGACATCACCGATTCCTTGCTTCCCAGGCTGCTGCGGCAATAAGGGCTGTGGACAAAAAACTTCTCCCGGAAAAATTGTCGCGCCTCATCCGGCCAGGAGTTCTCCACCTGATCAATCGTCGCCCCCACCAGCGCCTTGACCTTTATCAGTTCTTCATTGGGAAAGTTCGGTTCCAGGATAATCTCGGCAAATAGATCGAAAGCTGGCGCAAAATCCCGCGACATCACTTCCGCAGTATAAACGAAGGTATTGTTGCCGGCGGCGGCGCTGAGGCTGCCGCCGATGCTGTCGAAATACTCGTTAATCTCCCGGGCCGTATGATGCCAGGTGCCTTTGGTTGACATCATAGCCATCAAATTGGTCAGCCCATTGTTCTGGTCGGTCTCTTCCAGCAGCCCTCCCAAAACGTAAAGCTGCATATGCACCAGCGGCACCGCGGGATTGCGTTTCAGCAAAACACGCAGTCCATTATCGAGAGTTATTTTATTAATAGATGATGCTTCTGCTTTTTTACTTTCGGCGGTTTGAGCGGCCGGCAGCGGCGTGGGCGTCAGAACCAGGGTTAATTGTTTTTCCTCTAAGAGATACTTTCGAGCCATTTTCATGACCTGCTCAGCGGTCACCTTCTGAATGTTTTCTATGTAGCGGTCGGAAAAATGCGGATCGCCGGTAGCCAGATAATCACGGGCCATCGTTTCGGCCATCGTTTCGGCGGTCTGGTGGGCCCGGATATGGCCTACCAGCAGTTGCCTTTTAATGCGGGCCAATTCTTCTTCACTGACCGGTTTGTCCTTGATCTTTTGCAATTCTTGTCCGATGACGGCCCGGGCGGCAGCCACTTGGGTTGGATCGAGAATACTCATGATGGTGAAGGTGCCCGCTCCCCAGGGGGGCGTTTCATTATATACCTGAGTGGCAAGCGCCAGCTGCCGGTCACGGAGAATTCGAACAAGCCGGCTGCTCTCTCCCTGGCCTAAGATGCCGGCCAACACGTCCAGCGCATAAAGGTCGGGATGCTGTAATTCAACGGACGCAAAACCGATCATCATCCGCGCCGGGCCCTGCAAAGCCGGGAAAACTTTAATTAATTCTCTCGGTGAAGTCACGTCGGGTTCGTCCGGCATCACTAAATGCGGTCGGCTCCGTCGGGTAAAATCGGCAAATTCCTTTTTGATCGCCCCCAGCATCTCGCTGGCGTTGATATCCCCCACCACCGCCAGCACGCAATTTTCCGGCACGTACATCCGCTGATAATAATCCAGGATTTGCTCTCGGGTAAGCTGCTGGAGGAGCGCCCGATGACCGCTGATCGGATAACGCGCCGGGTGCACCTGATACCGCAGTTCGGCAAAAAGATTTACCAACTTCATATCGGGATTGGAAGCCAGCATCTCCAGTTCTCGCTGCACCACGCCCCATTCTCGCTTAAAGGCCTCTTCCGGAAAGGTTGGGCGGGTGACCCAATCGGCAATTAAATTCAAAGCGGTACCCACATGCTGGGCGGGAACCGTTAAATAATAACACGTCTTATCTTTAGACGTAAAAGCGTTATACTGGGCCCCGATTTCCTGAATTTTTTCCTGGGATTCTTCTTCACTGCGATTTTTCGTGGCCCCGCCCGCCAGTAAATGTTCGAATAGATGACTTAAACCGGCCCCCAGGTGCTGATGCTCATATATGCTGCCGGCCCGTACGTAAAGCCGCACCGCCGCCACCGAGGCCGTGCGATTTTCCTTAACCATAGCCACCATGCCGTTTTCCAGAACGGTCACAATTTCACCAGGCTGATCAATCAGTCGGGTTTCTTGAGCAGTCTGGGGAATTTTTTGCTCCGCAGGGATTATTTGAGCCGAGGCCCATACCACGAGCACCGTTAAAAGAATAGTGATCAATAAAATTGGATTTGCAGACTTCATTACTTCTCCCTGTCCAACGAAAAAATTCCAGCCGCCATGCTTATGCTTGCACAAACATGCTCAGCGACCCAATTTTTCTTGTAAAGGGCGCCGCGGCCGTCTCGGCCGTGATCTCATCAACTCAATCCCGCCCCATTTGGTCCCAAAGGAGCAATGGTAATTTAGGAATCGATGTTTCTTCTTTCCTCGCCTTCGATTTCGGCCAGGTAAGAAAGAGTGCGTTCCAGTTCGCTCTTAAGATGCCGCACCCGCAAGACGCTTTTCACCCGCGTCAATAGTTCCAACTTGTTGACCGGCTTACTCAAAAAATCGTCGGCGCCGCTTTCAACCCCGCGCTCCACATCGGCCAATTCGTTCAAGGCGGTGACCATGACGATAGGAATATCGCGCGTTTCCGGGTCGTTTTTCAGGCGCCGGCAAACCTCAAAACCGCTCATCCGCGGCATCATAATATCCAATAGAATAATGTCGGGTTGTTTCCGGGCCACCTGTTCCAGGGCATCTATACCATCGACGGCGATGCGCACACGCCCGTTTAACGGTTCCAGATACGCCTGCAGCAGCTCGGCGTTCTGGACATTATCGTCCACGATGAGAATGTCGCTGGGCGGTATTTCGTCTAGATCTGTCATATCACACCTGTAACTGTCATTTTGAGCGCCGCAAAAAGTTAAGTTCATTTGGCCTGCAACCATAAGCCAGAGAGCAATTTGTCATTCTGAGCGAAGCGGAAAACCTCATATTTAGCTCCCGGCTTTAATCCGGGGGTCTTATCCGATAAATAAAATCGATCGTTCTAATTAACGGGATTATACCATCAACTCCATCGCTCGTCCAGGAGTTGTTACAGCCGGATATCCAGCCGCAACGTCCGCAGCAACCACAAATAAAACGACCACCCCAGGCTCTGCCGGTCCACAATAATCTTGGACCGGCCTACCATGCCGTCGCGCAGGCGCAGATCGTAATTCAGAATCGGCAATTCATATTCAAATATCGTACCTGCCGGCGTCAAGGCCTCTTCTTGATTCGCCGCCGGCAGCGTCGGCACTTCCCCGTGAAATACCACCGAAAAGGCTGGACTCGACATCATCGCCGCCGGCCCCGGAGGCAACTCGCGCACTTCGCTCTCGAACACCTCGTCGTCCAGCGCCCACAATTTTATCTGTACCGAATCACCTTGTTTAATCCGGCCTTTGTCCTTAAGCTTCACGGCCGTCACCGCCTCGAAGCGGCCCGGTTCATAGACCGAAAATATGGCCATCCCTACCGGCAGATAACTACCTGCTAAATTATCCAGCGGCCGGTCGGTGCGCACCTGCAATACGCCCGCCTTGGGGGTGCGAATCGTCAATTTTTTCAGATTGCTCTGTACGTTCTCGTAACGGGCGTTTAATTCATTGATCTGTTCGTCGAAAACCTCCACCTGGGACGAGCCGGCCCCCCAGCGTTGTTTGGCCTGATCCCTTTGGGTGATCGACTGTTCCAGCTCCAGGGCCAGCTCTATAGCTCTATATTCCAGTTCCGGATCGGATAAGACCAGTAGAACCTCGTTGGCATCGACCATCTGGCCGTCTTTGACAAACTCGCCGTTAAAATCGGTGATAACCCCCCCGCGTGCCACATACAGGGGATGTAAATCCGCCGGCCTCAAAACGCACTGCGCTTCGATACTTTGTTCGATATCGATTCCTAATACGCCATAGGCGCTGCCCCCGATCAGCACCGCCAGGACAATGGCCGTCGCCAGCTTGAGGTGCATCCGATGATGCTGAGTGTATAAAAATTTCACAAACTTAAAAATTGGAGTTATAAAAGCATTGTAAACGCACCCAAGCGCCATTATCCCCCCTACCACGCCCCAGCCGTAAGGGTCTAGAAAATGCCATACCATCGTTACAATGGCGATCATGATAAACCAACGATACACGGCGCTGAGCACCGCATAACCCAATACCGGCAGCTCTCTGCCCTCGACGTCGATCGGCTTGTTCGCCTGCTCCACGCCCAATACGTATCGCTGCATCAAATACCATAGATAAGAACTGCCTTTCTGTTTAAGATTGGGCAGCTCCATCAGGTCCATCAGGAAATAATACCCGTCATAACGCAGCAGCGGATTACCGTTGAAAAGCAGCGTGTTGATCGTGCCGATCAACATCACGTTAAGCGCAAACTGGTTCAGCACCGTCTTGGGCGCCGAAAAGGCCCAAATGTACGTTGCCAGACCCGCCATTACCACCTCCACCACAATGCCCGCCGCCGTGATCCACATCCGTCTGCGTTTCTCTTGGATCATCCAGGCATCGGATACGTCGCAATAGGCCATGGGCATAAATACTAAAAAAAGAATGCCCATCTCATGCACTTCACAATCAAAATGTTTGCTCGTCAGTCCGTGCCCGATCTCGTGAATCGCCTTGATCAAAAGCAACATCGGCCCCACGTACAACAAATTAATCCAGTCCAGCAGCGGCTTCCTCTGGCCCAGCTTGTCCACGTTGGAGATGACCAAGGCCAGCGCCCCGATCAGCATCGCCACGGTCAGCACCCCGAGGAGGCGGCTGAATATATAGCCGCTCCAGCGCTGCTCCATCCAGTTCAACATCTTATCGGGATCCAACAGCGGAATACGGTAGAAAAGAAACTCCCGCCGCAGCTTCTTGAAAAAACCCTGTTTAAGCATTTGTTTGCGCTTGAACAGGTATTCGGTCCCCGCCTGCCCCCCTACCTGCAGCAGGTTTGCTCCCCGCAGCATAATAATAAAACTCATCACCGCCTGTGCATCATACTGCTCCTTGGGAAAGCGCTGGGCCAGAACCTTCAAGACATCTTCTATGGTGTTCTTGCCGTCGAGCATCTGGTGAATGGCATATTCCGGCGGCCGCAGTCGATAGTACCGCAGGGCCGCCGGGTCTTTCAGCACATAGCAGGGTTTGCCGAAATATACCTGTTCGGTAATTTCCACGTCCCGCCGGGCCTTGGGCAGACTTTGACGGTTGTCAAGGGGCTCATCGGCGCCAAAATGTATGCGATTTTCGGTTTGATCGGCCATCTCGTCCTTGAGGTACTTAAAAAAACGTCACCCGGAAAAAGCGGATCACTTTACGCAGCAGCACATATCCCAGCGGCCGATCCAACGTGTCGATCTTGGCCCGTCCCAGGCTGTCGTCCCGCAGGGCCGTCTTAAGATTAATTACCTGATCATCGGCATCACCTGCGCGTATCTCAAACTGTTCGTCAGCCACGTCCACGCGTATTTCATATACGTTGCCTTCTTCGGTGATCTGGGGGATTTGGCTGATTTGCCCGAACTTGGTAATCTCGGCCTGGAGCCTGTATTCCGGAAACATCTCCAGAATAAACTTTGCCGACGTAGTGCCTTGCTCCTCCAGAGCACGTTGCACCCAGCCCATCTCTTGTTGGGGCACTTCTAATACCAACTGCCAATGATCCAGATCGGCGATCTCACAGATCTGCTCTCCGCGGCTGACGGTCTTGCCCGTCTTCATCTTCAGCTGCGGGGTCAGGATGGTCCCGCCGATGGGGGCGCTAATCTTGCACTTGTCAATAAGCAAATCCAAAAGTTCCAGCGAAGCGTTTAATATCTCCAGTTCCTGATGAAATAATTCCTGGTCATCTCTTCGTTCTGATCGGATGGCCTGATTATACTGGATATCCTTCTCATCTCTCTGGGCCTTTAATTCTCTCCATTTTGACCAAAGTTCTTCGTCATCCAACTGAACCATCAACTCACCCTGTTGAACCACTCCCTCGGTTCGGATGATTTCGGCTATTTTCATCCCGTCCAGCGGCACATCGATAATGCGTCGATCGCGCGGCGCAAGCCGACACGCGCACTCGATCCGAATGGTCCACGGCAGAAGCATACAAATAACCAAACCGACCGCCAAAACAGTCAATATAATCAGCCATTTGCGTCGTTTTTTCGGGTCTTTCTTGACCTTCTGCAGCTTGCCTAAGGGACGCACCAGAGGCACCGCCGCCATTTCCAGCGCATTATTAAGTGCCACCGCAGTATGCTTGGCGACCGTGGCGATGATCCCCGCCAGATTTACCCCGCTTTGCTCGTCGAATCCTTCGGCGATCAGCACTCCCAGATAATCTTCCTGATTCTTTATAGGCTGCAGAAATATCTGATCCAGCTTGCTGACGTTGAAATAATCCTTCAGCAGTTCGGTTAATTCTTCCTCTTCCGACAACTCCACCAACTGTTCCCGGGCGGCCACAATAGGCTTTTTCAGCTCTAAACAATGTCTGCTCAACTTTTCCAAGGTCTGCAGCAGCACCGCCCGCCGATCCGCCTTATCCACCCCGCTGACTGCCACCAGACGCCGCTTCACCTTGGGATCTATCCAAATCACCAACCGCGTACAGCCGATAGCATCTCTGCCCAGATTGGCCGCCTGGTAAACCACTTTTTCGGGATCCAGCGAACCATGCACCCCTTCGGCGTATTGCAACAGTCGTGCCAATGACTTACGATCATCATCCAATACCGCCGCCCGACGATGGGCCAGGTAGGTATCCCCCGTCTCCACGATCTGCATTAAAAGCCCAACGATGGTCCGATAATCATGGGCGCTGAGCCCCTCGACGCCAATCACCTGCAGCACCATCGCCACCTGTTGGGCCGCTTTTAAGGGCACAAAAAACAGGGCATGCCGCGATTGATTAGCCGACGCCGCCTGATTGGGAGTTTCACCCTCGACCGTCACCGATTCGGCCGGGTCTCCCCCCCCTGCCGGTGAGATAACCAAAGGCTTACCCTCGGCCACGGTACGCTGGACCGCCTCGACAATCAGGTGTTTCTGCTGATCCGATTCACCAATACCGCAGGCCTCCAGGTCTATATGACAATAGCATTGGGGGCCTTCCCGGGCCTGGGTGAGCCATATAGCGCCGCCCCGGGAGCCGGTGGCGGCGACGGTTAATTGCAAGAAATTGGCGAAAAATTGCGGCGGTTCCAGGTTAGCCGACGGCAGTTGCTTGATACGGCTAAGGATTTCCGCTAATCGTTGTGTGGTTTGATTTTCCGGCACTTTTATACCTTAATTGCCCCCAAATAACGCATTTACTAAATTTTACCTTACTTCTACCGCCGGGGTCAATAGCACCGGCAGTTTGTCGGGGGGGGGTAAGGCATCAAGTTTTCAACTGCAGCTTTGGCGCCCAAGGCAGCGGATTAGATAATTATCGGCCGGTAATCGTGTAATGGTAAATATTTACGTTAATTAACCCACCGAGGGAAAAGCCTGGTGGGCGATAAAGATCGAGATTCAGAAATTTCTTTACCAGGCTATGCCAAAAGCCAATTTTGCAAAAGTCCGGTACATATGTTAGGGCAATATAATCTTTCCGCCGGGCAGGTTCAGGAAATCAAATTTTTTTCATAATTTTATATTGTACATCAGGATATATGCCTTATATTATAATCAATATAGCCAAATAAAGATAATAATATCATGAAATTAGATAAAACCGACCACAAGATTTTAAAAATTCTGCAAAAAGACGGCCGGATCACCAATGCCGAGCTGGCTAAACGGATTGGGATTTCGCCGCCGCCGGCTCTGGATCGGGTCCGCAAGCTGGAAAGAAACAAGGTCATCAAAAAATACGCGGCCCTGGTGGATCCGGCGGCGGTGGGGATAGAAACCTTCACCTTTGTCGAGGTGACGCTGCTGCGTCACGGCAAAGAAGCCGTCATCGAATTTCTAGAGGCAGTCATGAAGATTAAGGAAGTGATGGAATGCCATCATATCACAGGCGATGCCGATTTTCTCTTGAAAATCGCCGCGAAAAATATACCCGCCTATGAAGATTTAGTATTGCACCAGCTGACGGAGCTGCCCAACATTCAGCATTTAAAAACGATGGTGGTTCTGTCCACTCCTAAAAGTGAAACGGCTTTGAATATTGATACGCCCAAAGATAAATAAGTTGCCGATGCACCCCGAAATCTCCTCTGGAGAGGGGAGTTGATAATAACGAATTTTGAATGTCAAATTTTGAATATGTAATAGGCGACACGTCGGACCAATTCAGGATAAGGAGAAAGATAACATATGGGTTTGAAGATATGGATGAACAACGGATTAGTGGAGGAAGCGGAGGCAAAAATATCTCTCTTCGATCATGGTCTGCTTTACGGAGACGGGATTTTCGAGGGGATCCGGGTCTATGGCGGCAAGGTGTTTCAACTGGAGGCGCATCTGGAACGGCTTTACACCTCGGCCCAGGCGATTTGTTTGCAGGTAAAACAAGACCCCCAAACCCTGACCGGCAACATTCTTAAAACGGTCGAAGCCAACCGGATCGTGGAAGGTTATATTCGTCTGATCGTCACCCGGGGCGTCGGAACTCTGGGGCACAATCCTTTGGTATGTAAGGACAGCCAGATTATTATCGTGGCCACGACGATTCAGCTATATCCTCCGGAAACGTATGAGAAGGGCCTGAAAGTCATCAGCGCCAACACTATCCGGATGCACCCGCAAAGTCTGAGCCCCCAGATTAAAAGTCTTAACTACCTGAACAACATCCTGGCCAAGTTAGAGGCCCTCAAAGGCGGCGCCGACGAAGCGGTGATGTACAACCACCTCGGCTGCGTCGCCGAAGGCACCGCCGACAATCTTTTCATCGTCAAAAAGAAAATCGTCTTGACCCCGCCCCATGCGGCCGGCGCCTTGATCGGGATCACCCGGCAGGTGGTGATGAAACTGGCCGTCGAAAGCAGTTATGAAATGCGGGAAAAAGACCTGACCCGTTTCGATCTGCACACCGCCGATGAGATGTTTTTAACGGGTACCGCGGCCGAAGTGATCGGCGTAGTCCAAATCGACGGGCGGCAGATTGGCAACGGCAAACCGGGACCGGTGACCAAAGAGTTGCGTGAGAAATATTTAGCATTGACCAAAAGCGGACAGTAAAAAGGAGCAGCCCCATGAAATTCAAATTGCTATCCGAAGGCGACCTAGAGGCGATTGACGCCTTGAAAGAACATCACGGCGGGGCGCAGAAGATTTACCAGACCATCGAAGAAATGCGGGATTTTGAGAGGCGTAAAAAGATACTGGCGGAAAAAGGCTACGGCGAGATGATCGCCGACGCCCAGGAGCGGGTGAAGAAATTTCCCAAAGTGGGCGATTTTGAGAAAGAAAATAACATTTCCTACAACAGCAGCTTCGGCGTGGCGACCTGTCAGGTTTCGGGTTTTCAAGGGGCCAAGGTCACGCATCGCTGCCTGCAGAGAATCGCCGAAACAGCTCATAGCGACGAACCGGTCTATGTGCCGGCGGAAATGATCGCAGTGGTGGCCCTGACCGACAACTACATCTATAACGGGGATCTCCTGGCCAAGCTGACGATGGCGGAAAACATCATGCAGGTGTCGAAATTTTGCAACACCAACATGATCGGCATCCCCTATCCGGAGAGTCGTTTTGCCGAACTGGAAAAAGTCACCGGCAAAACCTTTGAAAGAACGTCTCTGGGCGACGGCACCGCCCAGCTCATCCTCAAGAATATGGGAACCGCTTTCGGCAACCTCGGCGGCGTGGAAGTGGGTAATGACAATCACCTGATATACCTGGACGGCGTCACCCGGGCGGCTTTGACGACGGGGGGCAATTTTTATCTCAATCCCAGTTGGAGCACCATCATCGCGGCCTGCTATTACGCCCGCGACATACCCAATCTGCACTTCAAGATATCGATGCTGCTCTCCACCCAGAATCTCATGCAGTTCCGTATGCTGCTCAATATTATCAGCGAATATATCCGCGACGATATGACCTCGCCGATTTATGAGGTCAATATCGGTAACGCGGTATCGGCGGAAAACTTTATTAAATGCAGTCGCGAACTCGACGAAAGCGGTATCAAGGGTATCAGCCTGGCGGCCCACATCCGCATCAATCCGGACCTAGGCCTGGCTGATTTCGACTGGACGGAAAATGCCTACAAGGTGCTTGAAAGCGGCACCAACTTAACGTATAAATACGAAAGCGACGGCACCCGCCGGGAATTGGATACCATGGAGGCCTATTTTCTTTCGGAAGAGGACCGCGAGGCAAACGCCGAAAAAATCGGCGACGTGATATTCTATAAATGCCGCCGGGCCAGCCAGGACAGCCGGGAGATGATGAAAAAAGGAATAAAAGCCGTTTTCGGAGGTAGTTCATATTAGAAACGCGGATTTCCCGGATTATATAGCCCCAAAAAACTCCAAGAGTATAATTTAACGCGCGGGGCAAAGCCCTACAACTGTAATTTTAAGCACAGCAATGAATCAGAAAGGACAAAGAGGTGTGTTACCTCTTAAATGAATCCTGGTAAAGAAAGGAAAAGCCACATGAAAAAGAAATCGATCCTGGACCTGTATAAGATGAAAAAAGAAGGTGAAAAGGCAGCCTGGATGACCGCTTACGATGCCCCCACTGCCTCGCTGGCCGAGCAGGCGGGGCTGGATATGCTGCTGGTGGGCGACTCGGTGGGCATGTGCGTCTATGGCTATATGGGCACCAATCAAATGACCATGCCCATTCAAATAGCTCACACCGCCGCCGTTCGGCGGGGGGCGCCCAATACCTTTATTATCGGGGATATGCCGTTTCTAAGCTATCAGGTGAGCATAGAAGAGGCCGTCCGCAACGCCGGGGCCTTCATCCAGCAGGGAGGCGCCGATGCAATCAAGCTGGAAGGCGGCCGTCGGGTTACCCCGCAGATCAAGGCGATTTCCGAGGCGGGGATAGTGGTTTTCGGCCATATCGGTCTTACCCCGCAGAGTTCCGGTCAATTGGGCGGTTTCAAGGCCCAGGGCCTAACCGCCGATTCGGCCATGGATATGTTCGCCGATGCCGAGGCCGTACAGCAAGCCGGGGCCAGCTTTTTACTGGTCGAGGCGATAGCGCCGGAAGTGACCAAGATTATTCGCGACAGATTATCCATACCGGTATATGGCATCGGGGCGGGGCCCCATACGGACGGGGAAGTGATTATAGTTTCGGACCTCTTAGGAATCTTTGAGGCCTTTACCCCGAAATTCGTCAAACGCTACGCCCAATTGGCGCCGCTGATGAGAGAGGCCTTTAGCAAATACCGCCAGGAAGTGAAAGACGGGGTATTTCCCGGACCCGAACACGTCTA
>LJUC01000279.1 GCA_001303695.1 Phycisphaerae bacterium SM23_30
AGCAACAGACGGCTAAAAAGAAAAAAATGTTGCCGATCATGGAAGGTCTCGATGGCGTAAAAGAACAAGCCCATCGAGAATAAATAAAAATT
Source organism: Phycisphaerae bacterium SM23_30 (assembly GCA_001303695.1). GTDB lineage: Bacteria > Planctomycetota > Phycisphaerae > Sedimentisphaerales > SM23-30 > SM23-30. The sequence goes on from LJUC01000279.1 coordinate 93, forward strand.
CAACTCTAAAAACGCTACCAATAGATGACCCCCCCTTATGATTCCCAGCGCTAATCCAAATCCCGCCACCAGCGCATATAATAAAAAGTAACGGGTAATCTCCCGGAGACCGCCCCGCCGGAGCCGACGCAGCAGTAGCCATTCCAGAATCAATATCCCCGCCAGAATGTGGGCTAACGGCAGCGGCAGTTGCACCTGTTTCAATAATAATCCCGCCCGCGGCAAACCAAACAACAACACCGTCAACGCCAACAGCCAAAACTCCGGCCGCCGCCGCTTGCCCAGCATGATCAAGCCGCTTAATAACGCCATTAACAATGACGCCAGCAACATGGGATCTCTTAATAATTCCATCTAAAATCCGTCATCTTCACGCAAATTACCGGACTCTGTCCGTACAGACAAAGTCCCACATCATTATCGGTCACCTGAAAAACCCAATCAAGCCGACCCCAAAACGCCCCCATCAATAACGGTATAGCAATCTGATAAATATCCTTAACAAATTATCGCCCCCTGACATGACCCGATAATAAAACATATAATTTATCCGCCTGCTGATATCCGGATTCAGGCATTTTTCTCTTGAAAGTTTGCAAACCTAATATTAACATCCTTTACTCGTTTAACTAATGCAGCCCTAAACTGGTATTGAGACTTATGGAAGAAGAACCCAAGAGCATACCTCTGCACATCGCTATCATCCCCGTCCTTTTCCTCATCTCTGCCTTGTTTGTGACCCTCGTTGTATTAAAGGAAGTGAAAGTAGATGGGGAAAAAGTGAAATTCGAGCTAACCGTCCACATCCCTTTGATTATGGCAACGGCCGTAGCGGCAATTTTTGCCGTCGCCTACGGACGACCCTGGAAAGACATTAGAGAGGGGATGGTGCATGGCATCACCCTGGCTCTGCCGGCCATCCTCATCCTGATGGTTGTTGGAACTCTCATCGGCACCTGGATTCAAGGCGGGGTGGTGCCGGCTATGATTTACTACGGCATGAAAGTTCTCTTACCCGGTATCTTCCTGCCCGCTACTTTAATTATCTGTTCGATCGTGGCTCTGGGAACCGGCTCCTCCTGGTCCACCGCCGCAACAGTTGGTGTCGCTCTAATTGGAGTAGGCCGCGGATTGGGTATTCCCGATCCCATGGTGGCCGGCGCCATTATCTCCGGCGCCTACTTCGGTGATAAGATGTCGCCTATGTCCGACACTACCAACCTGGCGCCGGCCGTGGCCGGCACCGATCTCTTTTCCCATATAAGACACATGATTTACACCACCGCACCCAGTTATATCCTCGCCTTGATTCTCTTCTCTTTGTTCGGCGCGAAGTTTCGAGGTGGCTCAATAGATACCGGCAACGTTGAGGTTATTACTTCCACTCTGGAAACAAACTTCAATATTAATCTCTTCCTGCTGCTGCCCCCTCTGTTGGTCATTGCAATGGTCGTCAAAAAAATCCCGGCCCTGCCGGCCCTGCTGGGCGGCTCTATTATCGGCGCAATCTTCGCTTTGACATTCCAATCCTGCCATCCCGCCGAAGTGATTCAGGCCGCACATTCAGGGTTCGTCTCGAAGACAGGCGTTGAAATTGTGGACGATCTGCTCTTTGAAAAGGGAGGATTGGAGAACATGATGGGAACTGTGGCTTTGATTATGTGCGCTCTATCCTACGGGGGAATTATGGAAAGAACGGGCATGCTCGAAACTATTGCTTGCGCTCTTCTGAAATGGGCTCGGAGCAGAGGATCGTTGGTGACAACTACTATTTTCAGTTGCATTGGCATGAATGCCCTTGCCGCCGACCAGTACCTCGCTATCGTCATCCCGGGCCGAATGTACAAAAAAGCCTATGATGATATGGGGCTCCATCCCAAAAATCTCTCCCGGGCCCTGGAAGATTCCGGCACCCTCAGCTCCCCCCTCATCCCTTGGAATACCTGCGGCGCCTACATGGGCGAGGTTCTAGGTATTAGCCCTTTTGTATATCTGCCCTATGCCTTCTTAAACCTTTGTAATCCCCTCATATCCATTTTCTACGGCTACACCGGCATCACCATGCATAAACTTGAGGATAACCCGGAAAAATCACCCTCCGACAACCAATCCGGAAAATCGTAGGATGCTTTAGTGCAGACGGCGCAATCCATTCGATCTTCGTCATACGTCATTAAAAAGCATCGAGTGGCACCGGTGGCACCTTTCTGGCACAGCCGGAGAGGTGCTCTGTTATTCGTGATTATTAAAGTTATGACCGACCGGGCGGCAGCCTCAAGCCCTGTCATTCCCGCGCAGCTTGTCCTCGACCCCGATCGAGGAGCGCAAATCCATTCTCCCAAAAGGGTGGCATCGGTGGCATCCCCAAGCCCGCAGGGCTCGCCGATGGTTATTTATTATTTGCTGAATAACTCCCCCCCGTCTATTGTACCGGCTTAAGGGTGGAAAAACACCGCTGCGCCTGAAACGCTAACGGACTTTCCGGCTCCAGTTCACACACCGCCCGCCAGCTGGCCCCCGCCCGGTCGATCAATCCCATATTCTGCAGCGCCAGCCCCAGATTCGCATGAATGTCCCCATTTGCCGGATGCTCCGGCAGCATCAGTTCCAACTGCTCCACCGCCAGCGCAAATTGCATCTTGTCGCAATACATCAAACCCAGCTTGTAATGCAGTTCCGCGCTTTCCGGTTTCAGCTCCAGAGCCTGCTCCAGATGTTCGATGCCCTCCTCTGTCCGGTTCATTTCGCGCAGCGCCAGACCCAGCTTGATCCGGGCCTTGATGTACGACGGATTGATCTCCACCGCCTGATGCAGGTGTTTAATCGCCTCTTCGGTTTCTCCGCGGCCCCGCAACAACATCCCATATCGATAATGCAGATCGGCCTGGCTCGGATTCTCCTCCAGTGCCTGGCGGTGACGTTCAATCTGAATGTCCAGCAACTCGTCCAGCTCCTGCGAACCCTCCGCCCCGGGCTTGACCATCCCCGCCATATCATGCGACCCTTTCTGCCTCAACGCTATCTTTAATTGCAAACGCGACATCTCCGCAAACAGCAGATTGCTGTTGGGCTCCAGCGCCGCCGCCAGCTCCAGTGTATCCGATCCCGCTTCCTCCTGCCGATTTAACCTCTGCGCCATCCCCAGGCCCACGTATGCCGTTATCAACTGATCGTTAATCTCTACCGAACGGTTAAAATTCGACGCCGCCTCGTAGTATCTCTTCATCCGTAGATGCTGCGTGCCCAGCTTCACCGCCGCCTCCAGGTATCCCGGATGAAGCTCCAGCGCCTTTTCATAGTTCCGCACCGTCGCCGCATCGTTGCCCGTCTTGCTGTACATGTCCGCCAGCCGCACATAACTATCCGCAAATTCCCCCTGTTCTGCTATGATCTCTTGCATCCGTTCGATCGCTTCGGTGTAGCGCCCCACCTTTGCCAGCGCCTCCACCTGATCGTCGTGCAGCTCAAAATTGTCCGGCTCAATCGTCAGCCCCCGCTCAAACATCGCAATCGCCTCGCCGTATTGCCCCAGGTGCAAATGCATCAAACCCAGAAAAAAATAGATCGTCACATCTTCCGGGTGTAACTTTTGCAGTTGTTGGTAATGTCCGACGGCCCCCTCATAATCACCTTGCACCACGCATATCGCCGCCTGACGCTCCCACGCCCCCCGCAGATACGGACGGCTCGCCGCCGCTTGCTGATAGTACTGCAGCGCCCCCTCCCGCCGGTCCTGACGCTCGCAAAGGTAGCCGAAACTGTACAAAACCCGGGCATCCTCCGCATGCCTGCCCCTTACCTGCTGCAGCCGCTCCCATCCCTCCTCCAGCTCCCCCGCCGATATCTCCAGCGCCGCCCACGCCAGGTGTACGTCCGCGTGACCGGGCTCCTCATCCAGTATCTCCTGAAGTAATTCCCGGGCCTTGTCTTCTTTGCCGATCTGGACCCGGTGAATCGCCAGACGCAGCTTATTGGCCGTGGGACCGGGCTTGCCTTTCGCCTCTTTCTCAAGTAATTGTGCCTGCTCCCTGGACAGCGGACCGCTCCCCGGCAAAATCAGCTCCAGCAGCGAACTGCTCAGCCCCCGACCCAGTAGCTCCAATAAACTGCTCATCCTCTCTCCTCTGCCTCCGTTCCCCTACCCCACATCTGCGGTATCGACCCCATAAATCCCAACCTTAAGCCGATAATCCTTATAACTATACTGAAATGGCACATTTTCCCCCCAACAACCCGCTCAATCGGCATATCTTTGTTAAACAAGACTTTTGCAAAACTTCGGTTAAATCACGCTCCCCCTCTCATTAGTAATGACGACTGGCTTAACCGGCCAAAACCTGGGCATCTTCAACCGCTATGACCCGCTCGGATTATTCCCAAATCCGACCCCTTCTCCTCCTTCAACCCCAAACCCCAAATCCTTATGAGACCTCTAAAGCTATGAAAAGGGATATTATACTTTTCTAAACGTCAATCATGGCAAGTCCTGATAACGACTACACTTACGACAATCTCGACCGGCTCACCGATATTGATTATCACGATGGGACCGATGAGGGATTCGCTTGCGATAAGCTGGGTAACCGAAGCGGTGAGCAGAATTTACGGGAGGGGATGGAAAATTATAGTGTTGATTCTGCGACGAATCGTTATAATAACGCGGGAGAGGATATTGTTCGCCAATACGACGAAACTGGCAATATGACCGGCGATCCGAACTATGCCTACGAGAATCGCCTGATTAAGATAACCAAAGGCGAATCCGACATAGCTGAGTATACTTACGATGCGTTAGGACGTCGCATTCAGGTTTGCGATATGGTTGCTGACAATAAAACTAATTACTATTACAACGATAACTGGCAGGTGTTGAAAGAAACTGATGCTGAAGGATACCCTCTACGCAGTTACATCTACGGCAACTACATCGACGAAGTCCTGGTCATGATCGATCCCAACGTATCGGAAGATTTCTACTACGCCCACGATCATCTCTACAGCC
>LJUC01000060.1 GCA_001303695.1 Phycisphaerae bacterium SM23_30
GGCCAGAGTGCTTAACGTGACCGGATTTTGGTAATAGGTCAGTTCGCAGGCCTTTTGGGCCCGGCGCAACGCCTCGGGTCCGTTGCGAAATTGCGGATTTTCATGGGTGGCCAGTATCCAGCTTAGGTCGTTGAGAGTTTCAAAACTACCCTCATATATGCTTAACGATATTCGATAGTGCTTTAGGGCACCGGCGACGTCGCCGGTTAGATATAAAGCCCGGCCCAGGTTATAATGAGCATTTTCATTTTGAGGGTTTATCCGGATCGCCTCTCTAAAATGTTCGATCGCTCCGGGTAAATCGTCTTTTTGGGCCAGCATGATGCCTAAATTATTATAGGCTTTGTGGTATTTGGGATTAATTTTTATGGATTCGGAAAAATAGAAAATGGCTTTTTCGATTTGGTCCTGCCCGGCCCATAGACGCCCCAGATTGTAGTGGATTAAGTAATTGTTCTCGGTCACGGCCAGGGTGTGTTCATATAAGCTAATAGTGTTTCGCCAATGAGGCAATTGTCGGCGTGTACCCGCCGCCAAGGCCGCTATCAATACACATACGGCGGTTGTCAGGATCGCGCGGCGATAACGCCATTTAGCTGCAACCTCGGCAACACCCCAGGCGACGATGATGAAAATACCGATCAAAGACAGATAGGTATAGCGATCGGCCATCGCCTGGATCCCCACCTGGACCAAACCGATTACCGGCACCAGAGTCCCCAGATACCAGAACCAACCCACCAATAAGTAACGGCGCCGCCGGGCGAGGTAAATTATCGCCGCTGTCGCCGCCACCAGTATCAGAAAACAAACCAACGGTCGCCAGAAGCCTAACTTATCTGTTGGATGGGGATATAAAACGGCCAAACCGCCGGGGTAAACCATTTTCATAATATAGCTGACATAACTGACCAGGGCATTGGATAAACGAATCCCCAAAGAATATAGTTCCGTCGTTTTTATGGCGCCGCCGCTTTGTTGAACAACAAAGGTAATCACGCAGGAAACTGTCGCCAGCAATAAAAGGGGAAGCTTTTCCAAAATCAGCCAGCCGATGGACAAATCTTGACGGACAAATTTAACTTTTTTCTCGCCCGCTTTGGCCCGTTTGGGGGGCGGGAAGTGTTCCTTGACACTTTTCCGACCCAAGGAAGATCTCTCCAACGGCCAATAATCCAAAAGCAGCAAAACAAACGGCAGCGTCACCAGCATGGGCTTGGCCATCAAACCCAATCCCAAGATTATAAATACCGGCAGGAACCTAGTAATGCTCGGCCGCCGGGTATATCGAAGGTAAGCAGCCATGGTCAGCAGCCAGAAAAAACCGCTCAAGACGTCTTTTCGTTCGGCTACCCAGGCCACCGACTCGACGTGCAGGGGATGCACCGCAAAAAGAACCGCCACTGTAAAACTGCGCCAAATCGCCCCGGTCATCCTTTGCAAAATCAAAAATAAAAGCAGCGTGTTGACGAGGTGAAACAACAAACTCATCAGGTGATGGCCCAAAGGATTTAGCCCGAAAAATTGACAATCGAGCATATGGCTCAACCAGGTCAGCGGGTGCCAATTGGCTGCGTGGTACTTGGAAAAGGCCCACTTGACGGATTCTGCATTCAGGCCCTGGTTGACCTTGGGATTGTTGGTGACATAATCGTTGGTGTCGTAATCGACGAAATCGTTATGACGCAGCGGCTCATAGGCGATGATGGTAATCAGAAGCAACAAAAAGCAGATCAAAACAACCAACTGTTTATTATGCCCCGGCTTTATGCTTTGCCGGCTGACGGTCAGGTTTTTAGTTGGCAGCGATTTTTTGGGCATTTTTCACTTAATCCGCAACGGCGAGCCTGCCGGGGCGATGCAGAGTTTTTAACGTCAGCGGTTAATGTTTATATATTCGGTCCATTTGATACAATTCGGCAAAATCGAACTTTTTAATTAATCGGGGCTTAGTAAAATCGGTCCTCGAGACTCCATGAAGAGCCAGGATATCATTTAGTCTTTCCGCGGGCGCCCCGTTAACGGCGGTCCACACCCGGATGCTTTCATCAGCATCCGCCAGATATTGAACCGGCACCTCATGAGCCATGAAATAATATTCCAAAGGGGCGGCGTTAAACCCGGCCACCACACTATCTTGAGGTTCGAGACGCTCCTTCAGGAAAAGGACGATATCTTCGGCGTCTCTAAAAGCGCCTTCCTCAGAATAATACACCGACTGGGAACGGATTGCATTAATACCCATCCAACCGGATACCACAACGATCAAGGTCGTAAAAAATATAGGTCTGGCTTTACCGATTTGGCTGTTGATGAGACAGTATATATAACTTAAACCACTCGAAGCTAGGATGAAAAATAAGGGCAGTAAGAACAACCAGACGCGCTCAAAAGGAATCACCCGCTGAACCATCAACACCGGGACGCACCAGATAACTACCGCTAAAACTATAGGGATACGATGGGCCGCGGATCGCTTGTGTAGAATAAGCGAGGTAACAAATCCGATAATAAATAAAAACTCAACGGCCCGGGGTATATCCCTATTCCATTGATGCCATAGGGCGGAAAGGGCCGAGGGAATCCTTTCTATAAAGCGGTCCCAACTCAATGGCGCCACGTCCGCATTAGCAATCACCGGTCGTAGCCCCACCGCGATGAAAACCGGGACATAAAGTATAAAAGTCATAACCACCGTAAGAACAACGGCGGCAAAAAAATCTTTCCAGCGCCGACCGCGGGGTTGACCGGCATCATGAAAGAGAATCAAAAGCAACATCCAGATCATCACCATACCGAACGGATACAACATAATGGGAATGGTATAAAAACCCAGGGACGATAGTATCGCCCAGAGAATCACACCGGCAAGGTTTCGCTCCTGCAGCAGAAACTTGGCCAAGGCCCAGATTAAAAGAAAGAAACAGCAGATAAGGGTATAACCACGGGCATTAGTGGAGTATTCAATTAAGGTGGAATTGGCCGCGACCAGGGCCGCCGCCATCAAGGCGGCGTATTTATTGTAGAACAAACGCCCCGCCAGATAAGTAATCGGCACCAAAGCAATGCCCGCCAGAAAGGCCGGCAGCCGAATCACCCAGGCGGACCCGCCCAGTACCAGGTAACAAAGGTGAACTAAAAAAGTATGAAACAGGTGATTGTTGGGCGCCGTATAGCAGGAAAGACCCACATATAAAGGTTTGGAGGCGTATTTAATAAAGGTGTAGGCCTCATCATTGCGTATCGGTTGAAACAAAAAACAAATCCGAACCGCAACGGCAAACAGTAGAATGAAAAAAACCATACTGAGGTGTATTTTATCTTCTTTTTTAAGGGCCCGGCCTGTCTGCAGCGAAAGTATTTTAAATAGCGAGCCGAAAGAACGGAAAACGCGATCCAGGTATTGCTGCAGCAAGCGCCTGGTAAAGTAAAAAACTCCCGCCGCTCCTGCCAGCACGGTTCCGACGCAGCGCAGCTTGAAGACAATCTTCCGGAAAAGAAATTCGTTAAGTGGTTCGGCGGCCTGGTCGGAGGCGAAGGTGTCGATTTTGGCTTTAACCATGGTAAAAGGCAGATAGGAGATTACCCAAAACGCCGCTCCCAAAATTATAAAAAGAACAACACCCCCCCATATGAATGCTTTGGCAAATCGGCCCAATGTCATGTTACTTGGCTTATTCTGACTTCCGAATTCTTCATTACGGGTATAGTTTACCCATCATACGAGGATAGGCAATGGTCTCGCGGATGTGCTTGATGCCGGTGATCCAGGCCACGGTCCGCTCCACGCCCAGGCCGAATCCGCCGTGCGGCACCGAACCGTAGCGACGCAGATCAAGATACCATTCATAAGCCGCCGGATCCAGGCCAAACTCCTTGATCCGATTCAGCAGAATGTCAAAATCCTCCTCCCGCATGGACCCGCCGATGATCTCACCGTAACCTTGAGAAGCCAACACATCCAGATTCTCCACTACCCGAGGATCATCCCGATCAAGCCTCATGTAAAACGCCTTGACCTCTTTGGGATAATGAGTCACGCAAACAGGCTTGTCGTGCAGCTCCGAGATAATGGTTTCATCCGAGCCGCCCAGGTCCTTGCCCCATTCGAAAGCGGCCGCCAGCTCCATATGATAGGGAATGTTCTCAATCTGCTCGCGTAAATCGCCGGCTTCATCTCGCGCTTCGAGAATCTGTTGGGCAAGTTTTTCCTTTTGCCATTGTTTTTTTACTGACTCTTGCTGGGCGGTCCACTCTTCAATATTTTTTTCCAACTCGGCTAGCTGCTTTCTTCTCACTTCCAGTTTGGCTTCCAGATGATCCTTGATTTTTTGACTGTGCAGCAGGTCGATGACTTCGGAATAACGCAGTTGATAAAAAGGTCGCTGCACTTTTTTTAGATCGCTCAGGTCCCGTCCCAGCAGCTCCAATTCCGCCCGCCGATGCTTAAGAGTGTGCTCAACAATCGCGCAGGTAAACTCCTCCGCTAACTCGACTAATCCTTCCATATCAAGATACGCCACTTCCGGCTCCACCATCCAGAACTCGGTCAGGTGCCGGCGGGTTTTGCTCTTTTCCGCCCGAAACGTCGGCCCAAAACAATAAACCTTGCCCAGACTCAGACAGCCCGCCTCCACATGGAGTTGCCCCGTCTGCGCCAAGGCCACCTCTTCTCCAAAATAATCGACGTTGAACAGGCTTTGTTTATCTTCGCCGGCCGCCGGGGAAAAAATCGGCGTATCCACCAGGATATAATCATTTTCATTGAGATATTTCCGGATGGCCTCCACCACCGTGTGCCGCACCCGGGCGATGGCCCACTGTCTTTGCGAACGCAAGTGCAAATGGCGATGTTTCATCAGAAAATCCGGTCCATGATGCTTGAGGGTGATCGGATAGCCTTCGGTCTTATGCACGATTTGTACATCGGTCACCGCCAGTTCATACCCGCCCACGCTCCGCTCGTCTTGGCGTACGATGCCCTGCACGCACAGCGACGATTCCTGTCCCAGATGTTTAACCTCATTGAACAGATTAACCTTATCATCGGTCTTTTCCAGGACCGCCTGGCACAGGCCGGTGCCGTCGCGAAAAATCAGAAACTGCACCTTGCCGCTTGAGCGCGAATTATACAGCCATCCCTTAAGTACCACTTCCTCTCCCACGTGCTCACTAAGCTTATCCACGTGGACCGTTTCTGCTTGCATATCTTACCTCGTAAGTTTTTTCGGAGTCCCCGGCTCCGTCTCAGGTAATAGCGATTCCTTTTTGAATCAGTTTATACATTATTTTGAGATAATTCAATACTTAAATCAGGGATAGATCAAGCAAAGCGTAGAATACAAAGGCAGGTAATAGCCACCCCTGACAGTTCGTAGAGACGCAAAACCTTACGTCTCTATCCATAGAAAACTTAAAGCCTCAGATTGTCAGACCACCCTGCAGGTTGCATACGCCGATTTGTTCCAACTAAAACCTGTGAACATTACTGTCCATCGCTCAGGCTGATTTCGCTGGTTCCGATTACTCCAATGCCGAAGGAACCGATTTTCTAAAGTGATGGATCTGAGATATTTCAAATAAGAATTTCTTGTTGCAATTGTCGTTTCATGGATAATATAATATTTAAATACGAAGTATTTTATCTTTTAGACCAGGAGGCGTTCCTGAGCGGGTTTGTGGCAAAATTTCAATCAATGGTTTATTTTGAGGAAAGGAAAAAAAGAATGAAAAACAAATTTTTCACCGTCGTCATTATTTTAGCGATTGCCTTATTTTTAGCGCCCGCGTCCTGGGGCCAGCAGCAGCAGCAACAAGAACAAAAATATGAATTCAAAATCGATTGCCAGGTCAAGCGCACGCCCGCCAAAAGCCAGGGCGCCACCAGCACCTGCTGGTGTTTTGCCGGCACTTCCCTGCTGGAGTCGGAATGTATCAGGAAAACCGGCCAGGAAATCGAACTTTCCGAAATGTTCACCGTCCGCCATGTCTATCCCCGCAAAGCCGATAACTTCATACGCCTCCGCGGCGCCGCCACCTTCGGCGGCGGCTCCATGCCCTTCCATGTACCTATGTCGGTCATGGTCAACGGCATCGTTCCGGACGAGGTCTATAGCGGCCTGCAGCCCGATCAAACCCGACACAATCATCGCCAATTGCATACCGAACTCCAGGCCACGTTAGAACCCGCCTTCAAGACCGGCATCACCCAAGAATGGCAAAAAGAATTTACCGACATCCTGGATAAACATCTCGGCGAACCGCCCCAAAGTTTTAAATATAATGGCAAAACCTATACTCCCCAGACCTTTGCCCAAGACGCCCTGCAGCTGGATATGAACGATTACATCGTGATCAGTTCGTTCACCCATCATCCTTTCTACCAGAGATTTCGCTTGGAGGTGAACGACAACTTTGATTATTACGACGATTTTTATAATGTTCCTCTCGATGAGCTAGAACAAATCGCCGACTACGCCTTGAAAAACGGTTATTCCTTTGTATGGAACGGCGATATCAGCGAACCGGGCTGGAAATCCCGCCAGGGTTACGCCGTCATTGACGATCCGAATTCGGAAGATCCGGGTAAAGAACTCAAAGTAAACCAGGAAATTCGGCAGGAAGGTTTCGACCATCGCAAAACCACCGACGATCATGCCATGCACACCGTCGGCATGGCCCATGACCAGGAGGGTAACAAATATTACCTCACCAAGAACTCCTCCGGCAGCGACGGGCCTTACGAAGGTCATGTTTATATTTCATGCTCTTACACGCGGGCCAAAATGCTCTTTATGGTCGTCAATCGAAACGCCGTCCCCCAAGACTTTGCCCGCAAACTCCGAATCATAAGACGATAAAAATTGCACCTGGTGATATGACAATAACAAGTGGTTAATCAACCATACCTTTCGTATAAACACATAGGTAAGCTGAAAGCGGCATCTGCTTAACCTTCAGCAGTAGGACAAGCAGGGTCCTAAAACTGTATGTTATATTATCTACCGTCCGAAGATTCTGCTATGGGCGCCGACTCCTTGGGCCTATAAATAAGCTAATAAAATAGATTTGGTAAACCTCGAAGGGGCGGCTATCAATAACATTATTATAAACTCTTATTATCACATTAATTATGGCTTTTTCGGTCGTAAAACTTGTTTTTACGAAGGGGGAATCTTATAATTACCTGGTGCTGGAGGAAATTTCCCGCCAGAGGAGTCCTTCCGGGTATAGCCTTTAAGGTGCCTTGGGTAGCTCACCGATATATTAACTATCTATATTGTATAACCTACCGATGGTCGTTTTTGGATTCTTTTTATAGAGAGGTTTAATAAATTGGCTCGGACCTATAAATACCGGCGTTTAGGGATGGGCTTTTTTTCTGCTTTTTTATTATTACTTTTTGGTGTTGGCGTCGGGTCCGATAAGCAAACCCGGGTGCAGGTGACTCCTGTATCGCTAGTTCAGCAGCGCCAAGCAATCCCTCGCGGGCCCTTCGGGACAGCGCCGAAAATCGTGGTGGACCCGGCCCGTATAACCGAACTGGCCAAAACCAATCACATCGCCCTTCTTAAATGGGCTCAGCAGACCTATCAAAAACGAGTTGACGACTACACTGCCACCTTCTATAAGCAGGAGAGGATCGAGAAAAAGCTTAAAAAAGTGGAGCAAATTTCGATCATGTTCAAGGAAAAACCCTTTTCCGTGTTCATGAAATGGCAGCAGAACGCCGGCGACATCAATAAGCTGCTTTACGTCGAAGGTAGCAATAACAATAAGATGATCGTTCATCCCACCGGTCTCTGGTCCTGGATCAAATCGGTCAAACGCGATCCCTGCGGTAAGGAAGCCAAAAAGGCCAGCCGACGCACCTGCGACCAGTTTGGTTTCAATCGGTCCATGGAATCCCTGCTGGAAGTATATGAACGGGCCCAAAAACTCGGCGACCTCAAAATTAAGTACCGAGGCTCCACCAAAATCGACGGACGCCCCTGCATCGCCATGGAACGGATCCTCCCGCCCCATAAAAACTATCCTTACGCCCGAATGGTGATGGAATTTGACGTCGAGTACCTGCTGCCCGTCTGCATCTCCATGTATGATTGGCAGGACCAATTATTAGGCCGTTATGTTTATCTAAACCTCAAATTCAACACCGGTCTGACCAACGCCAAATTCACCCCCAAAGCCCACGATATGTGATACCACCCCACTTTCTTCGTTCATATTGATTGATCCGGAAACGGGATATTTCCGATTAAATTTCTTTTTTTGGGGTTGACGCGGCCTGGTTGATGTGCGATAATAATAAGTAGAATATAGGAAGTAGTGAGCAAATTTCGATGAGCAAAGTGATATTTAATAACATCTGGTGGTGGCGCAATGGTTGGTGCGGCGGGCCCGGCGATTAGGTACACCATATATATAGCAAACATAAACCGCGGCCTGACGCAAAAGTCGGGACGCGGTTATTTTTTTAAGGAGACAAAATCATGCGCGAAGAATTCATAACGAAAGGCAAAATCAAGGTTATCCGCGACAAAGATGAAGTGGCGATAACCGAGGCCCTGGCCCACGTCTATAAGCATATCGACCGGGCCAAGGGGTGCATCTTTGCTAGCGATTATGAGTATCCGGGTAGGTACTCGCGCTGGGATATCGGTTTTATCGATCCGCCGCTGGAATTGGTGAGTCGGGGACGTAAATTTACCATAAGAGCGTTAAACGAGCGGGGTAAAGTCATACTGGCACTTTTGGCGCCGGCGGTTACGAACCATCAAGACGTGGCCCGTCTCGAAGTAACCGCCGAGACCATCGAGGCAGAGGTTATACCCATGCCGAGCGATTTTACCGAGGAGCAAAGAAGCAAGCAGCCCAGCATATTTTCCGTATTGCGGGCAATATGCGATCTGATGGCGTGCGAAGACGAATACCTGACGATATTCGGGGCCTTCGGGTACGACCTGGTGTTTCAGTTTGAGCCGATCCGGTTCAAACATGACCGACGTAAAACCGGCGTCGATTGCCATCTCTTTTTGGCGGATCGGGTGGGGGCGATCGACCATCAAAAGAAGCAGGCCTTTACACTGTCGTATGAGTTTTCCGGCCCGGCGGGCAGCACCGAGGGAATACCTGTACAGGGAGAGCGTCGGGAACTTACCCGACGGCTGACCTCGACGGATGTTATCTGCGACCATGAACCGGGCGAATATGCGGCCAAGGTGGAAAAGATACGTCAGGGATGTAAACGAGGCGATTTTTTCGAGGTGGTGCTCTCGCAAACATTCAGCGTGAAATGCGGCTATTGGCCCTCGGAAATTTTCGGCCGGCTGCGGCGGCAAAATCCCAGCCCTTACGATTTTGTGATTAACCTAGGCGACGAACAGTTGATCGGGGCCTCGCCGGAGATGTTCGTGCGCGTGGACGACAAAGTGGTGGAAACCTGTCCGATCAGCGGCACCGTCCGGCGCGGGGAAAATCCCATGGAGGACGCCGAACAAATCCGGCTGCTTTTAACCTCTAAAAAAGATGAATCCGAGCTGACCATGTGCACCGACGTGGATCGCAACGACAAATCCCGAATATGCGTGCCGGGCTCGGTGCAGTTGATCGGCCGGCGGATGGTGGAAAGCTATTCGCGCTTGTTTCATACGGTGGATCACGTCCGGGGCGCCCTGCGGGATGACTGCGACATGTTCGACGCCTTCCTCTCGCATATGTGGGCCTGCACCTTGACCGGCTCACCCAAGCCGATAGCCATGCAAACGATCGAGGATTTAGAGAACAGCCCCCGCCGCTGGTACGGAGGAAGCATAGGATTTTTTACCTTCAACCGACAACTGAATACGGGAATCACTATACGTACGGTCCACCTGCGAGATGGTCTGGCGTCGGTGCGGGCCGGGGCCACGCTGCTTTATGATTCGATACCGGACGAAGAGGAAAAAGAAACACGAATCAAAGCGTCGGCATTTTTGCAGGCGGTAACCACCGATGAATACGCACCACCGGAAGATGCCGTATCCATGGCAAAGGCGAAAAAAGAAACCACAGTCTTACTGGTGGACAACCACGACAGTTTTGTGCATACCCTGGCCAACTATGTACGGCAGACGGGGGTCGAGGTGATAACATTGCGGACAGGTTTCCACGAAAGCAAGCTGGATGAAATTAAACCAAACCTGGTGTTTATTTCGCCGGGACCGAAAATGCCCCAGGAAATGGGCGTGCTTAAGGTAGTGGATTCGGCGCTTAAACGTAACCTGCCCATTTTCGGGGTCTGCCTGGGCCACCAGGGCATAGGTCAATATTTCGGGGCGGAGCTGGGAATATTGAAAGAGCCCGTGCATGGCAAGGATTCCATGGTGCATCATGATGAGAAGGGGATTTTTAAAAATATACCCAATCCCTTTTCCGCCGGTCGTTATCACAGTATATTTGTCAAGCCGGACACGGTGCCCGATTGCCTGGAAATAACCGCCCGCACCGAGGAAGGAGTGGTGATGGGTTTGGCCCATAAAGAGCTGCCCGTCGCATCCGTGCAGTTTCACCCGGAATCAATTTTAACATTGCAAGATGATATGGGATTAAAGATAATTGCCAATGTGATCGAATTATTAGCTCGGTGACCTCTGGGGCGAAAATGGAAATAAACTCCGGCCACTGTGGCGCAAAACAGGGAGTAAGTTATGTTGCAGAAACTGACGGAAAAGATGCTGCGGAAAGTGGATTTGACCTTCTCCGAGGCGCAAACGGCGCTCAATGGGATTCTGGAGGGAAATTGTGACGAGGTCGAGATTGCGGGTTTCTTAACGGCGCTGGCGGCCAAAGGAGAAAAAGCAGAGGAGATAGCGGGTATGGCGCGGGCCCTGCGGGATCATGCCGTGCCGGTAAGACCTGCAAGCAAACCTCTGGTGGACACCTGCGGCACCGGCGGCGACGGCCAGGGGACCTTTAACATCAGCACCGCGGCGGCGCTGGTGGCGGCGGGGGCGGGCGTAAAGATCGCCAAACACGGCAATCGGGCCATCACCAGCAAGTGCGGCTCGGCGGACGTGCTGGCCGAACTGGGCGTGAAAATCGACGCCGCGGCCGACGTGATTGAACGGTGTATTGACCAGGCGAATATCGGATTCATGTTTGCCCCTAACCATCATCCGGCGATGAAATACGTACAGCCCGTTCGTAAATCCTTGGGATTTCGCACGGTGTTTAACGTCTTGGGGCCCCTAGCCAATCCGGCAAATGTGTCAATTCAAATTTTAGGAGTGGCCCGGCCTTTGTTGATGCCTTTAATGGCCGAAGCCCTTAGACTACTTGGTACCAATCGTGCCATGGTGGTTTACGGAGAAGGACTGGATGAATTTACCATTTGCGGACCCACCGACACGGTGGAGCTGCGCGGCGGGGAAATTTCCAACCATACTATCGACTACAGTGACTACGGCATTGCCCGGGCCCGCATTAGCGACCTGGCGGGTGGTTCCCTGGCTGACAACGCGGCTATTATAAAAGATATCTTGCAAAATAAACTCTCCGGCCCCTGTCGCGACGTAGTGGTCTTTAACGCGGCGGCGGCGATTATGGTCGGGCAGGCGGCGCCGGGATTCGTTGATGCTGTTAATCTGGCCCAAGAAAGCATCGACAGCGGCAACGCCCAGAAAACATTAGAAAAACTGATAGAAATTTCCCATTCTTAAAATGTCGGTTAAAGTCAAAATTTGCGGGATCACCAATCTATCAGACGCTCAATTAGCGTTGCATCTGGGAGCCGATTATCTGGGTTTTAATTTTTACCCTCTTAGTCCACGTTACATTAATCCCAAAGCGGCGGGGGAAATCATGGCGGCTTTGCCGGCCCAGGCGATATACGTAGGGGTGTTTGTGGACGCGGGCCTGGAAGGCATCAGTGAAATACTGAGGCAGTGTCCGTTAAAAATAGTGCAATTACACGGCGCCGAAAGCAATGAAGAATGCCAAGCCGTAGCCGAATTGAAAGTCGAAGTAATCAAGGCCTTGCGCATGCGGCGGCCCCAAGATATTTGCCAGGCCCAACAGTACAACGTAACGGCGATTTTACTTGACGTCTTTCATGAAAAATTGTATGGTGGAACCGGTCGCAGATTCGATTGGAGTTGGATCCGTCAGGTTGGTTCTCAGAAGATTTTTCTGGCCGGAGGTATTACGCCGGAAAACATTACCGCAGCCCTGACCGTGGGAACTTATGGTGTTGATTTGTGCAGCGGTGTGGAAAAAGAACCGGGTATCAAAGACTCGGATAAATTGAACAAACTTTTTAAAGAGATTGACCGTTATTATGCTTCTAACCAAAAAAAGAGAAATAAATAAAAAGCAACAGCAATGTCATAATGAATAATAACGGCATATTACTATTTGGCGGCACCTTCGACCCGATACACCATGGACATTTGATTATCGCGCGGGCGGCCGCAGAACAGTTGCAGGTGGAAAAAGTGATTTTAATCCCATCGGCCCAGCCGCCCCACAAGACAAACGCCGCCGTCAGCACCACCAAAGATCGACTGCGGATGACGCAACTGGCCGTCGCAGGCGACACCCTGTTCGAAGTCTCCGATTGCGAACTCCAACGTCGAGGACCCAGTTATACCCTGGAAACGGTGCGGTATTTTCGCGGGCTTTACGGGGCCGAAATCCAGCTTTATTGGCTCATCGGCGCCGACAGCGTCGGAGAACTTTTAAGTTGGTATCGAATCGAGCAGTTGGTCGACGAATGTATCATCGTCACGGCCTCGAGACCGGATTACCATCTCGATCAGTTCTCGGCGTTGCAGCCGGCCTTAAAAGAAAAACAGATAAAACGCATTAAAAAGCACATTCTGAATACCCCTATGATTGATATTTCCGCCACCGAAATTCGTCGCCGGGCGGGTCAAAACCTGTCGATATACTACTTGACCACGCCCAAAGTAGCAAATTATATAATCAACCGCCGATTGTACAAAAACGAATGAATTTTGTGGCGGTATGCCGTTAACCAAAATTGGATCAAGGTTTTTATGAAAACAGTTAAAGCGCCACCCCCGCCCAAAATCCCAATCCGCGCTGATGCCGTCCATCCCCAGGTCCCTTCCGCCCAGAGTCGCAAGATATTTATTCTCCTGTTTACGGCCGTTGTGTTAGCGACAATAGTATTTAAAGTTTACAAAATGGATCGGGCCGGCGTCATTTCCGACGAATCCAGAACCTTCCGCGATTCCAGCCGCAGTATTCATGGCGCTTTGCATGTTTATAGTTCGCCCAACAATCACGTATTAAATTCCATCTTTATATATTTCGCCCATAAATTATTTCCTGATTACGAACATTTTCTCCGAATCCCTTCCCTGACCGCGGGGATTTTCTTTTCCCTGGCCCTGGCGTATATCGTCGTTAAAACCTTTTCTTCTTATCTGCTGCGCATAGCGATATTCGGCTTGGTCTCCCTGGTGCCTTCTGTTTTTGATTATTCCTTCCTGGCCCGGGGATACGCCTTCGGCCTGGCGGGACTTTTTATGGAAATCGCCCTGGTCCTTTGGCTTTTGAATCACCCAATAAAATTCCGTTATTGCTGGATACCCATACTGCTGATTTCAGCCCTTAACTTCCTGGCCTTTGGCGCGATTTTGTCGAGCCTTCTCTTCCTGCTGGCTTTCAACCTGGTGTTCGTCTTATTTTATTCGTCAAAAGTGCTGCATAATCCCCCTCCCCACAAATGGATACCAATCACCCTCAACGGGGTATCCATTTTTCTACTGACAGCAGTGAGCTCTTTTTTTCTTTATCGGGGAATTTACCGGCAGATCCCCGCTAATGAACGCTTTCTCGAAATGGCGCGCAGTTGGCAAGGTTGGACCACCTTTGTAGGTTTCTTAAAAAGCTCCCTGGTAAGGGACGTATTTCTGCCCCAACGGGATGTCGCAGGAGGCATTATTTTGGGTCTAATGATGGGCCTGCTTATGGCCAGTGGCATCTTTTATATATTCAGACCCCGAAATGCCCCTAAACCCTCCAGCCCTCGACCATCCTTGATAAGTAATAATCCCGGAACTTTCGTAATTGCCGTGACCGGCGCATCAATTTTATTGATGTTTATTTACGGTGTCATCCTGAATAAAAGCCTCGGATATAAACGTAACATCGTATTTTTAATTCCGTTGGCTTTACTCACCAGCGGAATAATTCTGGATCGGTTCGGTCGCTCTCTGGGACCCGCAACGATCGGAAAAGTAGTGCGGGTGGCGGTGGCGGGAATGTTCATAGCGGCGACTCTGCATAATCCACCTGCTTCTCATAAGGCCCTCGGCGGGCAAAGCATGTCGGGACCCTTGGTGCGGTGCTTAAGAAAAATAGATCCCGATAGAACATGGAAAATATTTTTTTCTCAAAAATTGCAAAACTATACCTTAGGAACATATCATTATTTTCAATTCCCAAAATTTAAATTCACCGCGGGAACTAGGGATGACTTTGACCTCGTAGTCTGTCATATCGACGAAGCAACTGCTAAGTCGATATATCTGGACTGGGACTTTTTTTGTCAATTTGATTGTGCCGTTCGGGTTAATTTTGAACCGCTTTACGAGCAAATGATTCTGGACGCCCGGATAAGAAAAGATTGATTCAAATATAATACCAAGTTAAATCCCTATGAAAAAAGACAGAATCAAAACCGCCCCCAAAACCGTCGAAAAGGTTCTTCGCCTAAAATCCGCGACACAAAAAAAACAAATTGCCTTCCCGGTTTTTTTTGTTGTGGCTATAATTGCCGTCCTCATCTTAAAAATTTATAAAACCATGTACGCAGGGATCATTTATGATGAAGCCATGACCTGCCTGCACTTCGCCGACGACATCCGCCACGCCTTGCATCCCGCCGCTATCCCCAATAAAAATGTGCCCCTGACCAATAATCATGCCTTAAATTCCATATTTATTTATTACGCCCAAAAATTCTTCAACTCCTATGAATTCTATATCCGCATCCCTTCCTTAACTGCAGGAATTATTTTTACGCTGGCCCTGGCTTATATCATCTATAAAACCATCCACTCCTGCATCCTGCGCCTGACAACTTTTATCTTAATATCCCTGTCGCCTTTTGTCTTTGATTATTCCTTTCTGGCCCGGGGCTACGCCTTCGGACTGGCGGCCCTCTTTACCCAAATCGCCCTGCTTTTGTGGTGGCTGGATCATAAAAAAAGCTTTCGCTCTTGGCCCAAACCGGCATTGATAATCTCCGCACTCAATTTCCTGGCTTTCGGGGCGACTCTGTCGAGCTTATTTTTCTTGGCGGCGTTTAATCTGACGTTTGTTTTGTTGTTTTCATCAAAAATATTTTACGACTCGCCCAAAAAACTGCGGACAATTATTATTACAGGATTAACTATATTCCTGGTCAGTTTCACCGCTGTTTTCTTGCTTTACCACAATAGCTACGCAGACATCGCCAACGATCCGGTCGTCAAGGAAAGCAACAAAAATTGGGGCGGGTGGTCGTCTTTTGCCCAACTTCTTCACGACTTGTTTTTGATCAGAGTGTTTCGCTCGAGCGACGCCGCAGGGATTATTATCCCCGTGGCTTTGGCAGCCCTGGCTGTCGGGGCCATGGCGTTTTATATTTATAAGCTTCGCGACGCCCTTAAGCAAAGAACCGGATGGAAATACATAAAACAGGATGATCGGGTGTTTTTGGTATCCATAATAACGGGCCTATATGTAATCTTCTTATTTCTTTACGGCGTTATTCTGAGGCGAAGCCTGGGTTTTGATCGCAATATCATATTTATAATACCAATGGTCTTGATTGGCATAAGCATAATTTTGGATCGATTCGCCCAGGCCTTAAAAAAGAAAATCCTCACTCGCCTTGTAATCGCTGCCGCCGCCATTGTTATGCTGGCGACAATTATGCATAATCCGGTATCCCCGTATTTTGTGTTCGATTCCGCCTCTATATCCGGACCTCTCGTGAGAAAACTCCATACTATAGATCCTTTTAGAACCTGGAACATCGAATTCTCACGCCAAACCCGTTTATTTCCCATGGCGTTTCTTTATTATCAACAGTTTGACTATAAATTTAGGGTCCTCGGAGTGATGAAACGGCCCGAAGTGCTGGTCTGCCGGCTATCAGAAAAACCTATAGACAAATTTTGTCTCGACAGCGATCATTTCGCCCGCGCTAATTGCGCCGTAGTATTGAATGAATCCTTCCCCTTTGATCGAGTTGTACTTACAATTAAGTTGAAAAAAAATTAAAATAACCTGCTCAGGGTGGCACGCCCAAAAACAGCTTGGGAATGTTCGCTTTATATTTACGTAACTAAACTTTTTTTTAACAAATAGCTTATACTAATCACAATCTAAATTTAACGAATAACAATTCTACTGTCATTCCCGTGAAAGCGTTAAAGTCAAAAGTTGTTTGGCGCGACGAATGGCGGCCCTGCGCGCCTGAACCTCCTCAATGGTGGAGGTCGGTTGGCCTTCAGCCTGGCGCAATTGTTCCCGGGCCTCAGTGGTGGTGACCGCATCCGCAGTCAAAGCCGTCCGGGTTAGAATAGTAACTTCATTATCGCAAACGTGGCCGAAACCTCCCTCAATAAAAACGACGTGAGAACGATTCTGCAGATCATGGTAACGCAGAAGTCCCAAACCCAAAAGGCACAATAAACAAGCATGGCCGGGATATACGCCTCTTAATCCATCATAAGCGGGTATTACCACGTCCAGTACTTCGGCGTCCACCACCTGAGCTTCCGGAGTAATAACTAAACAACGAATATTGCTGAACATATCTGCCATGATTTAACCTACGAAACCTGAGCCGCCATTCTTTCGGCCTTTTCCGCGGCGTCCTCAATGGTGCCGACATACATAAAAGCCGACTCGGGCAGATGGTCCCATTTGCCCTCGCAGAGCTCCTCAAAACTGCGAATAGTGTCTTCTACTTTGGTATAATTGCCGGGAAGACCCGTAAAGGCCTCCGCTACCAAAAACGGCTGAGACAAAAATCGCTCCATCTTTCGCGCCCGCACCACAATATTTTTGTCCTCTTCGCTGAGTTCGTCAACGCCCAGAATCGCTATGATGTCCTGCAGATCCTTATAACGCTGCAGGTACTGCTGCACCCGACGGGCAATCTGATAGTGACGTTCGCCGACTATATGCGGGTCCAGAATGCGACTGGTCGATTCCAGCGGATCCACCGCCGGATAAATGCCCTTTTCCACGATAGATCGCTGTAGGTTCACCGACGAATCAAGATGCGTAAAGGTCGTCGCCGGGGCCGGATCGGTATAGTCGTCTGCGGGGACATACACCGCCTGAATCGAGGTCACCGCCCCTTTATCGGAAGAAGTAATGCGTTCCTGCAGCTCACCCATCTCCGTTCCCAAGGTCGGCTGATAGCCCACCGCCGAGGGCATCCGACCCAATAATGCCGACACCTCCGAACCGGCCTGGGAAAACCGGAAAATATTGTCAATAAATAACAGCGTATCCGCTCCCGTCTGATCCCGAAAATATTCCGCCATCGTCAACGCCGACAGCCCTACTCGCAGACGCGCGCCCGGCGGCTCGTTCATCTGACCGAAAACCATTACCGTCTGATCGATAACGCTCTTGCCCGTATCGCCGATCTTGGCCTCCTGCATCTCCAGCCAGAGATCGTTGCCTTCCCGCGTCCTTTCCCCCACCCC
>LJUC01000061.1 GCA_001303695.1 Phycisphaerae bacterium SM23_30
GCATAGCGGTCTTCGACGGGTCGGATCTGCACCTGGTGCGGTCGGAGCGGAGGATATCGGACCTGGAGAAGCTGCTGGCGGCAGAAACGATGGCCGGCACGATCGGGATCGCCCACACCCGCTGGGCGACGCACGGGGCACCGACCACGGAAAACGCCCACCCGCATCTGGATCATACCGGCAGGATCGCGGTAGTACATAACGGGATAATCGAGAATTTTGCGACCCTGAAAAAATGGCTCATGGGCGAAGGGTGCGGCTTCCGCAGCGAAACCGATACCGAGGTGATCGCCAACCTGATCAGCCATTTTTATCACAGCGAGACATCAAGGGAAGATTCGAGAGGGGAAGATTCAGGAAAGGGCCGGCTGGAAAGAGCCGTTCGCCTGGCCCTCAGTGAGCTGGTGGGCACTTACGGCATTACCATTTTTTGTCAAGATCAGCCGGATCTCTTGATCGCGGCCCGGCGGGGCAGTCCTTTGATCCTGGGGTTGGGCGATGGTGAATTCATAATTGCATCGGATGCGGCTGCCATAGTGCAGCACACCACCCAGGCGATTTATCTGGGTGATAACGAGATGGCGGTGGTCACGCGTGACGGTTACCGCACCAGCACGATTGAAAACGTCTCGATTGAACCCAAGATCGAAGAGATCGAGTACTCTCTGGATAAAATCGAACGGGCCGGCTACGACCATTATATGGCCAAGGAGATTTTCGAGCAGCCCCAGACGCTGGCGGATTGTCTGAGCGGGCGGCTTGATGTGAAGAACAATCAAATTCACCTGGGCGGGATTGCCCATCTGAGCCGCCAGATCGTGCGGGCCCGGAGGATCTCAATCGCGGCGTGCGGGACGGCGTGGCATGCGGGGCTGGCGGCGGAATACGTGATTGAGCAACTGGCGCAACTGCCGACCGAAGTCGATTACGCCTCGGAATTTCGTTATCGCAATCCTATCATCGAAAACGGGTCGATTATGATTGTGATCAGTCAGTCCGGCGAGACTATCGACACTCTGGCGGCACTGCGGGAGGCCAAGGAGCGCGGGGCGCTGACCCTGGGGGTGGTCAATTCGGTAGGTTCGACCATCGCCCGGGAGACCGACGCGGGCATTTATCTGCACGTGGGGCCGGAGATCGGGGTCGCTTCCACCAAGGCCTTTACGGGACAGCTGGCGGTGATGACGATGCTGGCCCTTTACGTCGCCCGGCGCCGCCATATGTCGCAGCAGATGATGGAGCTGTACATTCAGGCACTACATAAGATACCCGATCAGATAGAAATCGTCCTGAGACAAACCGATCTGATCCGCCGGGTCGCCGAACAACACAGCAAACAAGAGAACTGGCTTTTCCTGGGTCGGGGTTATCAGTTTCCCATAGCCCTGGAGGGGGCGCTGAAACTCAAGGAGATCTCCTACATACATGCAGAGGGTCTGCCGGCCGCCGAGATGAAACACGGCCCTATCGCCCTGATCACGCCGGAGATGCCGGTGGTTTTCATTGCCCCGCGTTCGAGCCAATATGAAAAGGTCATCGGCAACGTTGAGGAGGTCAAGGCCCGGGGCGGAAAGATCATCGCGGTGGCCACTGAGGGCGATGATCGGATAAAAGACTACGCCGACCATGTTTTTATGGTCCCCGACACCCTGGAGGAAATTCAGCCGCTGCTGACCGTAATTCCTTTGCAGCTATTGGCTTATCACGCCGCCGTCATTCGCGGTCACGACGTTGACAAGCCCCGAAACCTCGCAAAAAGCGTTACAGTTGAATAATGCCGCCGATTATGCTATACTGCATTGAAGTGGTATGGTCGAAAACGCATTGTCGAGCGGAACGATGTTGTCGAGATTCGGGAAAAAATCAGAGTCAGGGCCTGGCGGCGATGTTGAATCCCATTCCCTCTTACCGAACGACGAGCCGGATTCTACGGAAGAATTAAGTGAAATTGAACAGGCCCGTCGGGATCTGATGCTTGCCCGCCTGGAGTCCTTTAAGGATGCCGAAGAGCAACCTTCGGCGGAGTTCATAGAGCCCGAACCTGTTGCTCCGGAGCCTCCGGCTGATAAAGAACCGGCAAGGGAAGCACCAACTCTAATAACTCCGGCAGATGCCCCTGCGGTTCCGGAACCTCCGGCGGCTAAGGAACCTGTCAGAGAAACGCCCCCAAAGACGCCTCCGGCGGCGGCGTCTGCTGTTTCCGAGCCGCCGGTCATTGAGGAGGCCGGGGACGAAGCACCACCTATGACGTCTCCAGCGGCGGTAGCTGCTTCAAATATCTTTCATGTGGCGGAGAAGCCTATACTCGGTGAAGATGCACCGACATTGCGTGAAGCCGGCGCCGGCGGTACGGCGGCGGCTTTACCGGATTCAGCCCGGGGCGGATTATCTTCACCGGATTCAACACCACAAGAAGTGCCCGATGAAGATAGCCCTGAGCAACTTATGGAAACCACTGCGGCGGAAGTCGAGGCCCCCGCGTCATCGCTCACCCGGCCGCCGGCATTGTCTGCGGGCGGGGAACGAATCCCGGATCAAGCTGCCGGCGCCTCGGTTCCGGCGGAAAAACCATACCCTTTGCCCAGATCATTTAACCTCTACAAACATTATAATCGGCACAGCCGGACTAACGATAAAATCATCGATGATATAATGTATAGCATTGTGAACGCCGACATCGCTTTCCATCGCCGCAACTCGTCCCAAGAGGCATGAGAAAAATTTTTGATAAAAGCATAAACTCGTCATGGATAATATTTTACTGAATAAAAACGACCATTTTAAAGGTATAATATGCTGTTAGAACTATCAAATGCGGTGTATTTTTTTTGAGACTTTGGACCGATAGAAGGAAATTAACCGCAAAAAGGGATGAGGAATTTTAATGTCGCGTGCAGAGAAAAAAGCGATGGTCAGGATTTCGACGGCGCTGGTGGGGAGCATGATTTTTCTCGCCGGGACCATGTATTTTGTTAAACGACACCTGCCCTGCGATCAGGTGCTCGAGCGACAGCTTCACTTTAATATTCCTGAAGATATGCCTCTCACCGAGGATCAGTGGCGTCGCTTCGGAAACGAGCAGCGGGATTATCTCCACCAACAGGCCCAACAAGTCATGCCTTTATTAGCACGGTATGTGGAAATCAAGATCCACGACGGTCAACCCGTGATCTCCGTCCAACTGCGTTGTCCGAGCACCATCCCGGGCCGTTTAATTAATGAAAAGGTTGACAATCTCCTTGGTGTTTACGCCGCCCGTCGCGCCGAGAGGGAAGCTTATCTATCGGCCGAGAACAGCGGTTCTGATTTTTCCCTGCCGATGCCGACAGACATTGAGAAGCTCAAGCCCTACATCGATTTGCACGCCCAGCTCCAACAGCAGCGGGCCGACCTTCAAAGCCGCCGTCTCCGCCTGAGTAGTATGCGTGATTATAAAAGCAAGCAGTATCCCTTCAGCCGGCTGCAAAAGCTGCTGATGGCGATAGCGGCTCTGGCAGGCTTTTTAGCGGGTCTGGCCCTTCCCATCTTTTCGAGGACGACGTCCGAACCGGGCGCCGATCCTGAGAAGTCTTATACGCCTCCTTTACGGGAGGGCAGTTTAGCGCGTAAGTTTTCCGAACCAAGACCCAAACCTGAGCCAACATCCCCTGAGGAATCCCCCGGTGTTGCCGAGCCTGCATGCGTTCCGGCCGAGTTGGATGCAGGCAAAGGCAACCTTAAGTTCGAAGCGCCCATCGAGGCCGAAGTCGCACTGATATTACCGACGCCTTCCAATCCGATAACCAAAGCTGTGCCAACTAGGGTTCCGGAGGTGCCAACCCCGGCCGATACACCCTCCGTTCCGGTACAGCTGTTTATCAATGAAAATGATCTTAAGGGAGGAGCATCGTTCGATAGTCAATCACCGGCACCAAAGGAACGGGCGTTGATATATTTACAATTATTCGTCGATGAACGGGACCTGATGGCGGTTAATGCCTTGCTTTGCGGTCAGGTGCAATTATACGTCAACGAGCAGGACCTGATGGCCGAACCACCGAGAATGGTTAACCAGCCCCTCGTGGCAGAGAAACCAGCCGAGCCTAAACCACACATTAATCGGATGACGCCGACTATTGACCCGCGGGAGAGCGTTTCTGAGGGGCCGCCCGTTACGATTCAACCTGTTTTTACCGAACATGCCACTATCAAACCGGAAGCGTCCGTTATGAGCGAAGAGACCTGCGATATTACGGAGAGACGGGATCAAACCATATCCGACGAACACCAAGAGATGCTTTTGGCACGGGTCGATCTGGAAAAGGATCACGCCACGGCTGCGGAACCGGGCTCTCCCTACACGCGATTATGTGAACATTTAAATCGATTACGCGCAGAATGTCCCGGTCCGGTGGTGGTGCTAAGCACCCTTGATCCGTCTGAGATTTCTCCCCGCTTTGCCGTCAATCTCGCCTTATCCTTAGCGGTTAAGAAGTTGCGTGTGCTGCTGATCGAGGGCGATCAGGCCGCCGCCGACCTGGCGGCCATATTTGAGGTGCCGGCCAAGCCGGGTTT
The DNA here is from genome assembly GCA_001303695.1 of Phycisphaerae bacterium SM23_30. Lineage (GTDB taxonomy): Bacteria > Planctomycetota > Phycisphaerae > Sedimentisphaerales > SM23-30 > SM23-30. The sequence continues at coordinate 4,555 of LJUC01000061.1, forward strand.
TTTTGAGTGGCGTCGGGGTGAGCTCTGGGCCTCGCGGGTAATAAGCGCGACGATGCTGCCGGGGTTGAGTTTCATGGCCGCGGGCGAGCCTTTGGCCGAGCAGAGTGATAATCGGACCGATCTGGCCCGAGAAACCCACCGCTGGGCCAATCTTCGCCGAAACTATGATATTATATTTATCTATGTACCCGGCGCTCTGTCGGCGGCGCCCAAGAAACCCGGACAGCCTGTCGGGTCCCAGCTATTGGATCTGGCTGACGGGATGATAGCCGTTATCCGCTTATCCAGTCTGAGCAGGCGAAAGAAGGATCAGCCGCCGGCGGCCCCGGACATTCCCGGGCAAATTCAACGGATTGAAACGGTTCTGGAGACGCGCCGGGCGCGATTTGTGGGGTTGATCGCCTTAAAGGGCTAAAACTTTCTGATAAACTCCCCAGCCACAAATTTATAGGGAGTAAGTAACAATTTTTCATTGTATTTGACCTTTGAGGGCGTCTATAATTGTCCAAGGTAAATGAAATAAAAAATAAACCTTCATACGGGGCGGCGTGGTTTTGTTGAAGCTTGATAGGTGTTGTAAATATCTTAAATAAAAAGACTTAAGTTTTTTGTTGATCTGGGGAGCGTTTTGGGTTATTTTAGGCGGTAGAGTAGATTCAGGGCGTGGGAAACGCCTATGATAATTGTTGGAGAGTAAGATTAATAACCATGGCAGCTTCTGTCCTGATCGACTTCGTCGTTCGGACCGATCGGGCAAGGGACAAAAAGATGATTACACAAGAACAGAAAAAGCAAACCATTAAGGAGTTTGCCACGCACGAGGGAGACACCGGTTCTCCGGAAGTGCAAATCGCATTGTTGACGCGGCGGATCGCCGATTTGACCGAGCACCTGAAGGTGCACAAGAAGGACTTCGGCTCGCGGCGCGGACTTTTAAAGATGGTAGGCAAGCGTACCAGACTGCTGAAATATCTGATGCGTACCGACCGCGAGCGTTATAATAGCTTAATCACGCGGCTGGGGCTGCGGAAGTAGGCCCGGCGTTTGATGTTGATGTTTGCTTTGAGGCGGCCTGTGTGGTGCAGGCGTCCTGGGGGACGGGCAGGCAAATCAATCCGGCAATAATTGCGGAGGGGCGCAGTTACCCCAAGGGCAAAGCGCCAGGCGCCGCCCGGCGGCATCGGGCTGTGTAATTGCCGAGTTAGGAGTTGGAGAACGCGGGCGGAGAGTTTATGTATGGATTTAGTTGAGAGTCGGTCAAGGCGAGCGCGGCGAAGTTAGTAACTAAAGTTTTACAAAATTGAGGTCAGGCATACCTGGAGAAGTCCAGCTAGTAAGATGCAGACGGTGCAGGATAAGGCAAGCGAAGTTGCCCACAAGTAAGGTATATTAAAGATGTCAATGGTCAAGAAAGTTGAGAAGCAGATTGCCGGCAGGTTGTTGTCGATTGAGACAGGAAAGTTAGCCAAGCAGGCCTCGGGGGCGGTAATGGTTCGTTACGGCGAGACGGTGGTTTTGACGACGGTGGTATCGGCGGATCCGAGAGAAGGGATTGATTTTTTTCCCCTGACGGTGGATTATCGCGAGAAGATGTCGGCGGCGGGTAAATTTCCCGGGGGTTTTATCAAGCGCGAGGGTCGGCCGACCACCAAGGAGACTTTGACGATGCGGATGATCGATCGGCCCCATCGTCCCCTGTTTCCCAAGGGATTTTGCGACGAAGTACAGATTCAATCCATGGTCTGGTCGGCGGATCAGCAGAATGAACCGGACGTCTTGGCGGTGATCGGGGCGTCGGCGGCGTTGGCGGTTTCCGACATTCCCTTTGGCGGCCCGCTGGGAACGGTGCGGGTGGGTCGGGTCGATGATGAATTTGTGATCAATCCCACCATCGAGGAGATGCAGAAATCGTCGCTGGATATGGTTTTATGCGGCATGCGTGAAGGGATTAATATGATCGAGGTGGGGGCTTGCGAGCTGCCGGAAGAGATAGTCGCCGAGGCCATCGAATTGGGCCATAAGACGATTTTGGAGATTTGCGAGATGATTTCGGAGCTGGCCGCCGACTGCGGCAAGGAAAAATACGCCTTTGAATCCCCCGACACCGGCGAATTAGAGCAGCTGCTGGAAGAAAGGATCGGCCCGCGTTATCGGGAAGCCCGGTTGATGACCAGCAAGCAAGAGCGCAGCGAGGCGATAGATAAATTATTGGAGGAGTTTCAGGCACAAGTATGTCCGGAGGAGGGCGAAAGCGAATACCCCCCGGAACTGGTGCGGATGGCGATAGAAGACTATCTGGAGAAAGTTAATCAGGCCGAGATACTGGCCGGTCGGCGGGCGGACGGGCGGGGATTTTATGATATCCGCGCGTTGAGCGGGGAGGTGGCGGTGCTGCCGCGGACGCACGGGTCGGCTCTTTTCACCCGCGGGGAGACGCAGGTGATGGTGACGGCGACCTTGGGCACCTCCGAAGACGCCCAGACCGTGGACGGTCTGCTGGAAGAGTATGACAAGAGATTTATGCTGCACTATAATTTTCCGCCTTTCTGCGTGGGGGAGTGCCGACGCATCATGGGGCCCAGCCGACGGGATATCGGTCACGGCGCTTTGGCGGAGAAAAGTCTGGAATACGTTTTGCCGAGCATGGAGGATTTTCCCTACACCATCAAACTGGGCAGCGATATTCTGGAATCAAACGGATCGAGTTCCATGGCCTCGGTGTGCGGCGGGACGCTGGCGCTGATGGATGCCGGGGTGCCCATCAAACACCCGGTGGCGGGGATCTCCATCGGGATGGTAAGCGACGGCGAAAGACACCAATTACTGACCGACATTATCGGCGAGGAAGACCGTTATGGGGACATGGACTTCAAGATAGCCGGAACCCAGGTGGGAATAACCGGGATTCAGTTGGACTCGAAAGGGCAAAACCTGAGTTTTGCCATTATGCGCGAAGCGTTTGAACGGGCCCGAGAGGCGCGGATGAAGATCCTGCACGCCCTGCTGAGCGTAATAGACCGTCCCCGCAAGAATATTTCGATTTATGCTCCCAAGCTGGTGGTTACGAATATTCCGGTGGACATGATCGGCAAACTGATCGGCCCCGGGGGCAGTCAGGTCAAGCGGATACAGGAGATCACCGGCGCTACTATCGAGGTGGAGGATGACGGTAAGGTTTATATCTCCTGCCTGGGCGGCGACGGCCATCTGCAGGCTCTGGATATGGTCGAAGCCATGACCAGGCCGGTCCAGATCGGCAATCTTTATAACGCCAAGGTGGTGGCGGTCAAGGATTTCGGCGCCTTTTTCGAGATTGCGCCCGGCAAAGAAGGGATGTGTCATATCAGCGAGTTGGCCGACCGCTACGTCGATTCCGTGACGGACGTCTGCCGCGTGGGCGACGAGATGTCCGTCAAGGTGATCGCCGTGGACGAACAGGGCCGCATCAAGCTCTCACGTAAAGCGGCTCTGAGGGATGAGAAGAAACAGGCCTCGGTGCCGGTAAAGGATTAAACGCTCATATTATTTCCGTCAGGCGAGTCTAAGTATGATCGGCAGGCAGGAATCCATATTATGATAGCCGGCTCTGCCGGTGGAGGGACTTCGGGCAGAACTTAAGGTTGTATTGCGACCTGCTTTTTGATAAGAATCTATAAAGTGGGTTTATGGGGCAGATAATATTAGCGTTTGTTTTGGGGGTGATAATAGCCGGCGCAGTGGCGTGGCAGTTGAGCCTCCGGTGGGCGCGGCGTCAGCATCAAAAAAAGCGTCAGCTTCTGGAGCGGGCCCGACGGGCGGAGAAACTGGCCGAATTGGGGACGCTGACGGGCGGATTGGCCCACGAGATCCGTAATCCACTTTCGACGATCAAGATGAATTTGCAGCTTCTCGCCGAAGATGTTAATCACCGGTTAAAACAGGCCCAAGCCGCTGCGCCGGAGGAGACGGGCGGCATTGACTCGCCGGAGCAGGTCTGGCATCGATATTTACGCAAAATCGAGACCGTCACCCAAGAAGTCAACCGTTTGACCGAGACCCTCAATGATTTTTTACGTTATGCCGGGCGGATGGAACTGCATCCGGCGCGTTGTGAAATCAACGAGCTATTGGATGACCTGATGGATTTTTACGAGCCGCAGGCCCAAAGCAAAGGGGTGCAGATTCGTCGGAGTCTCAGCAAAGACACCTTGATCTGCCGAGCGGACGCCGAGGCCTTGAAACAGGCGTTTCTGAATCTGTTTATCAACGCCACCCAGGCGATGCCCGAGGGCGGGGAGTTGATTGTCAGCAGCGCCGCCCAGCCCCCGCAGATTAAGATAAGCGTGATTGATACCGGTGCGGGGATCGACCCGGCCGAGCAGGAAAAGATATTCGACGCCTACTATACCACCCGGCCGGGAGGGACAGGTCTGGGTTTGCCGATGAGTCGGCGGATTATCGAAGAACATCAAGGCCATATTGAACTGCACAGCGAATCCGGCAAGGGAACCAACTTTACGGTGGTGCTGCCGCTGATGAACGAGTAAACTCAATTATCAGCGACAGACTAACCGTTATCACATGAGAAACGAAATAGTCTGCCGAGGCGCAGGCCCAGAGGTGTTTTGAGGATTTTTAATGGCCCAGAAGGTTCGAATATTGGTGGTGGAAGATGAGCCGGCCCAGGCCGAGGTCTTGGCCGAGGCCCTGGAGCGGGAAGGATACGCCGTAACCACGGCGGCCCAGGGAGAAGAAGGCCTGGAAAAGTTCCGGATATGCCAACCTGCCGTGGTGGTGACCGATCTGAAACTGGGCGGGCCGGTGGACGGCCTGGCCGTTTTGCAGGAAGTGCTTAAAAGTGAACACATTTGCGAGGTGGTGATGATCACCGCCCACGGCTCGATCGAGACGTGTAAACAGGCCCTGCGGGACGGGGCCTACGACTATATTGAAAAACCGATTGATCTGGATCTGCTGCGGGCGGTGGTCAAACGGGCCGCGGAAAAGACGCAGCTTTTTCAGGAGAATCGCCGGCTGCAATTGCAGTTAGAGGACAAGTTTGATTTCAGCGGGGTAGTGGGCGAATCATCCACGATACTGCGTATTCTCGACAAGCTGCGCCGGGCCGCCAGTTCCAATGTGACGGTATTGCTGCAGGGCGAGAGCGGGGTGGGTAAGGAATTGTTCGCCGAGGCGATTCACTATAATTCGCCCCGAAAGTCACAGCCTTTTCTACCGGTCAACTGCGCCGGGCTGAGCGATAACTTGCTGGAAAGCGAGCTTTTCGGTCACGTCAAGGGGGCGTTTACCGGGGCCATGACCGATCGCAAGGGATTTTTCGAGATGGCCGACGGGGGCACCTTATTTCTCGATGAGATCGGGGATATGCCGCTGAATATGCAGGCGAAGCTGCTGCGGGTTTTGGAAGATCAACTGGTAATCCCCGTAGGCAGGACCACCGGCGTTAAAATTGATGTTCGTATCATCAGCGCCACCAATCAGAATCTCGCCGAAAAGGTGGAACAGAAGCGGTTCCGCCAGGACCTCTACTTCCGGATACAGGGGGTAAATATTGAAATTCCGCCCCTGCGTCAGCGACGGGAGGATATCCCGCTGCTGCTGGAACATTTTGTCAGGGAATTTGCACAATCGGAAGAGCGGCCGGTGCGTGGTTTTACCCCGGCGGCTCTGCGGATACTGAAAAGTTACCCCTGGCCCGGCAATGTGCGGGAACTACGCAACTGTGTTAAAACGATGGTGGTGTTGGCTGATGCCGAGATGCTGGATGTGGCCGACCTGCCGTTCGAGATGCACCAGCAGGCCGGCAGCGCCGATGAAATAAGCAATCTGGCGGGCGTCAACCTCAACGAACTGGAAAAGACCGCGATCCAAAAAACCCTGGTGATGGTCAACGGTAATCGCGAGATGGCCGCCAAGATGCTGGGCATCGGCGAACGTACCCTGTATCGCAAGATCAAGGAATATGGAATTAGTTAGCGACTAAAGTTTTGCAAAATTGACTTTGGGTATGTTTTTCGGATAAATTTTTGTTTAAGGTCCCTCGCTGGAAGTGATTATAAACTGTTTTTATTTATAGGTTTGCGTTGATTAGCAAAGAAATTTTCTTCGTCATGCCGAAACGGAGATTGCCATTTGGATTAATGAGGCTGGAGGAATGGGGTCGTTTTTGGCGTTTTGTCTGGCAGGTGTTGGCCCATGGCGTGTTCAGCGGGCCCTCCGGCCGGGCCTCGGCGGCCCGGGGGCGGGTCTGGGCCCAGATGTATGAAATCGGCAATAAGAGCGTGCCGGTAGTGATGGCCACCGGGGCCTTTGTGGGGATGACGCTGGCAGTGCAGAGTTTCAGTCAGTTTAAGGGGGTGGGGCTGCAGGATCGTCTGGGCAGCCTGATCAACATTTCGGTGGTCAAAGAACTGGGTCCGGTGTTGGCGGCGATGATGCTGGCCGGCCGGGTGGGCGGGGCCCTGACGGCCGAACTGGGCACCATGCACGTAACCGAGCAAATCGACGCTCTAAGGGCGATGGGGACCGATCCGGTGCGGCATCTGGTGACGCCGCGTTTCTGGGCCTGCGTGCTGTTGACGCCGTTTTTGACTATTTATGCGGATTTATTAGGCGTGTTTGGCGGATATGTCATCACCGTCTGGCAGTTCGGCGTCAACAGCGAGGCTTACTGGCGTTTCAGCGCCGATGTCGTGGAAAAATGGGATGTAATGATCGGCTTGATCAAAGGGGTCTTTTTTGGGGCAAGTATTGCCTTAATTAGTTGTTTCAAAGGCTTTAACTGCGATCCCGGCGCCCACGGGGTGGGAAAGGCCTGCACGGAGGCCTTTGTCAATAGTTTTTTGACTATTCTGGCGCTGGATTTTGTTTTAGCCGTTGTTTTCAAAGGAATCTACGAGACCGTCTGGGGCCTGAAAATAATATTATAACGACCGTCGCGGCAGCATGAGCGAACCAAACAAAAAAATAATATTTGAACTGCGCAAGGTGAACAAGTCATTTGGGGATCTGAAGGTGCTGAAGGAGATCAATTTCAGCATCGAAAGGGGTAAAACCACCGTGGTTATCGGACCCAGCGGCTGCGGTAAAACCGTCCTGCTCAAGCACCTGATCGTTTTGATTCGGCCCAATCAGGGCGAGGTGTTTTTTGACGGAGGCCGGATCGACCATCTATCTGAAAAAAAGCTCATCTCCATGCGGCGTCGCTGCGGTTTTTTATTTCAGGCCGGGGCCCTGTTCGACAGCGAGACCGTGGCTCAAAATGTGGGTTTTCCGCTGCTGCAGCACACGGCGTATTCTCATAAAGAAATTAATCAACTGGTACGGGAACGACTGGAGTTGGTGGGGATGGCCGGCACCGAGTCGCGACTGCCCAGTGAGCTTTCCGGCGGCCAGCGCAAACGGGTGGCGCTGGCCCGGGCCATCGCCCTGGCCCCGGAGGTCATTCTTTACGACGAACCCACCACCGGGCTCGATCCCATCCGGGCGGAAACCATCAACGAGTTGATCGTAAAATTGCAGCACGAGTTGAAAATCACCTCTATCGCCGTCACCCACGACATGAACAGCGCCTACAAGATCGCCGACCGGATTGTCATGCTCAACCAGGGTTGTATCATAGCCGACGGCCGGGCCGACGAAATCCGCCACAGTCCCGACCCGCAGGTACAGCGTTTTATCCGGGGGCAAAGCGAAGAACTCAACCGAAAGAACAAAAACAACGGATGACCATGATAACAGGCGGCATGCTTTTGCCCTGCAAAAGCGTGTCTTTTTTTTGATGAACGGCGGCAATCTGCGTAAACGGTACAAGGTTCCTGCGAAATTGAAGTTAGGCATACCAGGAAAAGGAAAAATTGGTTTTTTATTTGTATAAGGAAGGTCGATCATGAGTGAAACCAGGCGAAATCTATTAGTAGCGGCGTTTGTGTTGTTGGGTCTGACGGGGCTGGGCTGGCTGGTGATAAAATTCGGTGATTTACCCTCTCTGGTGCACCGGGTTGACGCCCACGAAATTACCATCATGTTTCCCGAAGCGCCGGCCATCCAGGAAAACACCGAAGTGCTTTTTCTGGGTTATCCCGTGGGACGGGTTGTTTCCATAGAACCTCCCCGCCTATTGCAGGATCTGGATAATCCCATCCTCCAATACTATCAGGTGGCGGTGGTAGTGTCCGTGCACACGGAATACGAGATTCCCAACAACGCGGTGCCCAAGATATATCGCCGCGGTCTGGGCAGCAGTTTTCTGGAATTCGATCTGGCGGGGCCGGTTTCTGCAAAACCATTTGCCGACGGCGATAAGATAAAAGGCGTCGTTTCCACCGCCAGCGAATTCGTCTCCGAAAACACCCAGCGGCAGCTCGACGAACTGATCGCCTCCCTGACGGGCCTGAGCGACCAGTTGAAGTTTCAATTGACACCCCTGCCGCCGGAACAGGTCGATCAGGCCGAGCCCCAAAAAGTTCAAGCCAACATTACCACCGCCGTCATGCGGCTCGATACGGCCCTGAAAAATTTCAACGTCATCATCGGCGACGTGGAAAACCAGCAGAATGTCAAAAAGGGTCTAGCCGAGTTCACCGAGCTGGTCGGCGAGATGCGCCAAGGAGTGGGACAGATGCAGGGCTTCACCGCCGAGGCCGTCAAACTCATCGAGCAAACTTCTCAGACCGTGGGGAATATGGATAATCTGGCCGGCGAAGTCAACCGGACGGTCCAGGCGGTAGCCCCGCGCATTCAAAATGCCGCCGATGAGACGGCCGCCAGCTTGAACCACCTCACCATGGTGCTGGAAGGGCTCACCGCCGGCGAGGGAACCGCCGGGCGCATGCTCCATGATCCGCGATTATACGAATCGCTGGTCGATGCCGTGGAAAATATCAACCTGACCATGACCGAGTTCGGCTCCCTGATCGCCCTCTTGAAAGAGTACGGCATATGGTACAAGGGTAAATAACCGCCGCCGAACTACGACCTGCAGGGTGCTTGTCGATTACAGTGGTGGTTCATAGGTCATATTTTCAGCAGCGGCGATGAGCAAAGCGAAAGGGCGATCAAGCCCGCCGGAAAGCTCGCAACCGGAGATACCATAATGAGACTATGAGATAGCAGCTTGAGACCTTGGATAGGGAAGCTATCGTAACTTATTTTCATAAATGATCTTATGGCAAATCGACGCCTCCGGCGGAAATTTTTCTGGAAATCCTGCTGTTTAATGGTTGACCGGCAGTAACCTCGGTGGTTATATTTCATTTCCAAAAATTGTTGGAAAGACCTCAAATGGTGCTTTCAAGTAAGCTCACGGCATTTGAACATTAGCAATTTTCTCACGTGGGCTTTATTATAATTGTGAGGTCAGCCTCAGGTAAAATGGAGTAGAATGCAGGTTTTCAGTACTTCCACAGCGTTTAACATCGTAGCCTTTTCCAATAGTTACGTGCCCCTCGCCGTGATGCTGCTGGTATCGGCGGCGATGGTGGCGGCATTTTTAATACTGAGTTATATGCTGGGGCCGGGAAGACGGGGGCCGGTCAAAGGCATCCCTTACGAATCGGGCATTGATCCGGTCGGTTCGGCCCAGAGGCCCTTTCATGTCCGCTTTTATTTACTGGCGGTGCTTTTTCTGCTTTTCGACGTGGAATTGGTCTTTTTCTACCCGTGGGCGGTCCTTTACCACGGCGACCGCAGCGGGTTTTTCCTTATTGAGATCATAATATTCAGTGTTATTTTGCTGGTGGCCTTTGCCTATGCCTGGATTAAAGGGGTTTTTGACTGGCGTTGAGACCGTTAGTTTATGAGTATTGCTTTAGAGACAAAACTACCGAATGTCTTGAGCACCAGGCTCGATAAAATCATCGGCTGGGGTCGGCAGTTTTCGATGTTCCCGATGACCTATGCCACGGCCTGCTGCGGCATCGAGCTGATGGCCACCGCCTGCAGCCGCTTTGACATAGCCCGGTTCGGGGCCGAAGCCATACGTTTTTCACCCCGGCAGGCAGATCTGATTATCGTCGCCGGCCGCGTCACCGTCAAGATGCTGCCGGTTTTGCAGCGTATCTATATTCAGACGACCGAGCCCAAATGGGTCATCAGCATGGGCGCCTGCTGCAGCACGGGAGGACTTTTTGATACCTACTCGGTGGTGCAGGGGATAGATCAGTTTTTGCCCGTGGATGTATATCTGCCGGGCTGCCCGCCCCGGCCGGAGCAGTTGCTCGAAGGGCTAATGGCCATCCAAAGGCAGTGCCGAGCCGGCCTGACCAGTTCGGCGCGTCCTCTGGGTTTGATAATACCGCCTGGACGCATCGCCCCGCCCGAGGAATTGAAACCGGAGGAAAAAGACTGGGCCAAACCGCCCGTGATAACATGAACGGTTGTCATCCTGAGCGCAAACAGCCTTAGGCTTTGAGCGGAGCCGAAGAAGAATCTCGATTACTCGGGACCTGATGACAAGGGTAAAAACAAGCAGGGTGGGCCCCGGCCCACCATGAATATTAACCGCTTGATATGGAAAAATGGAACAGGAACACCCAACCATACCGTTATTGAAAGAGAAATTCGGCCCGGAGCACCTTCAGGTCGAACAACGGCCCGACGGCCTGACGCAGGCGACCATACCAAAGTCGATGCTGTTGGAGGTCATGCAGTTTTTACATGATGATCCACAGTGCGATTACGAGCAGTTGACCGATGTTTTCGGCATTGATTATCAGGGTTATTCCCGGCGGATGAGCGCTCGTTTCGCTGTGGTCTATACCTTGCTGAGCCTGCGTCACAATCGCCGGCTGATTATCAAGGTGTTTCTGGAAGAGCCGGACCTTACGGCGCCGACGATGACCGGCATCTTTAATAGCGCCCTCTGGCCCGAGCGCGAAGCCGCCGAGATGTTCGGCTTTACCTTCGCCGGCCATCCGGATCTGCGCCGATTGCTGCTCTGTGATTTGTTCGAGGGAAAACATCCCCTGCGGAAAGATTATCCTTTAAAAGGCCAGGGCGAACGTGAAAGCTTTAAGATAGTGAAACGCGAGACGGTATAGCTTGATTTAGGCGGACCTCAATGACCCAGGTAAAAACACCTGTAGAACAGAGAGCCCAACCGGCGCGACTGGAACGCGATCCCGGCAGCCCCGATCACTGGACGTTGAATTTTGGTCCTCAGCACCCCGCCACCCATACCACCTTTCACCTGGTGCTGACTTTGGACGGCGAACGCATCGTCCATATCGACACCAACATCGGCTACCTGCACAGCGGGTTTGAAAAACTCGCCGAACACCGCAGCTACGATCAATACGTCACGGTGACCGATCGTATGAACTACATCTCTCCCATCGCCAACAACATTGCCTGGCACAGCGCCGTGGAAAAGCTGTTGGGTCTGGAGATTACCCCCCGCTGTAAGTATCTGCGGACCATTGTGGCGGAAATGGCGCGGATTCAGGATCATCTGCTTTGCATCGGCGAAGCGGGACTGGACGTCGGCGCCATGACCGTTTTTGTCCTGGCTTTTAACGACCGCGAGTACGTCAACGATCTGTTGGAGATGCTCTGCGGGGCCCGCTTCACCACCAGTTGGACCCGCACGGGCGGCGCCATATCCGACATTCCCGAGGGCTGGGTCGATTGTGCCCGTAATTTCTGTGAGGCCCTGCCTAAAACCCTGGCGGATTGCCACAAGCTGCTCACCCGCAATCGCATTTTTATCGAGCGCACGAAAAATGTCTCGGTGCTGAAGCGCGACGAGGCGATTAATTGGGGCTGGACCGGCCCGATGGCCCGCGCCAGCGGCGTCGTGCGAGACCTGCGGAAGGATGAACCATACCTGGCCTATGCCGATCTCGATTTTAAGATACCCATCGCCCAAGGAGGAGACTCATATTGCCGTTATCTGGTGCGTATGGAGGAGATGGAACAGAGTCGGCGCATTATCAGTCAGGCCATGGAAAATATCCCTTCCGGCCCCTTAAATGTGAACCTCGAGCAGAAATGCGCCCTGCCGCCCAAGGCGGAGGTGTACGGCGGCATCGAAGGCCTGATGCATCATTTTGAGCAGGTTATGCCCAATCGCGGTTACCGGACCCCTATCGCCGAGGTCTATTGCGCCCAGGAGACCGCCAACGGAGAATTAGGCTATTATCTGGTCGCCGACGGCACTAATAAACCCTTCCGCGCCAAGACCCGGGGACCGTCCTTTGTGCATATGCAGTCGGTGAACCGGCTTCTGCGCGGACACACGATATCCGAAATTGTAACGACCATGCCGGCCCTTAACATCATCGCCGCGGAGCTGGATAGATAGAAGAACTATTATGGTTTGGGAAACCCAGGACAGATTGACTGCTGAACCGGCCGCCAAGGCGGTTCTGGATAAAAAGCTCAAGGCGGACATTAAAGCCCTGTGTAAATTGTATCCGAATAAGCAGGCCGCCCTGCTGCCGATCCTGCACCGGGTGCAGGCTAAACGGGGCCATTTACCCGACCAGGCCCTGATCGAAATCGCCGACCTGCTTGAACTGAGCCCCGCCCAGGTGCTCGACACCGCCGGCTTCTACGATATGTACACCCGCCAGAAGCGCGGCAAGCACCTTATCGGCGTGTGCGAATCGCTTTCCTGTGAATTGTGCGGTTCGGGAGAGATCCTCAAGGCCCTAAAGAAGAAACTCAAGATCGAACCCGGACAAACCACCAAAGACGGCAAGTTTACTTTGATAACCATGCAGTGCCTGGGCGCCTGTGATTATGCCCCGGCAGTGCTGATCGATGAAACGTTATATAAAACCGTAACCGCCGACCAACTGGACAGTATTTTACAAGAAGCAGATAAATAATGGCATTTGAACCGGTATTAACGCGCAACGTCGGCGTCGCCGGCGTCAGGAAGGTGGAAGGTTTTCGCCGCCGCGGCGGATACCAGAGCCTGGAGAAGGCCTTGGGCAGCCCGCGGGATAAGCTTTTGCAGATGGTCAAGGACAGCGGCCTGCGGGGGCGGGGCGGGGCCGGGTTCCCGGCCGGTATCAAATGGTCGTTTTTGCCCAAGGATCACCCGGGGCCTTTTTATCTGGTGGTCAATTTCGACGAATCCGAGCCCGGCACCT
>LJUC01000062.1 GCA_001303695.1 Phycisphaerae bacterium SM23_30
TCCCCGCTTCGGTAGAAAAAACCTGCGAGATAAAAAGCCCTATCGCCATCATATATAATTGTCCTTTTCGATCCATGATCTTACTCCCTTTCAATGTTTGACTACGTGTTGCCTGTAGGCAACATTTTTTCTTACGGTATTTGCTAATCTATTGATCCGGTTTGGATCATGCGCAGGCCGAAAACGGTCGCGATTTGGTTGTCGTTGGTTGCCTGAAAACGTACCGTCACTTTTTCCTTACCTTTAACCAGGTTTGCCGGAATGGCATACAAGACATCGAAGAAGCGGGCGGGTTGAGTCCCCTCGATCTCCTGTTCGGCTACACGCTGACCGTCCACCAGAATCTCGAAGGTTGCCGCACCTCTGCGGCGCTCAGCACTGTAGTAGGTTACCATCAGCGCCATAGGGCGGGCAGGGTCCACCGATAGATCGAAGGAGAACCAACTGCTACCTCGGCGGCCGGGCCGACCCTCTACTCGCGTAACCGAGGAGTCCTCAGCTCCCTGGAAGTTGAAATCCCTTTCCGGCTGCATCTCACCGGGCTGCACGTAGCATACTGTGGCTAATTCCAGTTGGCGCAGTCTTTCCTTTTCGGCGGCATACGCCGCTTCTTGCTCATCCCATTCGGACTGGGTGAACAGGTCAAAATACACGGCGTAAGTACGATTATGCAGACGGTAGAAGGGTACCAGGTCCACGTCACGTTCGTTTTCGTCGGTGCCGGTGATGCGACCGACGCCGTCGGTGCGAAATTGGCCCGGTTGGTTGGGAACCGGTTTAACCCATTCGGCTACCGGTCGCCCGGCCGCAACCAACACCGGCACTCTGACCCGTTCGGGACGGGTGCCTCTCTCACGTCCTCTCTGAGCTTCGGCGCCGAGATCTCCTGCTAAAACCAACGGACCCCACATGATAGCGGCTACCGTCGGGTCATCGGGCGTAGGTTCCAGGCGGAGTGTTTTGGGAAGAACCAACTCCACCGTATCGCCGCTTTTCCAGGTTCTTTTCAATTCTACATACGTACTGGAATCCGGGAACATCGGTTCCGGCCTTCTCGGGCTCCGGCTGCTGCCCTGTTGGCCCCGGCCCGTAACATCTCTGCCACTGCCGGCGGGCATTTCTTCAACGACAGGTTCGCCGTTGATCTTAACCGTAAAACCATCCCCGACCCAGTAAGGCCGACGTAATGCCAGAGTGAATTCCCTGGGCTTTTGGACGGTCAGTTTTACCGTGGCCGTCTCGCCTTCGGGAAAATCAGTTTCCATTTCCAGCTTCACGCCCGCAGCAGTCCAATCCGCGATTGAAGAAACATATAGGTTCACCCATAGTTTGTCGCCGGATTCGTAGTAAATCCCGTCCCCGTGCAGGGCGTGGCTCTCCATGCCCGATCCCACGCAGCAGGTAAAACTGCGGAACATATTGGCGTACTCACGCCGCACCCCCTGGCCCACCGGTACCATGTAACACGTTCGGCCGTCCTCGGGATCAATGGAACCCAATATATGATTGAATAGAGCCCGTTCCAGAAAATCGGCGTAATGAGCATCCGGCCGGATAGCAAAGAGTCGGCGGGTAAGCTTGAGCATGTTATAGACATTACACGATTCGGCGGTGCGACCATTCACCCGATCACTTAACCGGTCGGGCGGTCCAAAGTATTCGTCCGTGCCGTGTCCACCGGTGGCAAAGCTGTGATGCTGGGCCACTTGATCCCAGAAAAAGCTTGCCGCCATAATGTCGCCCGCATCGCCCGTATAGGCAAAGCGGTCCGCCGAGCCAATGAACTTGGGCACCTGCGTATTGCCGTGCTTGCCGGCGAGGTTGTCCTGGTGACGCTTAAAAGGATCGATAAAAGAACGATGTTCGAAGTTGTAGGAAAGGTCCAGCCACCGTTTAGCACCCGTATCGGCGTAGAGATCCACCATAATTTCATTCATCCCTCCAAACTCGGTGTTCAGCATGCGCTGAATCTGGGCGTCTGTGAGCTTGGCCAGTATCCCCTCGGCCCACTCGGCGAACTTGATCTCGATCTCCAGCGCCGTGCGGTTGCCGGTATAGCGATAGGCATCACGCAAGCCGGCATACATCTTGTGCAGCGTGTACCAGGGCGACCACTCACCATTCAAGTCAAAACCGCCTGATCGAATCTCTCCCCGGGCCACCGCGTTAAAGCATTCCCTACCGCCCTCCAATGCACTAAGATAACCGTCGCCGTGTTTATCTTGCACCTCCTTTAGTTCCTTGACCAGGTAATCCGCCCGCTCCTTAAACCGCGCATCACCCGTTGCCGCCCACATCAAGCTCACCGCCGAGAGGTAATGTCCGGCGATGTGGCCGGTAAGATTTCTTCCGGCTCCATCCCAGCCGCCATAAGGTTGGGCTTTCGGCTTCAGCCCCGACTGCTGACGGTAATAAGCCAGCATCCGATCAGGTTCTAACTCCAGCAGGTACTTGGCGTCCAGGTCCTGGGCGTGCTTGAGGGATCCGCCAAGTAGCCGTACGTTGTTTAAAGATAAGGGCTGAGCCTGAAGCACATTTTCCTCAAAAGCTTTTACGGCAGGAACCGGGGCTTGTATTTGGCCAAAAACCTGTCCATAAAACAAGAAAACCAACGCCAACAGGGTAAATTTATACTCCATCATAATTATCTCCTCATATGTGAAGCTACTAATAAAACAAAGCCAAACAAGGGCATGAAATCAGAAAATCCTGGCCGAAATAATGTCAAATCAATTGCCTCTTTGATCCTTGATTATCGCCCATAATTTCATCCAGGCAACGCCATATTGCGTTTAACTTTAACCATTTTGCGAATGGTTGGCAATGAATCGCATATGCAAATAGACGCAAAGTGTGCCAGGCTTTCCTTATTTACACATCCCGCAACATCTAATTACCGTCGTTTATTCCTGTAAATTTTACCGGCCAATTGGTGGTTTTTTTTACCTGAGCTTTACGAGTCAAATTTTTACCAGCAGTTTCCAGCGTCATTAGGTATTCCCCCGGCGCTACCGGTGTGCCCCGCATGCCTCTCATGCCTCCCCGTAAGCCTCTTCCCGCCCCGGGAGCTTCTCGAGATTGCATGTCCCAAACCATCGTATTTAATCCGGCTTCGGTGGGACCGTTAAGGGTGGCCATCACTTTTTGGGACTGGTCGGTGATGGTGATGACGGCGTTACCGTCTCCGGCATTTCTTAGATAATAATGGATGGGCATCCCCTGGCGTTCATTGGGAATTGAGAGGAACCGATCACCATATAGATGATAGTTGCCGCCTAAAGTACCGGTCATAAGTCGGCCTTTTGGCTCAATCGCAAAAAGATGAACCTCCGACGCCAATACCTCTTCATTCAATTCCTGCAAGGGAGAAATATCAGTGATGTATAATCCCCGGCCGTAAGTACCCACCACCAGGTCGTTCTCCCGCGGATGGATCACCAGGTCCCGCACCTGCGCCGACGGCATATTATTATTATTCATTCTGACCCAATTGTCGCCGCCGTTAATTGAAACAAACACTCCAAAATCGTTGCCCACAAAGAGTAGATCAGAATTTTTCCGGTCTTCTACGATAACGTTGATCGAGGCCTGAGGAAGGTTATTCGTTATCGTTTTCCAGGTTTGACCGAAATCCGTGGTCTTATAAAGGAAGGGTCGAAAGTCATCAAAATGGTATCCTGTCTTGGAAACATAAGCTACTGACGCCTGTGAATTACCGGCAAACACGCGTGTTACCCAGTAATTCTCCGGTCCGCCCAAAGCGGTTATCCTTGGCGTGATGTCTTCCCAATTTTTTCCATGATCAAGGGTCAATTGCACCCTGCCGTCATCGGTACCCACCCATATAACTCCCGCCCGGACCGGGGACTCCGAAAGGGTGGTGATCGTGCAGTATTGAATATCACCCGGACGGAGGCTCTTTACCGGATCATCCGTGGTCAGGTCCGGGCTGATTTCCTCCCAGTCGTCTCCCCGGTTCGTAGAGCGCAATAATACCTCTGCGCCCGTATAAATGGTCTGTGGGTTATGCGGAGAGATCTGAATGGGCGGGGTCCAGTTAAAGCGGTACGGAGGCTGACCGGAGGCCCTTCGGGGTTGGATGTTGGTGCGAGTGCCCAATTTCTGATCCACCCGCTGGTGGCCGCCGAATTGGGTGTTGTTATAAAGCCAGCGACTGTTCGTCGGATCTACCTGATTATACATCCCGTCGCCGCTGCCCACCGTCACCCAGTCCGCGATCGTGATCCGTCCCGACCAGCCGTTGCTGGGACCTTTCCATGATTCATGATCCTGCAACCCCCCATATATATTATAAGGATCATCCATGTCCACCCCGACTGCATAAAATTCTCCCAGCGGCAGATTGGAATAATGATCGCACGTTTGTCCCCCATCGTAGCTGACGCTCACCCCGCCGTCACTGGATAACAATAAGCGCTGGGGATTTTGCGGATCGATCCACAGATTGCGCATATCGCCAAAGGTGCTTCTAAACAGCCTTGATTGCCAGGTGCGTCCGCCGTCGGAAGAACTCATCAGAGAGCTGCTGGTAACGTAGATTTTTTGATCGTCAACGGGATCGACTCGAATCATGTTGAAGGAATAGGCGGCCTTGCTGCTGACGTTGGTCCGTTCGTCATTCATTTTGGTCCAGGTTTTTCCCGCGTCCTGGGTGCGATATACTTCTCCGCCGATGAGACGCTGACGGGCGGCTTGAGCTCTTTGAGGTCCGTTCAGATTCAAAGAGGATGATTCTACGACGGGGTTTAAGTTTTCCATCACGGCGTAAAGGATGTCGGGATTGGCACGAAAAATGTCAATCCCGATCCGGCCGATCTTGCCGGTGGGTAATCCGCCGCTGAGCTTTTCCCATTTTCGACCGCCGTCGCTGGTTTTGTAGATGCCGCTTTCGGGACCCCCGGCATCATAGACCCAGGCATAACGATATTTCTCATAGGCGGCGGCAAAAAGTACTTCCGGATTGTCAAGATTCATTACCAGGTCGATCACACCCACTTTATCGTTTATATACAGGACTTTTTCCCAGGTCTTACCGCCATTGCCGGTCTTAAAAATCCCGCGCTGTTCGTTAGGAGTGAATAAATGTCCCATCGCCACGACATAGACAATATCAGGATTTTTGGGATGAACCAGGATGCGGGCGATATGCTGGGTGTCTCTAAGCCCCATACATTGCCAGGTCCGGCCGCCATCAACGGATTTATATATACCGTCACCGGGATTGGAACTGCGGCAATTGTACGCCTCGCCCGTCCCTACCCAGACTATCTCCGCGTTTGAAGGGGCCAGCGCCACCGCCCCGATCGAAAGCCGCTGGTGGTCATCAAATATCGGCTCAAACGTGGTGCCGTTATTAATCGTTTTCCAAACGCCGCCGTTTCGGGTACCTACATAGAAGGTGTATAAATGCGCAGTCAGGGGGGAATCCGGCACCGCAATATCCGTCACCCAGGACCCGGCTCGATAGGGACCCAGACTGCGATAAGTAAAATTACTCAACAACTCTTCACTAAAACGATCTTGACCTCTAGTCCCAGCATCGTTGAAAAAAGGTACTACAATTATAGCCAAAAACATCATCGAAAAATTTATTGCCCGTTTCATGTATGCTCTCCTCAAATTAATATTTAGAATTTATCTATTGCTATTTTCGATCCTTAGGTCGTTTATAGCGCCATTCTGAGGGGCCCATTTTTTTCTCAATAAATTTCGCCAGATCTGGATCATATTCGATTAGTTCTTCTCTGGTATTAACGTGATTGTGCACCCCGTCGGCCTTGCCGCTGCGGCTTTGCCGGTTACAGTCGAACCACGACTGCACCCCTTCGGCCCAATATTCGCTGAAGTTGCTGCCCGCATAGGTATCCACCCACAGCCCTTCGCTCAACGCTCTATCATACAAAGCTTTCAATTCCCGCTCAAAATCTTCATCAATTCGCCTTAATCCCTGTCTATGAATACAATGACTGAACTCATGGATGAGTATATTCTCATCAAAATACCGATCTCCTTCATAATTCAACAGGTTCTCCTCCCCGCAACTGGTGAGTCTGCCGCCCAGCCCTCGCGCCCGCCGGTCCCAGTAGTCCTTCGGCGTCATGTTACGCTGCTCCGGCACATCCGTCGTCATTTCCGTCGGGTGCATCACCATCACCCGCACCCCCCGCTCAATCAACGCCCGGCGAATGTCCGGGCGATTCGCCAGCATTTGATCAATCAGGTAATCTGCCTCCCATAACGCCGCATCGGCCACCTTTGCCGAACTTAAAATCGGCAATCCGTCCCCATCCACATACTTCTGGTAAAACGGATCGCATTCCAAATTAGCCGGCGGCTTGATTATTGGGGGCCTGATCGTTGGAGGCTGTGCTACCCTGCCTGCCCCATCAGCCATATCCTTCATCACCGGGGTCTGAAATAACGACTCCACCTCCGCCCCAAATATCGGGGCATAATCCTGAATGATGCCTTTTTCCTGAACCATCTTTTCGATTTCATCCAACTCCCATGGCGCCCATCCCGTCAAAACCTCCACCCCATCTTCCGTCACCACCACGGTATCTTCGATCCGCATATATAGCCCTTCTTCCGGCACCCGCAGCTGGGGGTCAACCGCAAACACCTGCCCCACCTTCAACGCTCCCCGATACCCTCCCACATCGTGCACCGCCATCCCTACCGTATGCGAAAACACCCCGCCGCCCGTCTCCACCAGACGGCGCGCCGCTTTTTCATATTCCGGCTTCAAGAACTTCGTCCGGTCAAACACCGGCTCCATCGCCTCTTTCGCCTCTTCCATGATCGCTCTTGAACTCACTCCCGGCCGAATCCGCTTCAGTATCTCCTTATGATAATCCAGGATAAACTGACAAATCTGCCTCTGCCAATCGTTAAACTTCCCGTTCACCGGCCACATCCTGCCGATATCGCTCACGTAATAACCAAAGTCCGGCGCATAATCCATCAACACCAGATCCCCGTCGATCAGCGGACACGAATTATAATAATAATGCGCATCGGCGATATTCTTTACCCCTGCCGCCGTAATCGACCGATACCCTTCCAGCCGCGCTCCGTTCACCAGAAACACATATCGTCCCGCCGCATCCAAATGATACTCATATACTCCCGGCTCCGTCGCCCGCATCGCCGCCATCACCGCCAGCGCCGACAGCTGCCCCGCCCGTCGCAGCAACGCTATCTCCCGCGGATTCTTGATACTCCTCAGCTCGTCTAAAATTGGCGATAAATCCCGAATCTCCGCTTCCGGATTCCGCTCCTGCAATAACCTTCGGAAATTTTCCTCCCGCGAAACCCGCCCATCCCAGTAATCATTGGCGATCCCGCGATTTACTCCTCTCAACTCCCCGCGGCTCTGTCCCTGCCCCTCCGCCGGACTGAACGGCGTATAAATAATTTTCGCATCTAAATCCCGCAACTGATCCACATTCAACACCTCATCCACCCCCGTCAACCGCTTCACCTTCTCCGGCTCATTTAGCGTCAACACCCTCTCAAAACCGCTGCTCCTGCCTCTGGGTAAATACAACGTTACTTTCTGTTCCCGTCCGTCCAGCAATAGATAAGCATACGAATTCTCCACCCCGCACAAATAATAAAAACTGTTTGTCTGCCGCGGATAAATGAAGCCACCCGGATCCGGTGCACCCTGCACAATAGCGATCGCATCCTCTCCGATCCGCTCAAATACCTTCTCCCACCGCGCTTGAAATTCTTCCGGCGGAAAATGCCTTTGGTATTCCTGGGCCTGTAAACATACTACTAATGGAAAAAAGATTACCGTTGCCAATCCCCAAATATGCATTCGTCGTACCAGCATTTCAAACTCCTTTCCAATATACTATTTTCATAAATATAAACTTACTTACTGTTAGACATTCATCTACCTCACCACTTTTCCTAAGGTTTTAATGTCCTTTTTCCCACTATGTAAATCAACGCCATATTGCGTTTAATTTTAACCATTTTGCGAACCATAAGCAATGACCGATCCTTAACTTGGCCTTGTCTGAGGGAGCTAGGATATGTTACACTATGGCAATTGATAAAACTAATATGCAGATATCGAATAGAGAACCACAGGAGTGCGAAAAATGGCGCATATACCAAGAGTTATACTAATGATCGAAACTTCCCGGGCCTTTGGTCGGGGGCTTTTATACGGCATAGCCAGGTATTCTCGGATTCACGGGCCGTGGGTGTTCTATCGGGAACCGGGGGGATTGGAAAAATCGCTTCCTGATCTAAAAAACTGGGGGGCCGACGGGATAATTATGCGCAATACCCCTAAAAGTGATGTTTTGTCGGAACTGAACCTGCCGACTATTCTGGTGATTCATGGTAAAGAAAAGAAATCCTATTATCCGCGAATTATTACTGACGGAGAGCAAATCGGCAGAATGGCGGCGAGACATTTTTTAGATCGAGGATTTCGTCATTTTGCCTATTGTGGTTTTGATGATACTTCCTGGTCGCAGCAGCGATGCATATACTTTGTTAAAACAGTTATCCAGGCAGGTTTTAAACCGCATATATATCAACAACCGAAATCGCGGGTAAAACAATGCTGGAAGAATGAGCAGGTAATCATGGCGGATTGGCTCAAGTCGCTGCCCAAGCCGGTGGGACTGATGGCGTGCAATGATGATCGCGGTCAACACGCTTTGGAGGCGTGCAAGATGGCAGGATTACAAGTTCCGGAGGAAGTAGCAGTTATAGGGGTGGATAATGATGAATTGGTTTGTGATTTGTCGGATCCTCCTCTGACAAGTATTGCATTGAATACGGAAAAGGCCGGATACGAAGCAGCCAAACTCCTGGATAGATTGATGACACAGAAAAAGAAGAAGACGAGAAAAGACATTATGGTTCGGCCCATTAACATTGTGACGCGGCAATCGACGGACATTCTGTCCATCGAAGATAAGGAGGTGGCTGAAGCAGTTCGATTTATCCGGAAGAATTCCAGGAAAACTATTCGAGTGAATGATGTGGCAGATGCGTCAGGCCTGTCGCGGAGAGTGCTGGAAAAACGTTTCCGTAAGATTTTAAATCGATCGGTGTATGAGGAAATTCGTAGAGTGCGGATTGCCCAGGTATGTCAGATGCTGGTGGAGACGACTATTTCGATTTCAGAAATTGCTTTGGTGTTAGGTTATCCGGGGGTGGAGCATATCGCACGCTATTTTCGGAAAGAAAAAGGGAAGAGTCTATTAGCTTACCGTAAGGAGTACGTAGGAAAGTAAAGCCCGAGTCCTCAAAGATTAAATCACAACCTTTCTCTTATAAATCCTTTTATTTAATATAATTAAGAAAATTTAAGCAAAAGATTAAACCTATCGGCAGCATAGTTTTTAGGTATAGAGTGTAGAATTATTATTTCTTTTGGATTCGCAAATTGGTTAAAACTAAACGCAAAATGGCGTTGATTTTTGGGAAGGGATGGGGGATATTTGTGTCTTACTATATGATAACATTGACCACAAGTTAAAGGAAACTTACCATGAAAATCAAGCAATCATTTCCTATCAGGCAGGCACTGTATGCCAGCGTAGCAATGGCACTTTTCAGTACGGCTTGGGGGCAGCAAAATCCGGTTGAGCAGGTGGCTACAGGTGTGAATCTGGCGGTAGTGGCGAAACCATCCAGTTCTTATGTGTCGGGAGATACGACACTGGCGGCTTTGAATGACGGTTACGATCCGAGAAACTCACGGGACCGGCGGCGCGGATCTTACGGCAACTGGAACCGGACTGGAACCCAATGGGTGCAGTATGAATGGAGCCAGGCTATCAGCACCAACAAAATCGAGGTTTATTGGTGGGCTGACGGCCGGAATGTCAATGTACCTAAGACATGTCGCTTGCTGTATTGGAACGGCAAGGAGTTTGTCGCGGTAAAGAATTCCTCAGGTCTGGGGGTGGCGGCAAATCAATATAACACGACCACGTTTGATGAAGTTATGACTTCCAGACTCAGACTGGAGATCGATTCTGACGGCACTAACTCGACGGGCATTCTGGAATGGAAGGTTTATGATTCAGGCAAATCGCCCGATTTTCCGCCAATAGTGTCGGCAGGGATCGAGCGGGTGGTCATAGTGGGAGGCCAGACGTACCTGACTGGAGAGATAAAGACTTTAGTCAGCAAGGGCGCTCCCGTAACCGTTTTGTGGAGTAAAGAATCCGGTCCGGGCACGGTTAAATTCGCAAACGCCGCCGCGGTAGAGACGACGGGGACATTTTCGGCGGCGGGCGATTATGTGCTGAGGTTGACTGCCCACAAGGGTGAACTGAGCGCTTTTTCCACGATGAAGGTCAAGGTGGAAGCGCCGCCGCCGCCGCGGCATCTGGACCTGATAGATACAAAGGGGTACAAGATTGAAAGTCCTTTCTGGAACGAACGGATCAAGGCGTTAATTGTGAACTGGATACCGCATTGCATTAACAAGATTTCCGATCCGGAATTGAGGGAGGGCGGGATCAATAATTTCATTGACGCAGCGAATGCATTAGCCGGCAAGCCCCACGGAAATCACCGGGGGTATGTATTCAGCAATGCGTGGGTATATAACACGATTGAAGCGATGAGCGTGGCGTTGATGATCGATCCGCAGGGGGATAAAGAGATTATCGAGGCCCAGAAGCTCATGAAAGCTACGCTGGATGATTGGATTGGCAAGATTCTGGCGGCGCAGGAGCCGGACGGGTACCTGCAAACGGCATTTACGTTGCGTAATCCCCAGCGCTGGCCCGAGCGCTGGTCACCAAGGGCCAGGGGCAATCATGAAGGTTACGTGGCGGGGTATTTTCTGGAGGCGGCGATTGCCCATTACCTGATGACGAACAAGGGGGATTCCCGGTTGTATGAGGCGGCCAAGAGGCTGGCCGACTGCTGGTATGACAATTTGGGCCCGGCGCCCAAGAAACCGTGGTATGACGGCCACCAGGAAATGGAGATAGCCTTGGTGCGATTCGGGAGGTTTGTTAATAATATGGAAGGGGCGGGCAAAGGGGACAAGTATATCGAACTGTCGAAATTCCTGTTGGACAATCGGGGCGGAGGCAGCGAATACGATCAGAGTCACCTGCCGGTGGTGCAGCAGTATGAGGCGGTAGGACACGCGGTGCGGGCGGTGTATTCCTACGCGGGCATGGCCGATGTCGCCATGGAAACCGGTAATATAGATTACCAGAGCGCAGTAGCGTCGCTGTGGGATAACATTGTCAATAAAAAGTACTACGTTACCGGCGGAGTGGGCAGCGGCGAGTCATCGGAAGGTTTTGGTCCCTACTACTCGCTGCGGCAAAATGCCTACTGTGAATCGTGCTCAAGCTGCGGGGAAATCTTTTTCCAGCACAAGTTGAACCTGACCTACCACGATGCAAAGTATGCGGATCTATATGAAGATACGCTCTATAATGCCCTACTGGGTTCAATGGATTTGGAAGGGAAAAACTTTTATTATCAGAATCCGTTGGATGCCCGCGGAGTGCGTTACGACTGGCATGGTTGTCCTTGCTGCGTGGGTAATATACCCAGGACGTTGCTGATGCTGCCTACCTGGATGTATCTCAAGAGCGATGACAGCATTTATGTCAATCTCTTTATTGGGAGCACGGTAACGGTGGAGGGTGTGGCCGGCACCAATGTGGAACTGGTTCAGGAGACGGATTATCCCTGGAGCGGGAGGGTTTATATCACCGTCAATCCGGCAACGCAAAAACGCTTCAATATCATGGTGCGGTCGCCGAACCGCGAGGTCAGCGAACTCTATGACAACACACCTAAAGCCAATGGCATAACTTCGATTTCGGTGAACGGTTCGGCGGTCAATCCCCGGATTGAAAAAGGCTATGCCGTTATTACGCGGGATTGGAAAGCGGGTGATAAAATCGATCTAGCGCTGCCGATGAAGGTGCAAAGAGTTAAGGCAATCGATCAGATCGAAGCGACGAGGGGTAAAGTGGCGCTGCGGTATGGGCCCTTGATCTACAATGTCGAGCAGGTGGACCAGGACATCAGCAAGGTTCTCGGTTCGGAGTCTAAGTTGACTATCGAGTGGAAGGGCGATCTTTTAGGCGGAGTGATGGTCATTAAAGGCGCCTGGGCCGACGATAGTCCCATGATAGCCATACCCAATTATGCCCGGTGCAATCGTGAGCCGGCCGCCCCTGCCGCCGCTGCCGGTCGGGGTCGCGGAAGCCGCCAGGTTAGTTCGATTGTCTGGATTAAGGATCAATAAGCAACTTTTGAGAGTGAGTATGTATGAAGCTCAGGGATAAGATGGATGAGGCGACGAATTTACGACTAGAATTTCTTGAGAATATGGATTATGCAAGTTATGAAAATAGCAATAATATTGATATTGTCGGTGGTTTTGAGTCAGATAACCGGGTGCAGAATCCAAAGTGGCGATTATTGAAAAAGCGATCGAATGGGAACTAGGGAAAGTAAGCATATCACCATTGAGTGCAACCGCGTATTAATTAAAGGTTAAATAATACTTAATAAATTCAAGGTGAGTTATTATGGCCTATACGATTGGTTTGGATTTTGGGACGAATTCGGTTCGGTGTTTGATTGCAGACACAAGCAATGGCGCGGAAATCGCAACGGCTATTTATGATTATGAAACAGGGGAAGATGGCATTATTCTGGATGACGCCGATCACAATTTAGCAAGGCAAAATCCGGCGGATTATCTTAAAGGTATTGAGGTGACGATTAAAGAGGCGTTGGTTGAAGCAAAAAGGAATAACGAGAATTTTGATGCCCATGAGGCGATAGGCATAGGCGTGGATACGACCGGATCGACACCAATGCCCTTGGATCGGCAAGGGATGCCGCTGGGATTGCGGGAGCAATTTAAGGATAATCCCAATGCCCAGGCTTGGTTGTGGAAAGATCATACCGGACACGCTGAAGCAGCGGAGATCACCGAGATGGCAGCAAAAGAGCATCCTGAATATTTGGCCAAATGCGGTGGGATTTATTCATCGGAGTGGTTTTTCAGCAAGATTTTGCACTGCCTGAGGGTGGATCCGGAGGTTTTTGACACCGCCTATACCTGGGTGGAGTATTGCGATTACATCCCTGCGGTGTTGACGGGCAATGTTGACCCGGACCAGATAATGCGGGGGCGCTGCGCGGCCGGACACAAAGCGATGTTTAATCATGACTGGGGTGGCTTGCCGGCGAAGGAATTTCTGAGCAAGTTGGATCCTAAACTAGGCGAGTTACGGGATCGGCTTTATGAGAAGACTTATACGGTGGACCAGGCGGCGGGGAATCTAACGGAGGTGTGGGCAACGAAGTTGGGACTTAGCTACGGGATACCAGTAGCAATGGGAGCGTTTGACGCCCACCTGGGAGCAGTAGGGGCCGGGGTGGGGTCAGGCAAGCTGGTGAAAATCATCGGCACCAGCACTTGCGACGTGATGGTGGCCGACAAATCAAAAGGTCTGCCGGATATTCCGGGGCTTTGCGGAATTGTGGATGGTTCCGTGTTGCCGGATTATTATGGACTGGAAGCGGGGCAGTCGGCAGTAGGGGATATATTTAATTGGTTTGTCAACTATATTCAGCCGGGCGGCGCGGACCTGGGTTCTCACGAAGCGCTTACCATACAGGCAGCTAAACTGAAACCGGGACAGTCGGGCCTATTGGCGTTGGATTGGAATAATGGCAACCGCACCGTTCTCGTCGATCAGAGATTAACCGGATTAATGATTGGGCAAACGCTGCATACGAAGCCGGAGGAAATATATCGAGCTTTGATCGAAGCAACGGCTTTTGGGGCTTTGACGATTATCAATCGGTTCGAAGAATATGGCATCAAGGTGGATGAGGTAATTAACTGCGGCGGTATTGCCGAAAAAAATCCGCTGGTGATGCAGATTTATGCTGATGTGACCGGCAGGGAAATGAAAATTTCACGATCCAGTCAGACCTGCGCCTTGGGAGCGGCGATTGCCGGGGCAGTTGTGGCGGGTAAACAAGCAGGAGGATATGATGATTTTGCCGCAGCGCAGGACGCTATGTGTGGGATCAAAGACACTTTTTATAAACCGGTAGCGGAGAACCATAAAATTTATAAAAAATTGTATGACTTATATAAACAATTACATGATGCATTTGGACTAGCGGATTATTCGGCATGCCTGGGGCGGACAATGAAAGACTTGCTGGATGTAAAAGAAAAAGTTATTAAATGAAAGTCAGGCTATGTTTGAAGATTTGAAAAATGCCGTCTGCCAAGCCAATATGGAATTACACCGGCAGAAGCTGACGATCTGTAGTTGGGGTAATGTCAGCGGGATCGATCGTGAAGCTCAAGTGATAGTGATAAAGCCCAGTGGAATAGCATATGAAGAACTAACACCGGCAAAAATGGTAGCTTGCGATATGAACTGCAAGGTGGTGGAAGGAAAACTAAAACCATCTTCAGATACGCCCATACATTTGGAACTGTACCGATCGTTTGCTTCGATTGGGGGAGTATGTCACACTCATTCGCCGCAGGCGACCACGTGGGCTCAAGCCTGTCGGGAGATTCCGTGCCTGGGAACGACCCACGCCGATTATTTTTACGGAGCGGTGCCGGTGACCGAGCCTTTGAGTAGCGAAGAGATCGAGGGCGACTTTGAAATCAATACCGGTAAATCGATAGTGCGTCGATTTTGCACTTTGGATCCGCAGCAGATGCCTGCAGTACTGGTGGCGAATCACGGGCCGTTTACGTGGGGGCCAACAGCAGCAGAGGCGGTGGAAGCAGCGGTGGTTTTAGAACAGGTGGCGCTGATAGCGACGGGAACTCTAGCCATCAATCCGCAACAAAAAGTGATATCGCAGGTTCTTTTAGACAAACATTATTTACGCAAGCACGGCAAAAATGCTTACTACGGCCAGAAATAATTTAGAATGGAAGGATTAGATCTATGAAAAAAACAACTTTTGGGGTGATCGTGGGCAACCGGGGATTTTTTCCGGATGTTTTGGCGCAGCAGGGACGGGAGGATATTTTAAAAGCATTAAAGAAAAACGGCTTTAAAGCTGTAACACCGGACGCAACAGAGACAAAATATGGGGCAGTAGAGACGCTGGCAGAGGCAAAGAAATGTGCCGAGCTGTTTGCCAGGAAAGCAGATGAGATCGACGGGATCATTGTGACGCTGCCCAATTTCGGGGATGAGAAAGGAGTGATGGAGGCCATTAAGCTGTCGGGTTTGAAAGTTCCGGTGCTGATTCAGGCTGAACCGGACGAACCGGGAAAAATGATGATGGGCCAACGCCGGGATTCATTTTGCGGCAAGATCAGCACCTGTAATAATCTTAGGCAGGCGGGCATAAACTTTTCGTTGACCAACTCACATACGGTGTCGGTTAGCTCAGAGGAATTTGTTCGGGATCTGGAAGATTTTGCCGCAACCTGCCGCATCGTCAAGGGTTTGAAGAATTCCCGGTTTGGGGCGATAGGGGCGCGGCCGGGGGCGTTTAACACGGTGCGCTTTAGTGAAAAGCTATTGGAGCTAACGGGGATTTCAGTGGAAACGATCGATCTTTCGGAAATCCTGGGGCAGGCGGAGGCATTAAAGGATGATGACAAAATCGTCCGGGATAAGCTGGTGGCGATCAAGGAATACGCCGAATCCGGATCGGTTCCCCAGGTCTCGATGTTGCGCCTGGCGAAATTCGGAGCGGTGGTGGATCGCTGGGTAGCAGAATGGGAACTGGACGGTACGGCGATACAGTGCTGGACAAGCCTACAGGAGAATTTCGGGATTTGCAGCTGCGTCCAGATGAGTATGATGGGGGAGTATCTGGGCAAACCCAGTGCGTGTGAAGTAGATATTATGGGTTTGGTGGGGATGTACCTTTTGCAGTTGGCTAGCGGAACACCGAGTGCACTTTTAGATTGGAATAATAATTGCCAGGACAATCCCGACAAGTGCGTATGTTTTCACTGCAGTAATTTGCCCCGGTCATTTTTCCAAAAGGCCACAATTGATTTTCAGGAGATTATCGCCGGCTCGGTAGGTAAAGAAAACACCTGGGGCACCATAGTGGGTCAGATCAAGCCGTCGCCGATGACGTTTTGCCGATTAACAACCAACGATGCTGCCGGAGTGATTCAGGGTTATCTAGGCCAGGGTGAATTCACGAACGATCCGCTGGAAACGTTCGGAGGCTACGGGGTGGCCAAGATTCCCAATTTGCAGACCTTGCTGCAATTTATTTGTATAAACGGCTTTGAGCATCACGTGGCGGTTAATCTCTCGCAAAAAGCCGAAGCCGTCGCTGAAGCACTGGAGAATTATCTGGGCTGGGATATTTATCGACATATTTAAATGAGAACAACGACAAGAAAGAAAGGATGACCGCATGGGATCATTTCAGATTTTGGCAGTCGAAGGCGGCTCTTTTGGATCATGGGATTGGATCGTTATTTGTTTGTACTTTGGCATTCTTTTGGGTCTGGCCTGGTGGGTGATCCGCAAAGGCAAAGACACCGCCGACGATTACTTTCTCGCCGGTCGCCACCTCGGTTGGTTCATTATCGGAGCGTCAATTTTTGCCTCTAACATCGGCTCGGAACACCTGGTAGGCCTGGCCGGATCGGGTTGCTCCGACGGAGTGGCCATGGCCCATTATGAACTGCACGCCTGGTGCCTGCTTGTGTTAGCCTGGGTTTTTGTGCCGTTTTTCATGAGATCAAAAGTTTTTACCATGCCCGAATTTCTCGAAAAACGCTTCTCCCCCTGGTCCCGATGGGTATTGTCGATAATTTCCCTGGTGGCTTATATTTTGACCAAGATCGCCGTGGGAATTTTTGCCGGGGGAATCGTATTCAGCGTGTTGTTGCCGGAACTGAAGCTGACCGTTGATTCGATTACCCTGGATAGCTTCTGGATTGGCTCGTTTTTGGTAATAATTCTTACCGGCTTGTACACCGTTTTGGGCGGACTGCGGGCGGTGGCCTATACGGAGGCGCTGCAGACGTTTGTATTGGTCTTCGGATCGATTATGGTAACCATCTTTGGATTGGTAAAGCTGGGCGGCTGGTATCAGTTGCACGACATCTGCGGCTCCGATATGTTCAATCTTTGGAAACCGCTGGTGCCGGATGGCGTGGAAGGCACCTGGGCGCCGGTCCATGAGGTAACCACTACCCTTAATGCAAATGGAGATATGGTTCAATCGGGCAGGATGGCCTGGTATTTTAACGATAGGTATCCCTGGCTCAGCATGTTGTTTTGTGCCCCGGTGATCGGCCTGTGGTACTGGTGCACCGACCAGTATATCGTCCAGCGCGCCCTGGGCGCTCCCAATGAACGGATGGCGCGTCGCGGAAGTATCTTCGCCTCCTTTCTCAAGCTTTTGCCCGTCTTTATTTTTATTATTCCCGGCATGATTTGCTTTGCCATCTACCAGTCCGGCAAGCTCAACGCCTTAGCGACTTTTGAAAAAGTTGAGAATATGCAAAACGATGTCTTTCTGTTGAATATCGATGAGCAGGGACAAGTAATATATCAACTCATCGAAAAAGATATGA